>JAJYCY010000021.1 GCA_021778035.1 Pseudomonadota bacterium
TGGCCGGTGAAATCAAAGAGTGGATTCGCTCTGCGCTCCCGCTTGAGGCAGCCAACGCCTTGGCCCACGAGGAGGGCCAGCACCGCGGTTTGCCGGTGATCCTCTGGGCGGAGGAGGGTGGGTCTGAAGTCCTGGCACGATTCAAGGTGGCCGTCTATACAGCTGATTCCAGAAGCGGCGTCCGACCGGTCCGCCGCTACCGGGTGGTTGCCTATTCGCGATCACATGCATCCAAGCTCGTTGTAGACTACCTCGACCAGGAGCGATTCCCATGGCGAGTTCTTGATGTCACGGATGCGGGCCGAGCGCCGGCTCGGGCGGTGTCGCGGATCGAGCGGATGGAGCCACTGGACGACCTATGAGTAATGGGGCAGGTGCGATGGCGCATGGGGAACATATCCGCACTGTCACCATGATCGACACAGGCCGCGGTTCATCCCCACGCGCGCGGGGAACAATATAGTCTCTTATGATCGAAGTCGTAAGAGACTAGTGTGGTTCCATTGGGTTATGCCGGACTTTACAGCACATTACAGCGCATTGCCGGGCGTAGCCGCAAAGGGGAAATGATCACCGCCTTGGCCGCATTTTTAAGAAAACGGGAGCGAGGATTGATGTGTTTAAGAAAATTTGGGGGGACCCGGTATCCCCCGCTGCCAGGATAAGAGAGGAAGGGAAAATCGTATGGGAGCTATTGATTTAATTGGCTCCCCGGGACGGACTCGAACCGCCGACCCGGTGATTAACAGTCACCTGCTCTACCGACTGAGCTACCGGGGAACAGAAGGGTCGCTATGCTACTGTCGCCTCCGGGACAGGTCAAGCAATGTTGCTGTCCGGAAAATACCCTCCCCCTGAAATCAGGGCAGGCTGTATTGCGCAAGACCGTATGACCGGCCCATTGCGTCCAACAAGTTATCGCTGCAGGTCTATGCGGAATCCGGAATTCCGGGATCTGTCGCCGTGTCCGCGGAATCCTGTCCCGGGCCGGCTCTCATTCCAAATTAGTCTGTCCGGCCAAGCAGTTTCTCGAGCCTGTCCAGGGCCGTATCCAGGTTTTCCATGCTGGTGGCATACGACAGGCGCAGATGGCCCTCGGCTCCGAAAGCCGAACCAGGAACCAGCGCCACTCCGATTTCGTTGAGCAGAAACTCCGCCATTTCGACATCATTGTGGATGTCCTTGAATTCGGCGATCGCACCTTCGAACGAGGGAAAGGCGTAGAAGGTGCCGGCCGATGGCAGGCAGCGCACGCCGCGCAGCTGGTTGAGCCGGGCGACGACCCGGTCATGGCGCTCACGGAAGGCCTTCAACATGAGGGCGATGCAGCCCTGATCCCCGTTGAGTGCCGCTTCGGCAGCAACCTGCGAGATAGATGTCGGATTTGACGTGCTCTGTGACTGGATCTTGCGCATTGCCGCAATCAGGGTCTTGGGACCTGCCGCATAGCCGATGCGCCAGCCGGTCATCGCGTAGGCCTTGGATACCCCGTTCATGACGATAGTACGGTCCTTGAGATCCGGGCAGGCATTGACGATGTTGCAGAATGGCTCGCTGGTCCAGAGAATATGCTCATACATGTCATCCGTCGCGATCAGCACGTCCGGGTATCTTCGCAGGACGGCGCCAAGTGCCTCGAGTTCGGAGCGCAAATAGACTGTGCCGGTCGGGTTGCACGGGCTGTTGATCACGACGAGCCGGGTTTTGTATCCGATGGCGCTGTCGAGCTGGTCGGGCGTGATCTTGAAGGCCTGATCGATGCCGGCTTTGATGAATACCGGCGTGGCGCTGGCGAGGAGCGTCATGTCCGGATAGGACACCCAGTAGGGCGCCGGAATGACCACTTCATCTTCCGGGTCAAGCAGTGCCTGCGTAAGATTGAAGAAGCTCTGTTTTCCGCCGACTGAGACCAGAATCTGGTCGAGGCCGTATTCGAGACCGTTTTCCCGCAGAAACTTGTCATGTACGGCCTGTTTCAGGGAAGGTGTTCCATCGACAGCGGTGTATTTCGTAAAGCCCTGACGAATGGCACGGATGGCCGCTTCCTTGATGTGTTCCGGTGTATCGAAATCCGGCTCTCCGGCTCCCAGTCCGATGACGTCCTTGCCCTGCGACCTCAGTTCCCGGGCGCGGGCCGTAACTGCAAGTGTAGAGGAGGGCCGGATGCGCTGGACGCGGCTCGAAAGGCGTATCGTTGACAAATTCTTGTACCCAGCAGTAAACGGTTGAATTGGAGTAATATACCTGACATTCCTCAGGCCACCAATGCCGATGAGCCAGACGTTTATCCTTGAAAGCCCATTCAGTCCGTCGGGAGATCAGCCGCAGGCAATCGCGTCCCTGGTGAGCGGTCTGCGCAGCGGCGAGGCATTCCAGACGCTGCTGGGTGTCACCGGGTCAGGTAAGACCTATACCATCGCGAATGTGATCCAGCAGCTGCAGCGTTCAACGCTGATCATGGCGCCCAACAAGACCCTTGCAGCACAGCTGTATGCCGAGATGCGGGATTTTTTTCCGCGCAATGCCGTGGAATATTTTGTTTCCTATTATGACTATTACCAGCCGGAAGCCTATGTTCCGTCCTCTGATACCTACATAGAGAAGGACGCATCGATCAACGAGCACATAGAACAGATGCGCCTGTCCGCGACCAAGGCCCTGCTCGAGCGCCCGGACTCAATCATCGTTGCAACCGTTTCGGCCATTTACGGCCTCGGCGACCCCGGTGCCTATCACGACATGATCCTGCATCTGCGTGTCGGGGCCATCATGGACCAGCGGGCCATCCTGCGCCGGCTCGCGGAGCTGCAGTACACGCGCAATGATTACGAGCTGCATCGGGCAACCTTCCGCGTGAGGGGGGATGTCATCGACATATTTCCGGCGGAATCGGACCGGTGGGCGATCCGGGTGACGCTGTTCGGCGACGAAATCGAGGGCATCGCCCAGTTCGATCCGCTGACCGGAGAGGCCCAGAATCCGCTTGTACGCGCGACGATTTTTCCGTCGTCGCATTACGTTACGCCGCGCGAAACGGTGATCCAGGCGATAGATCTGATCAAGGAGGAGCTGCGTGCGAGGCTCGAAGAGCTGCGGTCGGCTGGCAAGCTTGTGGAAGCGCAGCGCCTGGAAAGCCGCACCCGCCTCGACATGGAGATGCTGCAGGAACTGGGGTACTGTCCGGGCATCGAGAACTATTCGCGGTTCCTGTCCGGACGGGCTCCAGGGGAACCGCCGCCGACGCTCATTGATTATCTTCCGGCCGGCTGTCTTCTGGTGATCGATGAAAGCCATGTGACCGTGCCCCAGATCGGAGGCATGTACCGTGGCGACCGGGCGCGCAAGGAGACGCTGGTCGAATACGGATTTCGCCTGCCTTCGGCCCTCGATAACCGGCCACTGCGGTTCGAGGAATTCGAGGCGCTGATGCCACAGACGATTTTCGTGTCGGCGACCCCCAGTCACTACGAGATGAAGCGCTCAGGTGCGGTGATCGATCTCGTCGTCCGGCCTACCGGCCTGGTCGATCCGCAGATAGAAGTGCGGCCGATACTGACGCAGGTCGATGATCTGCTTTCCGAGATCGGGCAACGCACCGGTGTGAACGAGCGCGTTCTGGTCACCACGCTGACCAAGCGCATGGCCGAAGACCTCACGGAGTATTTTGCCGAACACGGCGTGCGCGTGCGCTACCTGCATTCGGATATCGATACGGTCGAGCGGGTGGAGATCATCCGCGACCTGCGTGCCGGTGTGTTCGACGTGCTGGTGGGGATCAATCTGCTGCGTGAGGGGCTGGATCTCCCGGAAGTTTCGCTGGTGGCAATACTGGACGCGGACAAGGAGGGCTTTCTGCGCTCCGCCCGCTCGCTCATCCAGACCATCGGCCGCGCAGCCCGCCATGTGCACGGCAAGGCCATCCTGTATGCCGACAGGATCACCGACTCCATGCGCCAGGCAATGGATGAAACTGAGCGCCGGCGTATGAAGCAGATTGAATACAACCACATTCACGGCATCACCCCGACAAGCATCGTCAAGGCGGTCAAGGACATCATCGATGGTGTACCGTACACGCGTGCCGGGCGCATCGACATAGCCCAGGCTGCCGCGGAGGAAAACGCAGAGTACGCCGGGCTTGCACCGGAGGCGCTGGGACGCGTGCTCAGCAGGCTCGAAAAGGAAATGTTTGCGCATGCGCGCAACCTGGAATTCGAGGAGGCCGCCGTGATCCGCAACCGGATCGAAGCCATCAAGGCGCGCAATCTCCGGGCAGCGGATGCCGGTGTTACCGGCCGCTAGCCCGGATGGCACAAATTGTGGCGCGGGGCCGCCGCAGCGCAGCCGCTTGGCTGCAATGCCATGCCTTGTGACAAGCCGCGCAGTTGTGGTATTTTGCGCCGCTCAACGCAGGCGCGTAGCTCAGTGGTAGAGCACTACCTTGACATGGTAGTGGTCGGTGGTTCGATCCCACTCGCGCCTACCAGCTTTCCCGGTGTCCGGACGGCACAGGACCGGACGCAGCCGGAAAGGGAACCCACATGCGGCCCTTCGTGGAGGCCGCCACTGAACAAAGGGTCCAAGCCCAGATGCCCGTTGTAGTGACCTTGCCGGACGGATCCCGGCGCGAGTATGCCCAGCCCGTTACCGTTGCTGAAGTGGCGGCCTCCATCGGTCCGGGGTTGGCCAAGGCTGCCCTGGCCGGCAAGGTCAGCGGCCGCCTGGTTGATACCTCTTTCACGATCGATCACGACGCAGACGTATCCATCATCACCGACCGTGATCCCGCCGGTCTGGAAGTGATCCGGCACTCCACTGCGCATCTTCTTGCGCATGCGGTGAAGGAACTTTATCCCGAGGCCCAGGTGACCATAGGTCCGGTCATCGAAGATGGGTTCTACTACGATTTTTCCTACAAACGGGGATTCAGCGAAGAGGATCTGCGTGCCATCGAGACGCGCATGCAGGAAATCGCCCGGCGCGATCTCCCGGTGCACCGCGAACTCATGCCGCGCGACCAGGCCACAAAGCTGTTCCGCGGCATGGGCGAACAGTACAAGGCGGAAATCATCGAAAGCATTCCGCAGGATGAGTTGATCTCGCTTTACCGGCAGGGCGAATTCATCGATCTCTGTCGCGGGCCGCATGTTCCGTCGACCGGCCGGTTGCGGGCTTTCCGTCTGATGAAGGTCGCCGGTGCCTACTGGCGCGGGGACTCCCGCAACGAAATGCTGCAGCGTATCTATGGTACCGCCTGGGCAGACAAGAAGGCGCTGGATGCCCACGTGCACCGTCTGGAAGAGGCGGAAAAGCGGGATCACCGCCGGATCGGCAAGGCGCTCGACCTGTTTCACGTCCAGGAAGAGGCTCCGGGCATGATTTTCTGGCACGAGCGCGGCTGGCGCATCTACCAGACAATCCAGGGCTACATGAGCCGTCTGTGGGCAAAAAGCGGCTACCGTGAAGTGCGTACGCCACAGCTGGTCGATCGCAGCCTGTGGGAGAAATCGGGCCACTGGGAGAAATTTCATGACGACATGTTCACCACCGAGTCGGAGAAACGCACCTTCGCGGTGAAGCCGATGAACTGTCCGTGCCATATCCAGATTTTCAACCAGGGCCTCAAGAGCTACCGCGATCTGCCGCTGCGGCTGGCGGAATTCGGTTCCTGCCACCGTAATGAGCAGTCCGGCGCGCTGCACGGACTCATGCGGGTGCGGGGGTTCACGCAGGACGATGCCCACATCTTCTGCACCGAAGACCAGATCCAGGACGAGGTGTCGACCTTCATCGACCTCCTGCACCGGGTCTATTCGGATTTCGGGTTCCGCGAGCTCCAGTACCGGCTGTCCACCCGGCCCGCCAGCCGCATCGGCTCGGACGAAGCCTGGGACCGGGCGGAACATGCCCTCGAGCAGGCGCTGAACAGCAAGAACCTGCCGTGGGACCTGCAGCCCGGGGAAGGGGCCTTCTATGGCCCGAAAATCGAGTTTTCGCTCCGGGATTCGATCGGAAGGCTCTGGCAGTGCGGTACCATCCAGGTGGATTTCTCCATGCCTGGGCGTCTGGGGGCGAGCTATGTCGCGGCTGACGGCAGCCGGCAGATTCCGGTCATGCTACACCGGGCCGTGTTTGGTTCGATCGAGCGTTTTATCGGGATCCTGATCGAGGAGTATGCCGGTGCCTTTCCGGCCTGGCTGGCTCCGGTGCAGGCAGTGATTCTGACCATCACGGACCGCCAGGATGCCTATGCCCGTACCCTGGCAGAAAACCTGGCCAGGCAGGGGTTCCGTGTCGAAATAGACTTGAGAAACGAAAAGATTGGCTTTAAAATACGCGAACATACCCTGCAGCGCATCCCATACCTGCTGGTAGTGGGGGAAAAGGAGGCGCAGAACGGGACTGTCGCCGTGCGCTCGCGCACGGGTGAGGATCTTGGTCCGATGACGCTTGATGCGTTCGGCGGACGGCTCACCCAGGAGGTCGCGGGCCACGGCTTTTTTGCTGGCTAGAACGGAGGGTTGCACCGATCGCTGCAGACAGAGAGACACGCCTGAATGAGCAGATCAAGGCGCCGAATGTGCGATTGATTGGCGCTGACGGAAAACAGGTGGGCGTGGTTTCAACCGCCGAAGCCAGACAGATGGCGGTGACAGAGGGACTGGATCTGGTGGAGATCTCGCCCAACGTGGTGCCGCCTGTCTGCCGCATCATGAACTACGGAAAGTTCCAGTACGAAGAGAGCAAACGGAAACACGCGGCAAAACGCAAACAGAAACAGATTCAGATCAAGGAAGTCAAATTCCGTCCCGGGACGGACATTGGAGATTATCAGGTCAAACTGCGCAACCTGATACGTTTCCTGGAGAACGGGGATAAGGCCAAGATCACCCTGCGTTTCCGGGGTCGCGAGATGGCTCACCAGGAGCTGGGTATCCAGCTGCTGAGGCGCATCGAAACCGACCTCAAGGAATTCGGGACCATAGAGCAGCATCCGCGCCTGGAAGGCCGGCAGATGGTCATGGTGGTGAACCCCAAACGATAGGCCGTGCCGACTGGGCGGCCCAACCTGTAGCGCCGCGATGCCCCTGTCTGACAGAGGGCGGCGGCGTGAGAATGCGGAGTACTGAAATGCCGAAGCTGAAAACCAACCGCGGGGCTGCCAAGCGGTTCCGCAAGACTGCGAGCGGGAATTTCAAGACCGGACACTCGCACGTGCGTCATATCCTCACGAAGAAGACGACCAAGCGCAAACGTCATCTGCGCGGCACGATGCAGGTGCACAGTTCCGATGTTGCGCTCGTGCGGCGCATGCTGCCGTACATCTGAGGGGGTGAATCATGCCACGTGTTAAGCGCGGAGTGACGGCCCATGCGCGTCACAAAAAGGTGCTGGGGCGGGCCAAGGGCTATTTCAACGCCCGTCGCAAGATCTACCGTGTTGCCAAGCAGGCGGTAGACAAGGCCGGACAGTATGCCTATCGTGACCGGCGGGTGCGCAAGCGTGATTTCCGGACGCTGTGGATTGCCCGCATCAATGCCGCAGCCCGCGAATGCGGTCTGAGTTACAGCCGCTTCATCAACGGTCTGCAGCGTGCCGCCATCACCATTGACCGCAAGGTCCTGGCTGACATTGCGGTGCATGACAAGCAGGCCTTTTCGCAGCTGGCGGAAAAGGCCAGGGCCAGTCTCTCGTAAGCCGCGGGCTGCGCGTGGTGGCGCTGCTGCCACGCGGTCCGTATTTCCAGAGGGAGGGGCGGTGCCTTTCCCCTCTGCGGCTTCTGTCCCCGGAGCGCCTTCTGACGGTGCGTGAACAGCTTTCCCAACTGCTGGATGAGGCACGTCAGGCTGTCGCGGCGGCTGCCGATGCGCAGGCGCTTGAGCAGCTGCGCGTCCGGTATCTCGGCAAAAAGGGGATCCTGACCGAACAGCTGAAAGGGCTCGGAGCGCTTCCGCCCGCGGAACGGCCGCAGGCCGGGCAGCAGGTCAACGCAGCCAAGCAGGTTCTGCAGGAAGACCTCGTCCGTCGCAGACAGGAACTCGAGACCGCCGGGCGCGACGCGCAGCTGGCGCGCGAGACAGTCGACGTGACCCTGCCGGGGCGCGGTCTGCAGCAGGGCGGATATCATCCCGTCACGCGCACTGTGCAGCGCCTGCAGACACTGTTCAGCGGCATGGGGTTTGATATTGCCGACGGTCCGGAGATCGAGGACGAGTTCCACAACTTCGAGGCGCTGAACATTCCGGAAAGTCACCCGGCCCGCGCCATGCACGACACGTTCTATTTTGGCACCGGGCTTCTGCTGCGTACCCACACGTCCCCGGTGCAGATCCGCTACATGGAAAGCCACAAGCCACCGTTCAGGGTCATCGCTCCCGGACGGGTGTACCGCTGTGACTCGGATGTGACCCACACCCCGATGTTCCACCAGATCGAAGGCCTCATGGTGGACGAGTCCGTGAGCTTCGCCGATCTGAAAGGGGTCGTGGGCGAGTTTCTGGAACGCTTTTTTGAGCGGACACTGAAGCTCCGCTTCCGGCCTTCGTTCTTTCCGTTTACCGAACCTTCCGCCGAAGTGGACATCGAATGCGTGATCTGCGGCGGCTCGGGCTGTCGTGTATGCAAGCAGTCGGGATGGCTGGAGGTGCTCGGCTGCGGTCTGGTCCATCCCCGGGTGCTGCGCCACTCCGGTGTGGACAGCGAACGCTACAGCGGTTTCGCATTCGGTCTCGGCGTGGAGCGGCTTGCCATGCTGCGCTACGGTGTCAACGATCTGCGACTGTTTTTCGAAAACGACCTGCGTTTCCTGCGGCAGTTCCGCTGAGAGATGGGGCACTGTACTGGAGCGTGCGCACGCCTCGCGTGCGCACGCTCCAGTGTGAAAAGAAGCAGGAAGCCGACGCATAACCATGAAAATCAGTGAACAGTGGCTTCGCGAATGGATTCCGGTGCGGATGTCCGGCGACGCGCTCGCTGCGCGGCTGACCATGGCCGGGCTGGCTGTTGATGCATTGGTGCCGGTCGCGGCACGGCTGGATCATGTCGTGGTCGGCGAGATCGTCGCCGTCGAGCCCCATCCGTCCGTCTCCCGCCTGCGCGTGTGCACGGTGCGTACGGGGGGTGGTCACCCCCTGCGGATTGTCTGCGGTGCCGGTAATGCGCAGACTGGTCTGCGGACGGCCGTGGCGCTGCCCGGTGCGGAACTGCCAGGGGGGGTACCGATCGCTCGCAGCGAGGTGCACGGCGTCGGGTCCGACGGCATGCTCTGTTCAGCCGCGGAACTCGGTCTGGCGGAGACCTCGGAAGGACTGCTGGAACTGCCCGCCGACGCGTCGCCGGGTGCGGATCTCAAGGATGTCCTGGGGCTCGACGACCGGCAGATCGAGCTTGATCTGACACCGAACCGCGGCGACTGCCTGAGTGTTGCCGGACTGGCGCGCGAGCTGTCGGCGCTGACCGGCCGGGCGGTGCGTGCGGTGGCCACGACACCGGTGCGCCCACGCATCAGCCGGCAGTTCAGGGTGACGGTGCAGGCGCGACAGGACTGCCCACGCTATGCGGGACGGATCATCGAGGGTCTGGACACCTCCGCAGCCACACCGCTGTGGATGCGCGAGCGCCTGCGTCGGTCGGGAGTGCGCAGCATCCATCCTGTGGTGGACGTGACGAACTACGTCATGCTGGAGCTCGGACAGCCGCTGCACGCTTTCGATCTGGAGCGTCTTTCCGGAGGCATCACCGTACGGCACGCGCACGCCGGCGAGCGCCTGAGTCTGCTGGATGGCAGTGTGCCGGAGGTTCCCGATGGCGCACTGCTCATCTGTGACAGCCGCGGACCGTGTGCGCTGGCCGGGATCATGGGTGGACTCGAGTCGGCGGTATCCGCGTCGACCGCAACCGTGTTCCTGGAAAGCGCCTATTTCCGGCCGGAAACCATCGCGGTGCACGCACGCCAGCTTGGCCTGCATACGGACTCTTCGCACCGTTTCGAGCGCGGAGTCGACCCGGGGCTCCAGAGGCGCGCGCTGGAGCGTGCAACGCGCCTGATCATCGGAATTGCCGGAGGCCGTGCCGGGCCGGTGACAGAGAAGACCGCTGCGCGTTTTCTGCCGGTGCGCGCGCCGGTCAGGCTGCGTACGGGACGGACAGAGCGCCTGCTGGGCGCTCCGGTACCCCGGCAGCAGATTCCGTCCCTGCTCAGGCGTCTTGGCATGAAGGTCGCCCGCACTGCGGAGGGCTGGAAGGTGACGCCGCCGTCATGGCGGTTCGACATTGCCGAGGAATGCGACCTTGTCGAGGAGGTCGCACGCCTCACCGGATACGACAAGCTCGCACCGCGACGACCGCGGACAGCGTTGCATGCCGGGGCGATTCCTGAGGGCACGCTGTCCTCCGACCGGTTCCGTTCACTGCTGGTCGACCGCGGCTACCAGGAGGCGATTACCTACAGTTTTGTTGACCCGGTGCTGCAGCAGCTTCTCGACCCTGATGTCAGGCCGTTGATGCTGGCAAATCCGATCGCATCGGACATGGCGGCCATGCGCACCAGTCTGTGGCCGGGTCTGCTGGGAGCGGTGCGCCACAACCTGAACCGCCAGCAGGCGAGGGTGCGGCTGTTTGAGCTCGGGCGGCGGTTTCTGCCGCAGGCCGACGGTACGGTCCGTGAGCAGCCGGTGCTCGCCGGGGTGGCGGTGGGTCCGGTACTGCCTGGTCAGTGGGCCGTGCCGGCCCGGGCGGTTGATTTCTTCGATGTGAAATCGGATGTTGAGGCGCTGCTCGCCGCCGGCGGGTCAGGCGGGGATTTCCGGTTCCGCGCGGCAGCGCATCCGGCGCTGCATCCGGGACAGGCAGCCGAAGTGATGGACACCCGGGGACAGCGCGTCGGCCTGGTTGGGGCATTGCACCCGGCCGTGGGGACGAAGTGCGGACTCGAATCACCCGCTTTCCTGTTCGAGCTCGACCTGGACACCCTGAAACAGGCCAAGATGCCGGAATTCCGGGAGATTTCCCGGTTTCCGTCCATCCGGCGCGACATCGCGGTGGTCGTAAATGAGCAGGTTCCGGCCCAGTCGGTTCTGGATTGCGTAGCGCAAGTTTCCGGCAAGTTACTGGCAAACCTTGAGCTTTTTGACGAATATCGCGGCGAAGGCATTGATTCCGGAAGAAAAAGTCTGGCACTGGGCTTGACCTTACAGGACTCTTCGCGCACTCTTAAAGAAGGGGAGGTTGAGGCGCTGATGGACCAGGTGGTCAGGGTTCTGGAGTCTCGGCTGGGAGCACGACTCAGACAATAAGCAGTTCAATAAGGTAATAGAAGGACGCAATCGATGGCGTTAACCAAAGCTGACTTGGCTGAATCGCTGTTCAATGAATTAGGGCTAAACAAACGGGAGGCGAAGGAGTTCGTAGAGCTCTTTTTCGAAAAGATCCGCGAAACGCTGGAAAACGGGGAATCCGTTAAGCTCTCCGGGTTTGGGAATTTCGGGCTGCGCAAGAAAAATCCGCGTCCCGGACGCAACCCCAAGACCGGAGAAGAGATTCCTATCTCGGCACGGCGTGTCGTGACGTTCCGGGCCAGCCATAAACTCAAAGAAAGAGTGGACCTGAATGCTGGATCCCGAGGACAATCTTGAACTCCCCCCGATACCGAGCAAGCGCTATTTCACCATCGGTGAAGTAAGCGACCTGTGCGGCGTCAAGCCGCACGTGCTTAGGTACTGGGAGCAGGAGTTTCCGCAACTCAAGCCGGTGAAGCGGCGGGGTAACCGTCGCTACTACCAGCGGCACGATGTCATGCTGATCCGCCAGATCCGGTGCCTGCTGTATGTGGACGGGTTCACCATCAGCGGTGCGCGCAACAAGCTGGTCGTGGAGCATGACCTGAGTGACCCGGCCCATCGTGCGGCGGTCATTCAGCAGCTGATCCTGGAACTTGAAGAGGTCCTGCAGCTGCTGCAGGATTAGCCGCCAGTTTCTCCCTGGGTGGTTCTCGGTTATCATGTGCGCGCGCCGGTCGCCTCAATCGTGCGACCTGAGGTGGATGTGGCCGGTGCGGGCAGGGATTGTCGGCGGGGCGTAGCGCAGCCTGGTAGCGCACCTCCTTGGGGTGGAGGTGGTCGGAGGTTCAAATCCTCTCGCCCCGACCATTAAATGCCGGTAAATGCCGGGTCCCGGCCAGCCGGCGTACACACGCCAGCCCTTAATCCACGTTGTCGCAGCCGGATTGTTTCCCTGGCGCAGGCGAGATCTGCACTGCTGCCGGCGCGTTCCGGGTCCGCCATCGGCCTTCCGCCGCTGCCGGTTGGTTTTACCCACGGTTTTCTGTATCTTCGCGCGCGGAATGCGAATCCTGCTGAGCAATGATGACGGCTATTCGGCCCCCGGGCTCGCCTGCCTGGCGGAGGCGCTCCGGGCGGTAGCGCACGTCGATGTCGTCGCTCCGGAACGCGACCGCAGCGGCGCCAGCAATTCGCTTACCCTTTCACGACCGCTGCGCGTGCACCGGGCCGCAAACGGCTTCCTGTATGTCGACGGCACACCCACCGACTGCGTACATCTGGCAATCACCGGTCTGCTCGGCACCGAGCCCGACATCGTCGTATCCGGGATCAACAACGGCGCCAATCTCGGCGACGACGTGCTCTATTCGGGTACCGTGGCTGCCGCCATGGAGGGCCGGTTTCTGGGTCTGCCGGCGATTGCGGTGTCTGTCGCGGGGCGCTCGGGCAGCAGTTTTTCCACGGCTGCCGGGGTCGTCGTCCGCCTGCTCGAGCAGCTGCGGCGCGAACCGCTTCCCGCCGACACTATCCTCAATGTGAATGTACCCGATGTGCCGCCGCAGCATATTGCCGGCTACGAAGCGACCCGTCTCGGGCGCCGGCACAAGGCCGAGCCGGTGGTACGGTCCGCAGACCCCCAGGGCAGCCCGATCTACTGGGTCGGGGCGCCTGGCGCTGCGGCGGACGCCGGCCCCGGAACCGATTTCCATGCGATCAGCCGCAACTGCGTGTCCGTGACGCCGCTGCAGGTCGATCTGACCCGCTATCCGGCACTTGAGCAGGTGGCCTCCTGGCTGGGGCGGCAGTTTCCCGGATGAATGAACACTGGGATGGTATCGGGTTCACGTCACAGCGTACCCGCGAGCGCCTGATCCAGCGTCTGCGTGCCATGGGCATCCGTGATGAGCGGGTTCTGACCGCAATGCTGAACATTCCGCGCCACGTCTTCGTCGACGAGGCGCTGGCAAGCCGTGCCTACGAGGACACGGCGCTGCCGATCGGCCACAGCCAGACGATCTCGCAGCCGTACATCGTTGCACGCATGACCGAAGCCCTGCTGGCTGGACGGGAGCTGCGGCGCGTGCTTGAGATCGGGTCAGGCTCGGGGTACCAGACGACGATCCTGGCCGCGCTGGTCGATGAGGTCTATTCGGTGGAGCGCATCGAGCCGCTGCTGCGGCTGGCGCGCCGCCGCCTGCAGGATCTGGGCTACCGGAATTTCCGTTTCAGGCTTGATGACGGTGGTGCCGGCTGGCCGGAATACGCGCCTTTCGACGGTATCCTGGTTACGGCTGCCGCCGCCGAACTGCCGCAGGCGCTTTGCTCCCAGCTCGCGCCGGATGCGCGTCTCGTGATCCCGGTCGGCAATGGTGCGCAGCAGCAGCTCGAACTCATTACCCGCACCGCAGAAGGCTACCGGCGCGAGCAGCTGGAAATGGTGAATTTCGTGCCACTGGTGCGCAATGAGCGCTGAGCTCCGCATGTCCGGACCGCGTGCGCCTGCCGGTTGCACCGCAGCAGCGCTCGGATTGTTCCTTGTTGCACTGCTGCTGTCCGGCTGCGGCGCACCCCGCATGCGTGCGCAGATCAGCAACCGTGGGACTTATGTGCGTTTTCCCGACTCGCGCTACTGCAGCGTGCTGCCCGGTGATACGCTCTACAGCATCGCCTGGGCGAACGGACGCGATTACCGCGAGCTGGCGCAGTGGAACGGCATTGCCCCTCCCTATACGATCCATCCGGGAGAGCGTCTGCGCCTGTTTCCGCCGCGGCGGGTGCGCGTGGCCGTACGGCACCCGGTACCAGTGCGGCGCCGCCCGCCGGCGGTGCGTGCCAGGATCCCCGTCTACCACCCCCCGGTCCGGCACCATGCGCCGCAGTTCATCCGCTGGATCTGGCCGGCCCGGGGGAAAGTCACGGCACGTTTCAATCCCGCCGGCATGGAAGACGGCGTGGAGATCGCCGGTAAACTTGGCGAGCCCGTGGTTGCGGCTGCCGCCGGCAGGGTTGTCTACGAGGGAAGTGGACTTCGCGGATATGGACGGCTTATCATCATCAAACACAGTGATGAATACCTGAGCGCCTACGCGCACAACGAGCGCATCCTTGTCAAGGAGGGCGAGATGGTAAAGCCGGGACAGAAGATTGCAGAAATGGGAGATACCGGGACTGACCGGGTGGAACTGCTGTTCGAGATCCGCCGCCAGGGTGCGCCGGTCGATCCGCTCCGGTTTCTCCCCAGGCTCTGACTATATTTTATGGCGCGCCGAAAGAGATCTGACCAGATTGGTGACCACGACGGAGCCGCACCGGCTGAGGTTGAGACGGATGCGCCGGCGCCGGACGAGTCTGATCACGACGAAGAAGTGGTTTCGCAGTCCGGGACTGGCGAAGACGGACGTGAGGACGATAGCGAGACCCCCGCGGGCGAGCACGAAGCCGAGGAGTCCGAGCCAGCCAGAGCCGTCCGGTCGTCCGAGGCGTCCGAGGTCTCTGAGACCCCGGACGCCGGCGTGGCCACGGTTCAGGCCGATGCCACGCGTTTGTATCTCAAGGAGATCGGCTTTTCAGCCCTGCTGACGGCAGAGGAAGAGGTCTATTACGCCCGGCGTGCCCGCAAGGGCAATGAGGCGGCACGCCACCGCATGATCGAGAGCAATCTGCGGCTGGTCGTGAAGATCGCGCGCCGGTACATGAACCGTGGACTGGCTCTGCTCGATCTTATCGAAGAGGGCAATCTCGGCCTGATACGCGCGGTCGAGAAATTCGATCCCGAGCGCGGATTCCGCTTTTCTACCTATGCCACCTGGTGGATACGTCAGACGATAGAGCGCGCCATCATGAACCAGACGCGCACCATTCGTCTGCCCGTGCATGTGCTGAAGGAAATCAACATCTACCTGCGTGCCGCGCGCTATCTGTCGCAGAAGATGGATCACGAGCCGACACCGGAAGAGGTGGCCACGCTTCTCGACAAGCCGATCGAGGACGTGAAGGAGATGCTCGGCCTCAACGAGCGCATTGCTTCGATGGATGCGCCATTCGATGCCGACCCGGAGCGGTCGCTGCTTGACGCCATCGCCGACGAACGCACCCCCGATCCGGAGAAGATTCTTCAGGACGAGGATCTGCATGCCCAGATCAGGGCGTGGCTGAATGAACTGAACGACAAGCAGCGCGAGGTGGTGGAGCGGCGCTTTGGCCTCAATGGACGCGAGATCTCCACGCTCGAGGAGGTCGGCGCCGACATCGGCGTGACGCGCGAGCGTGTGCGCCAGATCCAGGTGGAGGCCCTGCGCCGGCTGCGGGCCATGCTGGAGAAGAACGGCTACTCGATCGATTCGCTTTTCTGAACGCGGCCCGCGGAGCTCATGCCCCGATCATGAGAAGCGCCGCTACCACCTTGCGGCCCTCGCCCATCAGGATATTATAGGTGCGGCAGGCGGCCGCGGTGTCCATGACCTCGAAGCCGATCGATGCGCGCGCCAGCGCTGCCGCAAGCGGTGGCGCCGGGAAATGCAGGGTCCGGCCGGTGCCGAGTATGACGACTTCCGGACCGAGCCCGGCGAGCATCTCGAAATGACCAGCTGTCAGACCGCTGAATTCCTGCGGCAGGCAATCCTGCAGGATGCGCTGCGGCAGTACCACCAGGCTCGAGCTGTAGACGTCATCATTGACCGTGACCTGCCCCGGCCCGTAGGCGCGGATGATGTTTTCCCCGCCCCCGGTCTGCAGGTGGATTCTCATGTCGGCGAGTCCTCCTCATGGTGCGGCAGCGGATTGCCCGGCCGGACACGTTGACAGCGCGCTGCCGCGCCAGTATGTTGCTCACTTTTTGTAAAGCCATATACTACAAGGATTTCCATCCGGCCGGCTATCCGGTCCTTGCGGTACCGAAATCATGAATCCATCCGACCAGTTTCCCCGCATCCAGCGGCTCCCGCCCTATGTTTTCAACATCGTCAATGAGCTGAAGGCACAGGCGCGGCAGCGTGGTGAGGACATCATTGACTTCGGCATGGGCAACCCCGCCGAACCCACGCCGCAGCATATCGTGGACAAGATGTGCGAGGCCGCGCAGCGCGGTGACACCCACCGCTACTCGGTATCGCGCGGCATTCCGCGGCTGCGACGCGCCATCTGCAACTGGTACAAGCGCCGATTCGATGTGGATCTCGACATGGACCGGGAGGCGATTGTCACCATTGGCTCGAAGGAAGGGCTCGCGCATCTGGCGCTGGCGACCGTCGACCGCGGCGATGCGGTGCTCGTTCCCAATCCGACCTATCCGATCCACCCGTACGGGTTTGTCATCGCCGGCGCCGACATCCGTCATGTGCCACTTGTGCCGGGCGTGGATTTCTTTGTCGAGCTGGAGAATGCCATACGCAATTCCTGGCCGAAGCCCAAGATGCTGGTGCTGAATTTCCCGGGCAATCCGACAGCCATGTGCGTGGAGCTGGATTTCTTCGAAAAGGTGGTGGCCATCGCCCGGGACCACGGTATCTGGGTGATTCACGATCTTGCCTATGCGGACATCGTTTTCGATGGCTACAAGGCGCCGTCGATCCTGCAGGTACCGGGTGCCAAGGACGTCGCGGTGGAGTTCTTTACGCTCTCGAAGAGCTACAACATGCCCGGCTGGCGGGTCGGATTCATGTGCGGTAACAGCAAACTGGTGGCAGCGCTTGCGCGCATCAAGTCCTATCTTGACTACGGGATGTTCACACCGATCCAGGTGGCGTCGATCCTCGCGCTGGAAGGCCCCCAGGACTGCGTCGAAGAGGTCCGCCTGCGCTACCAGCAACGCCGCGATGTGCTGTGCCAGGGGTTGCATGCCGCCGGCTGGATGGTTGACGTGCCGAAGGCCACGATGTTCGTGTGGGCGCGCATACCGCCCCAGTACCGGGAAATGGGCTCACTCGAATTTTCCAAGAAACTTCTGGTCGACGCGAGAGTAGCGGTGGCACCCGGCATCGGATTCGGCGAATACGGAGATGAATACGTGCGTTTCGGGCTGATCGAAAATGAACATCGCACGCGCCAGGCGGTGCGATCGATCAAGGAAATGATGCGCCGCGACCGTGGCGAACCGCAGAAGGCTGGCCAGGTCTAGTGGAACCGGTAAGAGTCGGTCTGCTCGGCCTGGGAACCGTGGGTGCTGGCACGGTGAATGTGCTGGCGCGCAACGGCGCCGAAATCGCGCGCCGTGCCGGGCGCGAGATTCGTGTGGTCCATGCCAGTGCGCGGGATCTGCAACGCAGGCGGCCCTGCCCGATGGATGGCATCCGCCTGACGGCTGATCCGTTTGAGGTGGTCGATGATCCGCAGGTCGAGGTCGTCGTCGAGCTGATCGGTGGTTACGATCCGGCACGGCGTCTGGTGATGCGTGCCATCGAGAATGGCAAGCATGTCGTGACCGCGAACAAGGCGCTGATTGCCGCCCACGGCAACGAAATCTTCGCTGCTGCCCGCAGCCGCGGTGTCATGGTCGCGTTCGAGGCCGCTGTCGCCGGCGGAATTCCGATCATCAAGACCCTCCGCGAGGGCCTTGCCGGCAACCGCATCGAATGGCTCGCAGGGATCATCAACGGCACCGGCAATTTCATTCTCACGGAGATGCGCGACCACGGCCGCGAATTTTCCGATGTGCTTGCCGAAGCGCAGCGGCTTGGCTATGCGGAGGCCGATCCGACGTTTGACGTCGAGGGCATCGATGCCGCTCACAAGCTCACGATCCTGGCGGCGATCGCCTTCGGGATTCCGCTGCAGCTCGACAGGGCATACACGGAAGGCATAACCTCCATTACCCGCAGTGACGTGGCGTACGCCGATGAGCTCGGCTATCGCATCAAGCATCTCGGCATCGCCCGCCGGGCGGAACGTGGCGTGGAGCTGCGCGTGCACCCGGTCCTGATTCCGGAACGGCGTCTGATCTCGAGCGTCGACGGAGTCATGAATGCCATTCTCGTGAAGGGGGATGCGGTCGGGGCAACCATGTACTACGGCGCCGGCGCCGGCGCCGAGCCGACCGCCTCGGCGGTGGTGGCCGACCTTGTGGATGTCGTCCGGACGCTCACTGCCGACCCGAACAACCGCGTGCCGCATCTCGCGTTCCAACCCGACCAGCTCGCGGACCTGGCGATATTGCCGATGGAGGAGGTCGAGACCGCCTGCTACCTGCGGATGCAGGCCAGGGACCAGCCTGGGGTTCTGGCCGACGTTACCCGCATCCTTGCCGATTCCGCCATCAGCATCGAGGCGATCATCCAGAAGGAGCCGGCTGCCGGCGCGGATGAGGTGCCTGTGATCATGCTGACCCATCGTGTGCTCGAGAGAAACATGAACCAGGCCATCGCGCGCATCGAGGCGCTCGGCTCCATCAAAGGCAGGGTCATGCGCATACGTGTCGAACATCTGAACCGTGACTGGAAATGACTTCATGACTACGCACCAGCGCTACACCGGGCTGATCGAACGCTACCGCGACCGTCTGCCCGTGCACGACGACACGCGCATCATCAGTCTTGGCGAAGGCGGCACGCCGCTTATCCGCCTCGGCAACATTGCCCGGATGCTCTCGGACAAGTTCGACATCTACGTCAAGTACGAGGGACTCAATCCCACCGGTTCATTCAAGGACCGTGGCATGACCATGGCGGTGACCAAGGCAGTGGAGGAGGGCAGCCGTGCAATCATCTGCGCGTCTACCGGTAATACTTCCGCTGCCGCCGCCGCCTACGCGGCGCGCGCCGGCATCCGGTGTTTTGTCCTGATTCCCGAGGGCAAGATCGCACTCGGCAAGCTGGCGCAGGCAATGATCCACGGAGCGGTCGTTATCCAGATCGAGGGAAATTTCGATGCCGGCATGGCGCTCGTGAAAGAGGTCGCGCGCGAGGCACCCGTCACCATCGTCAACTCGATCAATCCCTACCGTCTGCAGGGCCAGAAGACCGCTGCGTTCGAGATCATCGAGGAGCTGGGGCGGGCTCCGGACTATCATTGCCTTCCGGTCGGCAACGCCGGCAACATCACTGCGCACTGGATCGGATACTGCGAGATGTCGTCGGCGTCCGGCGCGCACGTCACCGGTGCCTGCGGATTCTGCAAAGGCAAGTGTGCCTACGCCGGCGGGGCGGTGGCCGGAAACCGGCCGCACATGATCGGCTATCAGGCGGCAGGCAGTGCGCCTTTCATGCGCGGACACATGGTGGATGACCCGGAGACGGTCGCGACAGCGATCCGCATCGGACATCCGCAGTCGTGGGACAGCGCGTGGACGGTGGTCCAGGAATCGGGCGGCTGGTTCGACGAGTGCCAGGACGCGGAGATTCTCGAGGTACAGAAGCTGCTTGCCGAAAAAGAGGGTGTGTTCTGCGAACCGGCGTCCGCGACGTCGCTCGCCGGCGCCCTGCGCGACATGCGCAGCGGCCGGATCCCGGCTGGAAGCAGTGTCGTCTGCACCCTGACCGGGCACGGTCTCAAGGACCCGGACACCGCGATCCGGCAGAGCACCCGTCCGCTCATCAAGATCCAGGCGGAGCTGACCGCCGTAAAGCGCGCGATTCTGGAGCATATCGCCTGACCTCCCGCGCGGTCGCCGGGCCAACCCGTGTTGCGGTACCGCAGGCGCCAGCCGGCTGCTGACGGCCGGGGGACAGCGGAGCATGGACAGACATCTGACTCTCGTGTTTCCGGGGCTTTTCGGTCTGCTGTCCGGTGACGCGGCGGCCCCTTATGCGCCGGCGCTGCGCAGACTCATTACCCGCAGCGATCCCGTCGCTCGGCCGTCTGCAGCACAGACGGCCGAGCCGCTGCTATGCGACCTGTTCGGTGTCCGCAGACCGGAAGACGGGGATCTGCCAATCGGAGCTGTCTCGCTGCTCGGGGAAGGCGGTCCGGGCGACAGCGGCTGGTGGCTGCGGGCAGACCCGGTGCACCTGCAGCCGCACGGAGGCGATCTCGTCCTCGCCGGCAACGAGATCCTGGGCCTTGAAGCCGGCGAAGCCCTTCGGCTGGCTGCAGAACTTGCCGAGGTACTCACCCCGGACCGCTGGCGCCTGGAAACGCCGTGCGCCCACCGCTGGTACCTGCGGCTGGCAGCGCCGGCAAGACTGCGCACCGTCAGTCTCGAGGAGATCCGCGGCCGCAATATCGGAGAACGTCTGCCTGCGGGTCCGGATGCCCGCTTCTGGCACGCACTGCTTACCGAAATCCAGATTCTGCTTCATGCCTCGCCGCTCAATGCAGAGCGCGAACAGCGGGGGCGCCCATCGGTCAACAGCCTGTGGTTCTGGGGAGGGGGGATGCTGCCGCAGGTGGAAACCGGTCAATGGACTGCGGTCTGGAGTGATGCACCGCTCGCGCGCGGTCTGGGACAGCTTGCCGGGGCCGTGCTGCATGGTCTGCCGGAGGGGGCCGGGAGCTGGCTGCGGGATGCCGGCTCCGGAACCCATCTGGTGACAGCCGAGGCGGCCGGCACAGAGTATGGTGACGCAGCAGTCCGGCGCCAGACCGTTGAACTGTTTGAAGCGCAGTGGGTGGCTCCGCTGCTCGATGCCGTGCGCGCAGGCGATGTTGCGAGTGTCGTCCTGCAGGCCGGGCGGGGTCCAGGACGACTGCTTACCCGGGCCGGACTGCGCCGCTGGTGGCGGCGTCCGAAGCCGTTTCCATCCCATGACTGAAGGGCACGGCGCGAAAAAGGGGGCGGGCGGGATGGGCGATCCGCGCATCGTCCGGCGTCCGGCCAAAGCAGTCCCGGCCGGTCTGCGGGCCCTGCATCCCGTGCTTGCCCGCGTCTACGGCAGCCGCGCTCTGCTCGATTCGTCCGAGCTCGACCATTCCTTTGCGCGTCTGCTGTCCCCGGAGGGACTGAAGGGCATGGATGCCGCAACGGCGCTGCTGGTGCAGGCACTGGATGCGCGCTGGCGTATCCTGGTGATCGGAGACTTCGACGCCGATGGCGCCACCAGCTGCGCGGTCGCCTGCCGCGCCCTGCGGGACATGGGCGCGGAGGACGTGGATTTTCTGGTGCCGAACCGCTTCACGTTTGGCTATGGCCTCACGCCGGAGATCGTGGAGGTTGCCGCCCGTGCCCGCCCGGACCTGATCGTGACGGTCGATAACGGCATCTCCAGCCTGGCTGGAGTTGACGCGGCACGTGCCCGCGGCATGGCGGTGCTTATCACCGACCACCATCTTGCCGGCGATGTGCTGCCGGCTGCCAATGCAATCGTCAACCCCAACCAGCCCGGCGACGGCTTCGCCAGCAAGAATCTCGCGGGCGTGGGCGTGATTTTCTATGTGATGCTCGCGTTGCGCGCACAGCTGCGTGCGCGGGGATGGTTTGCGCGGCGCGGACTGCAGGAACCGAATCTGGCGCGGCTGCTCGATCTGGTGGCACTGGGTACTGTCGCCGATGTCGTGCCGCTCGATGCCAACAACCGCATCCTCGTGGCCCAGGGGCTGAAACGCATACGCCAGGGTGAGTCCTGTCCCGGCATTGTGGCGCTGCTTGAGGCCGGCGGCCGGACACCGGGCAGGGTAACCGCCGCGGATCTCGGTTTCGTGGCCGGCCCGCGGCTCAATGCCGCCGGCCGCCTGGAGGACATGTCGCTTGGTATCTCCTGCCTGCTCGCCGGGGAAGCAATGCATGCGTATGAGCTGGCACAGCAGCTCGACCGGTTGAACCGCGAGCGGCGCCTCATCGAGGCCGGGATGCAGGAGCAGGCACTGGATGCCCTGCGCCTGCTGGAACTGGATGCGCAGCTTCCGGCGGGATTGTGCCTGTTCGACGACTCGTGGCACCAGGGGGTCATCGGCATACTTGCCGGCCGCATCCGCGAGCGTGTCAACCGTCCGGTGATCGCATTCGCCCCGGCCGGAGAACATGAACTCAAGGGGTCGGCGCGGTCAGTCGCCGGGCTGCACATCCGTGACACGCTGGATGCGGTGGCAGCACGGCACCCGGAACTGCTGCAGCGCTTCGGTGGTCACGCGATGGCGGCCGGACTGACGATCGCACGCTCCTGCCTGGAACCGTTTCGGCAGGTGTTCGCCGAAGAGGTCGGACACCGCCTGGGCCGGGAAAGCCTGCAGGGGGAGATCGTCAGCGACGGAGAGCTTGCGGGCCCGGAAATCACCCTCGAGCTGGCCGAACTCCTGCGTGACGGCGGTCCCTGGGGGCAGGGATTTCCGGAGCCGGTGTTCGACGGCGTGTTTGAAATCGCCGGCACGCGTACCGTGGGCGCCAATCATCTCAGGCTGGTTCTGCAGCATCCGGACGGAGCGCTGCTTGATGCCATTGCCTTCAATCAGGCCGACGGAGCGTGGCAGCCGGGACAGCAGGTGCGCGCAGCCTACCGGCCCGATGTCAACCATTTCCAGGGAAACCGCACGCTGCAGCTTGTCGTGACACAGTTGTGGCCGCTTGCGCAAAGCTGAGGTGGATCGGGGCCGCTGCCGGATTCCGGCATTGCCTATGCCGTCCCGGAGGATTGTTCTAGAATGCGCCCATGAAAACCGTGACCCTGGAAGAGCTTGTCGGGAACACGCCGCTGGTGCGTCTGCAGCGCCTCACGGGCGGCGGATCCAACCGGCTGCTCGTGAAGCTCGAGGGAAACAACCCGGCCGGATCAGTGAAGGACCGTCCTGCGCTCAACATGATCCGCGCCGCGGAGCAGCGCGGCGAAATCCGCCGTGGCGACACGCTGATCGAGGCGACCAGCGGCAACACCGGCATCGCGCTTGCCATGGTTGCGGCGGCAAAGGGTTATCGCATGATCCTGATCATGCCGGAGAACATGAGCGCCGAGCGCCGCGCGACGATGAAGGCATTCGGCGCCGAGATCATTCTGGTCACGCGTGCGCAGGGCATGGAGGGCGCGCGTGATCTGGCGCGCGACATGGAGACGCAGGGGAAGGGGCGGGTTCTCGACCAGTTTTCCAATCCCGACAACCCGGATGCACATTATCGCGGTACCGGCCCGGAAATCTGGCGGGATACGAATGGGGAGATCACGCACTTTGTGAGTGCCATGGGTACCACCGGCACGATCATGGGCACCTCACGTTTCCTGAAGGAACGGAATCCGGACGTCCAGGTCATCGGCGTGCATCCTTCCGAAGGCTCGTCCATTCCCGGGATACGCCGCTGGCCGCAGGCCTATTTGCCCCGGATATTCGATCCACGGCAGGTGGACCGGGTGCTGGAGGTCTCTCAGCAGGAGGCCGAGACGATGACACGCCGGCTGGCGGCGGAAGAGGGGATATTCTGCGGCATTTCGTCGGGTGGTGCGGTAGCGGCGATGCTGCAGCTGGAAGCGGGTCTGCAGAACGCAACCGTGGTGGCGATCGTGTGCGACCGGGGCGACCGGTACGTGTCGACCGGCGTATTTCCGGACTGACGCGCGGAGCGCCGGGGAACTGACGGGCCATGAACCTGCTGGTATTCGATATCGAAACCGTGCCCGACGTCGAGACGGGCAGGCGCCTGTACCAGCTCGATGGCCTGGGCGATGCCGATGTGGCACGGGTGATGTTCCACAAGCGGCGCGAACAGACCGGGGAATCCGAATTCCTGCGCCACCACCTGCACCGCGTGGTGGCTATCTCCGCGGTGCTGCGGCATGGCGACAGCCTGCGGGTGTGGTCGCTCGGCGATCCGGAGTCGGGTGAAGCGGAGCTGATACGGCGGTTCTTCGACGGTATTGACCGGTACACGCCCACGCTTGTGTCCTGGAACGGTGGCGGGTTCGATCTTCCCGTACTGCACTACCGGGCGCTGCTGCACGGGATCAGTGCTCCGCGCTACTGGGACACCGGCGACGATGACCGCGAATTCAAGTGGAACAACTACCTCAGCCGCTATCATGCGCGCCATACCGATCTCATGGATGTGCTTTCCGGTTTCCAGGGACGGGCCGCGGCACCGCTCGACGAGATCGCGCAGATGCTCGGTTACCCGGGCAAGCTCGGCATGCACGGGTCGGAAGTCTGGGACCGCTTCCAGGCTGGCGGGATCGAGGAGATCCGCCGCTACTGTGAAACTGATGCGCTCAATACCTACCTTGTCTACCTCCGGTTCGAACTGATCCGCGGCAAGCTCGACGCCGCCGCGTGGGCGGCCGAGACGCAGCGCCTGCGCACCCTGCTCGGTTCCGAAGACCGGCCACACTGGCGCGCCTTCCTGCAGGCCTGGCGGCAGCCATGACGGAGCCCGGACTGCGACCGGATGCCCTCCCGGACCGGGAACAGGTGCCGGCAACACGGGATCCGGGCACCCGGCACGCGCCGCCTGCGGGGGGAGACGTTGCCACGGCCCGCATTGATTCGCTTGACTATGAAGGCAATGGCGTGGCCCGGGTGGCGGGAAAGGCCGTATTCATCGAAGGTGCGGTACCCGGCGACGAAGTGCGCTTCCGCTATTACAACAAGAAGCGCAGCTATGATACGGGTGGAGTGCTGGACGTCATCAGTCCCTCGGCTGACCGGGTGGTTCCCCGTTGCCCCCATTTCGGCGTGTGTGGCGGGTGCAGTCTGCAGCACGTGCAGCCTGGTGCACAGCTGCGGCACAAGCAGCAGGTGCTGAGCGACTGTCTGCAGCGCATCGGCAAGGTTGTGCCGGACGCGTGGCTGCCTCCCCTGGATGGTCCGGTCTGGGCATACCGGCGCAAGGCGCGTCTCGGGGTGCGGCTGGTCCCGAAGAAGGGCGGCATCCTGGTGGGGTTCCGCGAGCGACGCCGCACGTTTATCACGCCACTGGAATCCTGTGCGGTACTGGACCCCGCCGTATCGGCCCTGCTGGTGCCGCTGCGTGCCCTGATTGCAACGCTTTCGTGCAGCGGGCGATTGCCCCAGGTCGAGGTCGCAGTCGGGGATACCCAGCAGGATGCCCCCGCGCTGGCCCTCGTTTTCCGGCACCTCGAGCCACTGGACGATCACGATTTGCGTGCGCTTCGCAGGTTCGGCGAAGCCCACGGTGCGCAGATCTTTCTGCAGCCTGCAGGGCCCGATTCCGTCGCGCGCCTGTGGCCGGATACCGGTACGCTTGTCTACCGCCTGCCGGAGCACGGAGTGGAGCTGCATTTCGGACCGACCGACTTTGTCCAGGTGAATGCGGCGGTCAATCGCATGCTTGTCGGGCGCGCTCTGGAGCTGCTCGATCCCGGCCCGCAGGACTCGGTGCTCGATCTTTTCTGCGGCCTGGGCAATTTCACGCTGCCGCTGGCGCGCCGGGCAGGGCGGGTGCTCGGAGTCGAGGGTGACGCGGCGCTGGTCGAGCGTGCCCGCGCCAATGCCCTGCACAATGCGATTGCCAATGCGCAATTCCTGGCTGCCGACCTGTATGCCGTGGACGGCAGCGCGCCGTGGGGTGAAGAGCGGTTCGGGAAATGGCTTCTGGACCCTCCGCGTACTGGAGCCATGGCAGCGATCAAGCGGCTGCCGGCCGACGGATCGGGTCCGGAACGCATCATGTACGTATCCTGCAATCCCGGCACGCTGGCACGCGACAGCGAGGTGCTGGTGCACGTCAAGGGATACCGGTTGGCTGCTGCCGGTGTGCTGGACATGTTTCCGCATACCTCGCACGTCGAATCGCTCGCGCTGTTCGAGGCGTCGACGTCTTGCGGGCAACGGGAAGTGTCACAGTGCTGATTGAAACCGGAATTGCCAGCCAGACGCTGATCCTGCGGGACGATGCCGGGAAGAAGCTGGCGCAGTGGCGTATCGCCAGCGCACTCAAAGGCGTCGGCGAGCAGTATGGCAGTGAGCGCACGCCACGCGGCTGGCACGTTATCCGTGCCCGGATCGGCGCCGGGCTGCCGGCGGGCGCGGTGCTCGTGTCGCGCCGGCCCACTGGCGAGATCTATGCTCCGGAGCTGCGCCGCAGGTTCCCCGGGCGCGACTGGATCCTGACGCGTATCCTGTGGCTGAGCGGTCTGGAGCGCGGCAGGAACCGCCTCGGCCAGGTCGATACGATGCGCCGATACATCTACATCCACGGCTGTCCTGACGAGGATCCCATGGGCGTTCCGAGTTCGCACGGGTGCATCAAGATGCGCAACAGCGAAATCATCGAGCTTTTTGACCGCGTGCCGGCGGGAACGCGCGTGCACATCCGTGAGGAGGGCTGAGGTGTCCCTGGGTCCGGTCATGCTGGATGTTGCCGGTCTCACGCTCGACGCCGAGGAGCGCGAGCGGCTGTGCCACCCGCTGGTGGGGGGTGTGATCCTGTTCAGCCGCAACTACGCCTCGCCAGAGCAGGTCGAGGCGCTGGTGCAGGGGATCCATGCCCTGCGTGAACCGCGGCTGCTGGTAGCCGTGGACCATGAGGGCGGGCGCGTGCAGCGCTTCCGCGAAGGATTCAGCGCGCTGCCGCCGGCCGCAAGCCTGGGTGCGCTGCATGCACGGGACCCGCAACGCGCGCGACGCATGGCGGAGGCCTGCGGCTGGCTGATGGCGAGTGAACTGCGGGCGGTCGGCGTCGACTTCAGCTTTGCGCCGGTGCTCGATCTCGACCGGGGCGTGAGCCGGGTAATCGGTGACCGCGCGTTCCACCGCGATCCGGAAGTGGTGGCAGATGTCGCCCATGCCTACATGAATGGCATGTCGCAGGCGGGAATGGCCGCAACCGGGAAGCATTTTCCGGGGCATGGCAGTGTCGAGGCTGACTCGCACGTGGCCCTGCCGCGCGATGAGCGGCTGTTCGAGGACATTTTCGCCGAGGATGTGCTGCCGTTTGAGCGCATGGTCCATTACGGGCTGGCCGGGATCATGCCGGCCCATGTGATCTACCCGAGGGTGGACCCCCAGCCTGCGGGATTTTCGCGGTTCTGGCTGCAGGAGGTGCTGCGCCATCGTCTCGGATTCCAGGGAGCCATATTCAGCGACGACCTGTCGATGGAGGGCGCGACGGTCGCGGGCGGGCTGCCGGAACGCGCCCGCGCCGCACTTGATGCGGGCTGCGACATGCTGCTCGTGTGTAATGACCCGCAGGGCGCTGCACGGGTTCTCGACGCCCTGGGCGGCTGGGACAGCCCGGCGTCACACCTGCGGCTGGCACGCATGCACGGCCGGCATGCGCTGTCGCGCCCGCAGCTGGCCGCAGACGGGCACTACCGCCGGGTCCTGCGTATGGTTCAGGGGATTGCCTGATTTACGGTATTGCATTGCGTGGCAATCTGGCCTACAAGACGGATTATTATGTACTGGCACGTGTCTCATCCGGAGGAAGTAACCATTGGCTGATCTGATTCAACCGCTCAGGAAGCTCAAGCTGGAGAGCTTCAACAACCTGACCAAGACCCTGAGCTTCAACATTTATGACATCTGCTACGCGCACAGCGAGAAGGCACAGCGGGAGTATATTTCCTACATCGACGAAGCCTATAACGCGGAGCGTCTGACTGATATCCTGACCGAGGTGGCGCGGATCATCGGTGCGAACATCCTCAACATAGCCCACCAGGACTATGACCCCGAAGGGGCGAGCGTGACGATGCTGATTTCTGAGCTTCCGATCGCGGAGGAACCACTCAATCCGGAGGCACCCGGTCCGCTGCCGGACGCGGTGGTGGCCCATCTGGACAAGAGCCACATCACGGTGCACACCTATCCGGAGAGCCATCCGGACAACGGAATCAGCAGTTTCCGGGCCGATATCGACGTCTCGACCTGCGGGCGGATCTCGCCGCTGCGTGCCCTGAACTACCTGATTCACTCCTTTGAATCGGACGTGGTGATTATCGACTACCGGGTGCGCGGGTTCACCCGCGATGTCCGGGGAGTCAAACACTACATTGACCACAGGATCAATTCGGTCCAGAACTTCATCGATCGCGCGACACTCGGTCGCTACCAGGCTGTGGACGTCAATGTTTACCAGGAAAACATCTTCCATACCAAGATGATGCTGAAGGACTTCAACCTCAACAATTACCTGTTTGGCATCACTGCCAGCGATCTTGCCCCCCACGACTGGAAGACTGTTACCCAGCGCCTTCAGCGCGAGGTGACGGAAATCTTCAACGGCACGAATATTCCCAAGTAAGGCCCGCTGTCCGCCGTACCGTCTGCAGGCACGCCCGCCCGGCGCTCTGAGCGCCGGGCGCGGGAACTGCGGCGTATCCGGGTGATCTCACCTTTGTTGCGGGGCAGCTTGCCAACATGCGGTCCCGGGTCCGTCCCTGTGGACGCAATCCCGGCCGCTCTCTGCGTGGGAGGCAGTTTATGACAGGACTGGGGTCTTTGTTCGTGAAGCTGATCGATTGCTGGAAGGGCCGGGCCGCGGGAGCAGCGGGAATGGTTCTGCTGGTGCTTATCGCCCTGCCGACCGGTGTACGGGCGGCGGGCGGGCCACTCGGTATCGATCACCGCCTGGGCTACGACGAGTCCGGCATCTGGGCACGCCAATACTCGCTCGGCCTGGAGCGCGGCACGGTCCTGCTGGAACTCGGGGGCGCGTTGTGGCTGGGAGGCAAGAGCAAGCTGGGCAGGACGTTCTGGCAGTCTCTTGATGCCTCGGTAGGCAGTGCGCTGATCTCGGCGCAGGTGCTGAAATATGCCTTCGGGCGCCTGCGGCCGGCGCAGACCAGCAATCCGAACGAGTGGTTCAGCCATGGACAGAGCTTTCCCAGCGGGGAGGTGACCCTGCAGGCAAGTTTTGTGACGCCATTCATCCTGGCGTACCGTCGCCATCACCCATGGATCTGGTCGCTGGAAGCGTTGCCGCTCTACGATGCCGAGGCGCGCATGAAGGAATGGGGGCACTGGCAGACGGACGTGCTCGCTGGCTGGGCGCTGGGCACTGCCTGGGGCGTGTACGCGGCCCACCGCCATAGTCCGTTCATGCTGAGCATCATGCCTCATTCCGTTGTGGTAGGGCTGCACGAGAAGTTCTAGCGCGGCGGTTCGGCCTGACCGGAACCGGGCGCCATGTGACCGGTCATGCGCAGTCTGTCTCGATCCTGGCAGGTCAACGACGGGCGCGGGAGTGGTGTTGCTACCGTAACGGGATCTCCCTGCGTGGTGTCCCATGCCCCGGGCGAATGATCCTGTGCGCTTCGCAGCAATGGACGGGACACACCGGTCATGGCGTGGTGCCGGCAATTGCGCCGGATCAACACCGCCTGCGGGTAGATGTCCCGGTTCTGCCGGTCTGGCAGAGGCCTGAAACGGGTGTTGCCACCGATCCGGCGGATCGAGGCACTGCATTGCCGGGAGCACGCCATTCCGGGACAATGGCGGGCATTCAGTCTGCGCAGGAGGGGGATTTGACCCGGTTTTCGACGGATTGCGCCCAGTGCCCCCGTCTGGCACGCCATCTGGAGTCAGTGCGGGCAGTTCACCCCGGATACCACGCCCGGCCAGTCCCGGCGTTCGGCGATCCGGACGCGAAACTGCTTATCGTCGGCCTTGCGCCCGGACTGCATGGAGCCAACCGCACCGGGCGGCCCTTTACCGGAGATTATGCCGGTGTGCTGCTGTATCGGGTGCTGCACCAGTTCGGCTTCGCGACCCACCCCGAGTCGGTGGATCGCGATGACGGGCTCAGGCTGCCAGGATGCCGGATTACCAACGCCGTCAAATGCCTGCCCCCAGCCAACAAGCCGGTACCGGAAGAGGTGCGTACCTGCAACCCGTATCTCCAGCATGAACTGCAGACGCTGCCGCCGGCCCCGGTGATTCTCGCGCTTGGAACCATCGCACACTCGGCTGTCATCCGCGCTTCGGGTCTCAGACAGGCCGCCTATCCTTTTTCCCACGGAGCCCGGCATGACCTTCCGGCGGGCGGCTGGCTGCTCGACTCCTACCATTGCAGCCGTTACAACACCCAGACGCGCCGGCTGACGGCGGCGATGTTCGAACAGGTGGTGGAGGAGGCGGCCAGCCTGCTTGGAACGGGACCGTCAGCGGCGCGCTCCGCCCGCCGGGAGGATCGATGAGCGGATTCAACGCGGAAACCTACGTGAAAGCGCTTTCGACCGCGCCGGGTGTGTACCGCATGCTGGGCGCGAAGAACGAAGTGCTGTATGTGGGAAAGGCGCGCAACCTGCGCCGTCGCGTATCCAGCTACTTCCGGGTGTCGGGACTGCCTGCGCGCATACAGGCAATGATGCGGCAGGTGACCGGCATGGAAGTGACGGTCACGCATACCGAGAGCGAAGCACTGCTTCTTGAAAACAACCTGATCAAGTCGCTGCGGCCGCGGTACAACATTGTCCTGCGCGATGACAAGAGCTATCCCTACATCTTTCTCTCCGACCATGTCTTTCCGAGGCTTTCCTTTCACCGTGGATCGCGGCGGGAGAAGGGCCGGTACTTCGGTCCATTTCCCTCCGCATCGAGCGTGCGCGAAAGTCTCAATCTGCTGCAGAAAGTCTTTCCGGTGCGCCAGTGCGAGGACAGTTTTTTCCGCAATCGCTCGCGTCCCTGTCTGCAGTACCAGATCAAGCGCTGTTCGGCGCCGTGCGTCGGATTTGTCGATGCGGCCTCCTATGCCGAGGACGTGCGTGGTGCGGCGCTGTTTCTGGAGGGGGAAAGCCAGTCACTGATCACCGAAATGGCTGCACGCATGGAGGCGGCATCGAAGCTGCAGGAATACGAGCTGGCAGCACGCTATCGTGACCGGATCGCGGCGTTGCGCCGTGTGCAGGAGCGGCAGGCAGTGAGCGGTGATGGCGGCGACGCCGACGTGCTGGCGGCGGTGGCCGGAGACGGGGCAATCTGTGTGGTGGTTACGTTCATCCGCGGCGGACGCAATCTGGGGAACCGGAACTTCTTTCCGAAGGCGACGGGCGGGGCCGAAGCCGGCGCGGTCCTGGCCGCCTTTCTGCCGCAGTATTACCTGGGCAAACCGGTACCGCCGGCCATCTATCTGAACCATTCCGTGACCGACCGCGAGCTCCTTGAATCGACCTTTTCACGCGAGGCGAAGCGCCAGGTGCAGATCGTCGCGGGCGCGCGTGGTCTGCACAGGCGTTGGGTGCGCCTTGCCGAACTCAATGCACGTGACGCGCTGCGGCGTTATGTGAGCGACCAGGCGAGCCTGCACGGCCGCTTCGAGGCACTGCGGGAGGCGCTTGGCCTGGATG
>JAJYCY010000083.1 GCA_021778035.1 Pseudomonadota bacterium
CCCCGCGCTGACTTTGCCCGTGAACGTGAGACGCCCGGTGGTGGCGTTAACCGCATAGACGGATACGCTGTTGTCGTTACCATTCGCAACATAGGCAAAGCGCGGATAGACACTGACAGTGCCGGTCGGGGTGCTGCCACCGCTGCTCCCGCCCCCGCCACAGGCTGCCAGCGTGAGCAGTACAGCAACAACAAGCGCTATCGGGACATTGCGGATGAAAAAGGTGCGGAACATGATGATCTCCCCCAGGTCAATACGGTGTCGTTCTCCTTATTAAGGCAATGCAAGGCAATGCATGCGCGATGCATGCGCGTCAAAACAGTCATCAACTTCAACCGGTCCCTGGCATTTACTCATTAGTCAGTAATTAAGGTGATGCACCGACGCAGAAAACCGCTGCACCTGGTGCTCGCTGGCCTGCCCGCGCACAAGAAGAAGGCAGTGAAGGACTATGTGGCCGCCACCGAAGGCCGCCTGACGTTGCAGTTTCTTCCGGGCTATGCGCCCGATCTGAACCCCGACGAGTTGGTATGGAGTCACGCTCAGCGCACGGGCAACGCGCGTCGGCCACTGCAAAAGGGAGAACAGCTGGAACCGGGCGTGACAGCGCAGCTTGCCGAGATCGGCAATAATCCCAAACTGGTGCGCTCGTTCTTCAATCATCCGAGTGCTACCTATATTTCTGACTTTAATGAGTAAATAACCGTCCCGGACACCGGCCAGTCTCCCCTCTGCAACCGGCAGTTGTCAAGATAGATGTCGCCTCAGGCCTGTCCCAACGTTTTCAGAAGAGAATCAACTGTTTGTCGTCCTGCTCTGATTCTGGAGCCGCTGGAATGCGCGAAAGCGCCCTATCCAGCGGGGTTTTCTCGAACAGGTTGAGGCTCAAAATCTGTAGCAGTTCGCACAGGCTGCGCGACAGGTTGAGACGCTTCTTGATGATGGCGACGAGCACGCAGACTGACACGGAGATCCAGATTTGCGACTTGACCGCATTTTCCGAGGTGCCGAAGAATGCCTTTACCCGCAAAGGCATCTATGGACATGGCGTTGCATTTCCTAGAACATCAAACATGAGGAATCGGCCCGTTAACACCCACCGGGCAAAGATATCCACACTGCCTGTGGTTGCGCGCAGTGCTGTCGCACCGATGCCATCCACGAACTGGATTTCTCAGACTGCCCGCGACCCCGGAACCTGCCATGAAGACTGAAGCCCTCGCCAGCGGACTGAAGCGCATCAGCGAAGCCCGTCACCACGACCCGTTCATGGTCCTCGGTCGCCATCAGGATGGCGACGGTATCGTGATCCGGGTGTTCCTTCCGCAGGCCACAGAGGTCCGCATCGCCGAGGGCGACTTCCCCATGACACGGACCTCGGACAGCGGCCATTTCGAGTGGCGCGGCGAAGCGTCGGCGCTCCCGGCCCACTACAGCCTGGTATGGCGCGATGAAGCGCGCCGCGAGCATGTGGCGCACGACCCCTACACGTTCGGGCCGCAGATCGGCGACTTTGATCTGCACCTGTTCGCCGAGGGGCGTCACCGGCATGCCTTCCGTTTTCTCGGCGCGCATGAGCACGAAGTCGATACGGTCGCCGGCGTGCGCTTTGCGGTGTGGGCACCGAATGCGGAACGCGTCAGCGTTGTCGGCGATTTCAATGCCTGGGACGGGCGCGTGCATCCGATGCGGGTACGCGGCGCAAGCGGGATATGGGAACTGTTCATACCCGATCTTGGTCCGGGACCGGTCTACAAGTACGAGATCCGCAACCGCCAGAGCGGTGACATCCTGCTCAAGACCGATCCGTACGGACAGCGCCACGAACTGCGCCCCCATACCGGATCAATCATTCCCGCGCGCAGCGCTTTTTCGTGGTCCGACGAGCAGTGGATCGGACAGCGGCGCAAGCACGACTGGCAGCATGCGCCCATGTCCGTGTACGAAGTGCATTTGGGATCCTGGCGGCGCGACCCGGAAGGAGCGTTTCTTGGCTACCGCGAAGCCGCCCGCCGGCTGGTGGACTACGTGCGGGAAATGGGATTTACCCACATCGAACTGCTGCCAATCACCGAACACCCCTTCGATCTGTCCTGGGGCTACCAGGCCACGGGGTACTTCGCTCCGACCAGCCGCTTCGGGGAGCCGGATGACTTCCGCTATTTCGTCGACCATTGTCACCGCAACGGGGTCGGCGTCCTGCTTGACTGGGTGCCTGCCCATTTTCCGAAGGATGCCCATGGCCTTGCGCGTTTCGACGGAACCCCGCTCTACGAACATGCCGATCCGCACCTCGGGGAACACATGGACTGGGCAACGCTCATCTTCAATTACGGGCGCAACGAGGTGCGGAGCTTTCTGCTTTCGAGCACCATCTACTGGCTCGAGGAAATGCACATCGATGGCCTGCGCGTCGACGCGGTCGCCTCGATGCTCTACCTCGACTATTCACGCCGCGAAGGCGAATGGGTGCCGAACCAGTACGGGGGACGCGAGAACCTGGTGGCCATAGACTTCCTGCGCGAACTCAACGTCGCGGTGCACGCACAGTGCCCGGGAATTCTCATGATCGCCGAGGAATCGACGTCCTGGCCGCTCGTGAGCCGTCCCACCTACGTCGGCGGGCTCGGTTTCGACATCAAATGGAACATGGGCTGGATGAACGACACGCTGCGCTACATGGCCCACGATCCCGTACACCGCGTCTATCACCACGACCTGCTTACGTTCAGCATGCTGTATGCCTTTTCCGAGAATTTCATGCTGCCATTTTCGCACGATGAGATGGTGCACGGGAAAAGCTCGATGCTGAACAAGATGCCGGGCGACGAGTGGCAGCGCCACGCCAACCTGCGGGCCCTCTATGCCTACCAGTTCACCCATCCCGGCAAGAAACTGCTGTTCATGGGTGCAGAATTCGGCCAGGGCCAGGAATGGAACAGTGCCGCGGAGCTTGACTGGTACGTGCTTCAGTACCCGCTGCACCAGGGCATGCAGCGGCTGGTGCGCGACCTCAACCATCTGTACACCCGGGAACCGGCGCTCTACCGGCATGAATTCGACTGGCACGGCTTCGAATGGATCGACTGCCACGACTCCGCACAGTCCGTGCTGTCCTTTCTGCGCCGGGGCAATGACGACGAACTCATGGTGGTTGTGGTGAACCTGACGCCGGTAATCCGGCGCGGCTACCGCATCGGCGCACCCCGGGGCGGCAGCTACCGTGAGGTCCTCAACACCGATTCGGTCTATTACGGCGGCAGCAACACCGGCAACGGCATGGGGCCGCTACCGGCACAGGCCGTTCCCTGGATGGGCCGGGCCTGGTCGATTGAGATCACTCTGCCGCCGCTCGCGGTGCTCGTGCTGCGCTACGAGGGCGGCGGAAGCTAACCCCGCATCGGGCCAGGATCGCCCGGCACATCAAGGAAGCGTAGAGCACGGCAACCGTGCACCCGGGCACCCAGGGAACGGGGGAAGCGTGAAAAGAGAATGGAGGCAGCGAGCCCGCAAGCCGGCGTGTCCCTGACGCAGATCACGGCCAGATCCGTTACAGCACCTGCGCAAGCGATTCGAGAAAGCGGCTGTTCTCTTCCGGCAGACCCACTGTCACACGCAGGTGGTGCGGCATGCCGTAGTTATCCACCGGCCGCACGATCACTCCGCGGCGCAGAAGCCGCTCGTAGACCTCGCGCCCCGGCAGCGGCAGCTCGACGCTCACGAAATTTCCCACCGACGGGATGAAGCGCAGCCCCAGGGCACGGAAACCGCCGGTGAGCTGTCGCATGCCCTCGCCGTTCAGGCGCCGCGAACGTTCCAGGTGCCCGGTATCCTCGAGCGCGGCGACCGCCGCTGCCTGCGCCAGGCTGTTCACGTTGAACGGCTGCCGCACCCGGTTCAGCAGGTCGGCAAGCACCGGATCCGAAATCCCGAAACCCATGCGCAGGCCGGCAAGGCCATACGCTTTGGAAAACGTGCGCGCCACCACAAGGCTGGGATATCGGCCGGTCCATTCGATGCCGTTCGGATAATCGGGCTCCTCGACGTATTCGGCGTAGGCCTCGTCCAGCACCACGACCACGCTGTCCGGAAGCTGTCCAATAAAGTGGGCAAGCTCCGTGCGCCGCAGCCAGGTACCCGTGGGATTATTCGGGTTGGCGATGAACACGAGCCGTGTGCGTCCGGTCACCGCAGCCAGCATGGCATCGAGATCATGACCCCAGTCACGCGCCGGAACCACCACCGCCCGCGCGCCCACTGCCTGGGTGACAATCGGATAGACCGCAAAGGCGTGCTCGGAAAACACCACCTCGTCGCCGGCCGATACGAAACAGCGCGCCGCAAGTTCGAGAATGTCGTTCGAGCCATTGCCGAGCGTGACGCACGCCGGATCCACGCCATGGCGGCGCGCGATCGCACTCTTCAATGCGAATCCGCCACCGTCCGGATAGCGTGCAATGTTCGCAAGCGCCTGGGCGAGCGCTTCCATCGCTCGCGGTCCGGCGCCCAGCGGGTTCTCGTTGGACGCAAGCTTGATGGCGCCCCGAATGCCGTACTCGCGCTCGAGTTCCTCGACCGGTTTGCCCGGACGGTATGGCTCGAGCCCGCGCACACCGGGGACTGCCGTCCCGGTCCATTTCCGGGTGGCGCTCACAGCACCGCCCTCGGATATGATCCCAGCCGCCGCACAAACGCCGCTTCCTGGCCCAGTTCGTCGATCGCCTGCTGCACGTTTGCGTCGCAGACGTGGCCGGCGATGTCGACAAAGAACACGTATTCCCACAAACCCCTGCGCGAGGGGCGCGATTCGATACGCGTCATATTGATGCCGTGGCGTGCCAGCGGCGCGAGCAGCCCGACCAGCGCCCCGGAGCGGTTTTGCCCCGACAGCAGCAGGCTCGTCTTGTCATCGCCACTCGGCTGCGTCTCGATGCGGCCAATCACCAGGAAGCGGGTGGTGTTGTCCGGCTCGTCCTCGATGTTCGACACGAGCTTCTGCAGACCGTAGATCTCGGCGGCCGGACCGCCGGCAATCGCCAGCAGCGCGGGATCGGCAGCAGCCATGCGTGCCGCCTCGGCATTGCTCGCGACATTTAGCCGCTCCAGCGCCGGCAGATTTGCGTCCAGCCATTCGCGGCACTGAGCCAGGGACTGCTGGTGGGAAACGATCCGCTTTCTCCCGTCGAGGCCCTCCCCGAGCCCCAGCAGGTGGTGGTGGATGCGCAGTTCCACCTCTCCGCAGATCCGCAGATCCGAGACCATGAACATGTCGAGCGTATGGTTCACGACGCCTTCGGTCGAATTCTCGACCGGAACCACGCCAAAATCCGCCGAACCCGACTCGACCTCGCGGAATATTTCGTCGATCGCACCGAGCGGCACGGTGCGCGCCGAGTGCCCGAAATGCTTGAGCGCAGCCGCCTGCGTGAAGGTACCTTCCGGTCCAAGAAAGACGACTTTCATCGGTGATTCGAGCGCAAGGCAGGCCGACATGATCTCGCGGAACAGGCGCGCCATTTCCTCGCTGGCCAGCGGTCCGTGATTGCGTTCCATCACGGCGCGCAGCACCTGGGCCTCGCGCTCCGGGCGGTAGAAATTCTCTGCCCCCGACTGGTGCTTGATTGTGGCGATCTCCTGTGCGCAGCGCGCCCGCTGCGAAATGAGATCCTGAATGCGCTCATCCAGCCCGTCGATGAGGATCCGCAGCTCCTGCAGCCGCTTCTGCCCGTCGCTCATACCTGCTCCGCGTGCCCGCTCAGATGATGCGGGCCATCATGACACCCTGGATTGCGGCGATCTGCGTGCGCAGGGACTCCGGCACCGGGCTGTCGGTATCAACGACGGTATACGCCAGATCGCCGCGCGAGCGGTTCACCATGTCGTGTATGTTGAGATGCGCGCCGGCCATCAGCGTCGATATCTGTCCGAGCATGTTCGGCACATTGGCATTGGCTATGACCAGGCGGTGCTCGGACTCGCGCGACACCACCACGTCCGGAAAGTTGACCGCGTTATGGATGTTCCCGTTCTCCAGAAAATCACGCATCTGGTCGGCGACCATGACCGCACAGTTGTCCTCGGCTTCCGCGGTGGATGCACCGAGATGCGGCAGCGTGATCACCCGCTCGTGGTTCTTGAGCAGGTTCGACGGAAAATCGCAGACATACGCGTAAATCTTGCCGGATTTGATGGCGCCGCTCACCGCGGCATCGTCAATAATGCCTTCGCGCGCGAAGTTGAGGATCACCACCCCGTCCTTCATGAGCTTCAGGCGTGCCGGATTGATCATGTGGCGAGTGGATTCGACGAGCGGCACGTGAAAACTCACGCAGTCGGCGGTGCGCAGCAGCTCCTCGATGCTCGCCGCCTTCTTCACTTCCGCGGACAGCTGCCAGGCCCCCTCCACGGTAAGACCGGGGTCGAATCCAACCACCTTCATGCCGAGCCCGATGCAGGCGTTGGCGACGTGGCGTCCGATTGCCCCGAGCCCTACGACACCGAGCGTGCGCCCGGGCAGCTCGAATCCGGCAAAGCGCTTCTTGCCGGCCTCGACAGCCTTGCTGATTTCGCTGTCCGTTCCCTGCAGGCCCCGCGCAAAATCCCAGGCTTCGCAGACGTGGCGGTAGGCGAGGATCAGCCCGGCCACGACCAGCTCCTTCACCGCATTGGCGTTGGCCCCGGGTGCATTGAACACGGGAATCCCGAGACGGCTCAGCTTGTCGACCGGTATGTTGTTGACACCGGTGCCCGCGCGCCCGACCGCC
>JAJYCY010000022.1 GCA_021778035.1 Pseudomonadota bacterium
CGGCTGATAGAACCTCTGGGTTATACTCCTTAGGCAGACATTGAGACAAACTGTTACCGGCAGCTCGCCAGTCAGACCGCAGTGGCGGCATGATTTAAACCGCCGACCTCCAGAAAACTTGGGCGGTTCAGCAGCAACAAAGTGGACAAGCGATGCCAGGGAAAGTGGATCACGTTTTACACAGTGTTCGTCGCCACCTCTATGGTGTTCCGCTCAATCGTTGTCGGACGTTGTTCTTTCGCAGAAAGTGCGAGCGCGGGCACGGCCGCACTTCGTTGTCACCAAAGGCGCTAGCGTAAAAGGTTACGATATAGGGGGTTATGGCGTGCGCGTGAGTGAAGTACTATCCGGGCGGGACAATAACTTTAACCTGATCCGCATGCTCGCGGCGTTTGGTGTAATCGTGAGTCACAGCTACCCGCTGACCCGCGGGCCAAAAAGCTACCAGCCGGAATTCGGTGACCTCGCCGTAGATGTTTTTTTTGTTATTAGCGGCTTCCTTGTCACACGCAGTCTAATGACGCGCCAGGACACGTGGAGTTTTGCGCGCGCCCGCATTTTGCGTATTTATCCGGCATTATGGGTCATGCTTTGTCTGGTCGTTTTCGTCTTGGGGCCCGCTGTAAGCTCTGTTTCGTTCTTGCATTACTTTGCCGCCAGAATGACCTACGGTTATCTTGCTAAAGACGCAATACTCTTTAGCGGAATAAATTACTCGCTTCCCGGGGTCTTCACAGCCAACGCATTCCCTCAGGCGGTAAACGGTTCCTTATGGACTCTGTACTATGAGGTGCGCCTCTACATGTCGCTCGCGCTTGTCTGGATGATCCTAAAACTGCTACCCGACAAGCGTCTGTATCTGTTCCCGCAATTCATTCTGGCGGCGGTGGCTATAAGCCTAACGATAAGGCTCGTGTTAGTTGCGCACGGTGAAACGAACTCGGAATGGTCGCGGTTAGCCACTTACTTTCTATTTGGGTCGGCGATGTACGTTCTGCGAGACCGCATAATTCTTAGTTGGATAAGCTTCGCTGGCTTATTGGTGGCGCTGGGGGTTGCGGCTTATTTCGGGGGGCAAATTTTCGTGGTCGGCCGTATCCTGCTGCTTGGCTGGCTTACGCTACATTTTGCCTATCTGCCGCAAGGCTGGATACGCCAATATAACCGCCTTGGTGACTACTCCTATGGCCTGTACATATATGCTTTCCCGGTGCAGCAAACCATCGATCATTTTTATCCGCAGATCACTGTCCCGGCTATGCTTGCATCCGCAAGCATAGCAACCACCATACTGGCCATGCTGTCTTGGCACTGGATAGAAAAGCCCGCACTATCGCGGAGAACACTGCGCCAGCGACGTCCCCCCACATTTGATAAGCCCCCGATCTAGAGTCCAATCCCAACCAGAGAAAAGGATTGGACATGAAGAAGCGATTCACCGAAGAACAGATCATCGGCTTTTTGCGCGAGGCCGACGCCGGCATACCGGTCAAAGAGCCCTGCCGCAAGCACGGGTTTTCGCAAGCAAGCTTCTACCTTTAGGAAGGCCAGGTTCGGCGGCAGGGAAGTCTCGGATGCCAGGCGGTTGAAGGCCCTCGAAGCCTAAGAACGCGAAGCTTAAAAAAACTCCTGGCCGAAGCCCTGCTGGAAAAGGAGGTGACTTGCGAGGTGCTGCGAAAAAAGTGGTGAGCGCACCTCCCCGCCGGGAGTCGGCTGCCGGTGCATCGGCAGCAAGCAGGTCTGGCGAACCGGAATCCGCCGCCGTGGATACCCGGCCCGGTCCACCGCTGGCCTGACGACTCCACGATAGCTCCAACTGCTATCGGCCGGCGCAAAAGCAGCCCCGGGGGAATTCGCACTTACGGAAAGACCGTGCCTCGACACGGTGCACTAACTAACTGATTTATTGTAATGATCTTCCGGGCGATTCCATGTAAAATGCGCCCGCCCTGCTCCCCAGCAGCAGATCGGACGTTCGATCCACTCTGGAGCACTCCCTATTCACCATATGACGGGCCGGCGTGCCGTTGCGGAGGAAGTCTTGCTCGAAGTTGTCAATCTTGCCTGTGCCCGCGGGGACAGGACACTGTTCGAGAATCTCTCTTTCTCGGTACAGCCTGGCGAGCTGCTGTACGTTCAGGGCGCAAATGGATGCGGCAAGACCACGCTGCTGCGCACGGTGTGCGGACTTACCCAGCCGGCAGAGGGTGAAGTTCGGTGGCAGGGCACCGCGATCCGTCAGCTCGCGGAGGAGTACCGCAACCTTCTGTGCTATGTCGGACATGCGAACGGCATTCAGGGCGATCTCAGCGCTGCCGAGAATCTGCGGTTCGGGACCTGTGTCGGCGGCGCCGATTCCCACACCCGGATCGCCAGCGCGCTGCAGAGCGTCGGGCTCAGCCGGGCGGCAAGACTACCGGCTAAATTCCTGTCCCAAGGCCAGAAACGGCGGCTGGCGCTGGCACGACTGCTCGTGTCAGCCAGGCCGATCTGGATCCTGGACGAGCCGCTGACAGCACTCGATGTCGATTTCGGGGCAACCATGAACGAACGGCTCGTCGCCCACGTCACTGCCGGCGGGATGGTCATCATCACCTCGCACCAGGAACTTGCAGTGACCGTCCCCATCCGCCGGATCAGGCTGGATTCCTGATGTCACACAACCTACTGGGCACGGCCCGCTGCATATTTCAGCGCGATCTGCTGCTGGCCTGGCGCAAACCGGCCGATGTGGCAACACCGCTGGCGTTTTTCGTCATCGTCACGAGTCTCTTTCCGCTGGGTGTGGGACCGGAACCGCAAGTCCTGAGCCGTCTTGCCCCCGGTGTCCTGTGGGTGGCCGCGCTCCTGGCATCAATGCTTTCGCTGGGAAGACTGTTTGCAGCCGACCATGCCGACGGCACGCTGGAGCAGCTTGCTCTCAGCCCGCACCCGCTGACCCCGTTGATCCTGGTTAAAGTAGCGGCTCACTGGGTAACCAGCGGCCTGCTGCTGGTGGTTTTAAGCCCATTGCTGGCCATGCAGCTCAATCTTTCCGGGCACGCAATGGTGACACTTGCCATCACCCTGCTTCTGGGCACACCGGTCCTGAGTCTGCTGGGCAGCGTGGGCGCTGCACTCACCCTGGGAGTACGTGGAGGAGGGGTCCTACTGTCCCTGCTGGTGCTGCCGTTGTATACTCCTATCCTGATCTTCGGAGCCGGAGCCGTTACGGCCAGCGCCAGTGGCCTTGATACTCAGGCCTATTTCTCCCTGCTGGGAGCCTTTTTGCTTCTCGCGCTCGGCTTTACGCCGTGGGCCACCGCCGCAGCGCTTCGCATTTCCCTGGACTGAGTCCAGCCGGACGTTGAATCATGTACAAATACGCCTCACCTAAAAACTTCTACGCACTGGCCGGACGCCTGGTCCCTTGGCTGGGCACGATTACCCTGCTGCTTTTTGTCTTCGGGCTATACCTCGGCCTGTATGTCGCGCCCCCCGATTACCAGCAGGGTGACAGCTATCGCATCATGTTCATCCATGTGCCGGCTGCCTGGATGTCGATGTTCGTCTACGTGCTCATGGCCGGTGCCGGACTGGTTGGCCTCGTATGGAACATCAAGCTCGCTGACATGCTGGCCACGGCAAGCGCCCCGATCGGCGCCTCGCTGACACTTATGGCACTGGTTACCGGCTCGCTCTGGGGAAAACCGACCTGGGGCACGTACTGGGTCTGGGACGCCCGGCTCACCTCGGAACTGTTCCTGTTCTTCTTGTATCTCGGATTTATCGCGCTGCAGGCGGCCATCGATGACCCACGGCGCAGCGCGCGTGCCGGAGCTGTGCTCGCGCTGGTAGGGGTCGTCGACATCCCCATCATCCATTTCTCGGTAATCTGGTGGAACACTTTGCACCAGCCGGCGTCTATAGGGTCACTGGGTAAAATCATAGCGCCGACCATCTATCCGACCATGTTGCATCCGCTGCTGATCATGTCACTGGCTTTCTTCCTGTTCTTCTTTACGGTGGTGCTGATCCGCATGCGCGGCGAAATCCTGGCTCGTGAGCGCCATACGGGGTGGGTAATGCAGATCGTACGCAGCGACGCAAACGCGCCGGAGGCACGCCCTTGACCTGGCATACCTTTTTTGCGATGGGTGGCTATGCGGACTACGTATGGAGCGCATACGGCTTTGCCACCGTGGTTCTGCTCTGGAACATCGCGAGCGCCGTACACAGACGCAGGGCGGTAATGAAAATGCTGCGTGAGCTTGCCCTGGCCGAACAGACGCCGAAGGAATCAGCAGCGCAACATTACGTGCATTAATGAGGGCTGACCGGTTTCCATGAAAACCAGACACAAGAAGCTTTTTCTCATCCTGGGTGGTGTGGCAGTACTGACAGTCGCATCAATTCTGGTCCTGAATGCCTTCCGCAACAACCTGGTGTTCTATTTCACTCCGACCCAGGTGCTGGCTGGCAAGGCACCGGCCCATGGACTGTTCCGGGTGGGGGGTCTGGTAGAGAAAGGCAGCATCCACAAGAGCGGTGGCGGACTGACCGTGGATTTCGTGATTACGGACCTCAAAAAGAGCATACCGGTCCATTACCACGGGATCCTGCCTGACCTGTTCCGGGCAGGCCAGGGCGTCGTCTGCCAGGGCAGGCTCAATACCCAGGGGCAGTTCATCGCGGACCAGGTGCTGGCGAAACATGATGCGACGTACATGCCGCCGGAAGTCGCGCAAGAACTCAAGCACGCGCACGGCCCGGGTGCACCGGTCAGCTCGACGCCCTATTCCTACAAACCATGAAGAAGTTTTTGATTCCGATCGTGATTTTTGCGGCGCTAGGGGTGCTGCTTGCCTACGGGTTGCACCTGAACCCCCGCAGGATTCCTTCGCCGCTCATCGGTAAACCGCTGCCACATTTCGATCTGCCGGTCCTGCAGAACCCCAGCCGCACACTGACCAACTCCGACCTGCTGGGCCATGTCGTACTGATCAATATCTGGGCATCGTGGTGCGTTTCCTGCCGCGACGAACACCCTCTTCTCGTAGCACTCTCACATCAGCATGTCGTGCCAATCATCGGGGTAAGCTACAAGGACAAGCCTGCGGACGCACTGGCTGAGCTCAAGGTGAGCGGCAACCCCTACCAGACAGATCTCCTGGATGCCAATGGCCAGACGGCCATCAACTGGGGCGTATACGGAGTGCCGGAAACCTTCGTGATCGACCGCAAGGGCATCATCCGCTACAAGCAGATCGGTCCGATCACGCAAAAGGCTTTGCAGCAGAAGCTGCTGCCGCTGATCCACCGCCTGGAAGGGTAGACCGCCACATTACGCGACGGGACAGCGTGTGTGGACCGGCGGCAGTCAGGACTCCGCCGGGCAATACCGCTGCGGCAATACGCTCCGCTCTGTCACTTCCCGCTGCTACGCCCCGCTTCCCGCATCTGGGCCTCGACCTGTGCGATGCCGTGAATGAGGGCATGATGCGCCGGGTTGTCCCCCGGAATCAGGGCTGCAAGCCGCTTCCAGTAGACAATGGTCTTTGCCGGATCACCGCTGTGATACGCCGCCAGGCCGAGAAACCAAAGCGCGTCGGGATTGTCTGGCTGCAGCTGGTGCAGCCGGCTGTAGAGCGTAAATGCCGTGCCGGTCGTGCTTCCGGGATTGTCGGTAAACTTGGCCCAGGCATAATCAGAGACGATCTCGGGATTCTGCGGTGCCATCCGGTAGGCCCTGGCATAGTATCTGAAGGCATCAGCCTTGCGCCCGAGAACAAAATACGAGTGCGCCAGCTTTGCCCATCCCACCGCATCATCCGGGTGGGATTTGAGCTGCCTGTGGAGCTTCTCCACCATCGCCAGCACCATCGGAGGCACATCCGGCTGCGACCGCGCGCCACCATCGGCGATACTCAGCATGCCCTGAAGCGTGGGACCGTCAGCCAGCGCGTACAAAGTCACGGCGGCGGCCGGCACGATGATTCCGAGCACTGCAACCGTGGCAAGCCGCAGCCTGCGTGGCTTGCCGGGCTGCTGCACGGTGCCCGCGCCCGGGTCCGCGGGCAGCAGTTCGATCTGTCTGAGAACGTCGGCAAGCTCGGCTGAAATCCGCAGCTCCTCGTCGCGCGCGATCTGCGGGTCCATGCCCTTGTCTGACCGTTCGGCGTCGATCTCGTTGAGCTGGGCCACCAGTCTCTCACGCACCAGATCGAGTTCATGCCGCGGTGTCCCGGACGGGACAAGGACCGCACGCCGCAGTGGACGTGTTATGAACCACACAGTGCCTGCAACCATCAGCACTGCGGCTGAAAGCAGTATCCAGATCCAGAACATGGCTTAATCCTGTTGACGGGCAGCGCGTACGCGCTCGAGGTCTTCCTCGGTAAGTTGCGGCGGAGGCGGCGCCGCGGCACGGCTATGGCGGCGGATCACGAACCACCCTGAGAGGGCCAGCACAGCCAGAAGGAACAGCGGCAGCACCCAGACAATTGTACCGGCGGTGTCGAACGGAGGCTTCAGAAGAATGTAGTCGCCATAGCGTGACACGAAATAGGCGATGATCTCCTTGCGCGATTTGCCGGCACGCAGCTGCTGGCGAATCAGTGTCCGCATGTCCCGGGCAATACCGGCCTTCGAATCTGCCACCGATTCATTCTGGCAGACCGTGCAGCGAAGAGTCCGCGCAATCGAAAGCTCCTTGCGCGTCAGTGCATCTTCGTGCACAACCGTGCCGCCGGCCGGTGCGGTGGCCGCGGAGGCAGTCACAAACAGGGCAAACAGCCCGGCAAGGAATAGCAGGTAGCGCATGACTTGCGGCAGCTTACTTGGCAGCGAGGGCCGGGACGGATTCCGCCGCCACCGCGCGCGCAGCTCGCCGTACCCGGTGACTCAGCGTGACCCCGATCCCGAAAATCATGGTCAGTCCACCCATCCACAGAAACTGGACCAGCGGATTGATGTAAACCTGGACGACATAGCGCATCACCCCGTTCTTGCCGGGGACCGCGCCCCCGATGACTGCATAGACATCACGCAGCGGATTGGAGTTCACCGACGCATTCGTTGTCGGCATCTGCTGTTGCCCGTAGTTCCTGCGTTCCGGCCGCAGGACAAAGCCGTGATCCAGAGAAGTCAGCCTTGCCTGGAGGGCGACATAGTTGGCTTTCTTGAAGGTGCGCACACCGTCAAAACGCAGGCGCTCGCCCCCGATCCGGACGACATCACCCGGTCCCATGACCACCGACTTCTCCTGCCGGAACAATCCGGTGCCCACAAGGCCGATCGCCACCATCAGGATCCCGAGATGGACGATCATGCCGCCATAGTGGCGACGGTTGCCCACCACGGTACGCCAGGTCGCGGCTCCGACGTTCTCCGAGGAATGCTGTTGGCGCCGCTGCCGCACGGCACGCACAAGGTCGGTAATCAGCGTGCCGAGGACAAAACCTACCAGCCCCACAGCCACGGGCCCGGTCCAGTATACCGGCCACGCCACAACCGCCATGACTGCCGCACTGACAAGCCCGAGGACGACAGGAAACAGGAGGCGTACACGCAGGCGCTCCAGATTGGCCTTGCGCCACGGAACCAGCGGCCCGACGGCCATCAGCACCAGCATGATGAAGAAAATGGGCATCATCACGGTATTGAAATACGGCGGACCGACCGTGATGCGCGATCCATTCAGCGCGTTGACGGCAAGCGGATAGAGCGTTCCGAGCAGCACGCAGCCGGCCGCCGTCGTGAACACCACGTTATTCCAGACGAACAGCGATTCCCGTGAAAGCGGAGAGGTCACCGTTTCCTCGGCTTCCTGATAGCGCCCGCGGGCAAGAAAAATGCCGAATGACACGGCAAGGACTACAGTCATGAATGCCAGGATGTAGGATCCCTGCCCCGGATCAACGGTAAAGGCGTGTACCGACGACAGCACTCCGGAGCGCACCAGGAAAGTGCCAAGCAGGGACAGCGAAAACGTGGTGATCACGAGAAAAATATTCCAAGTGTGCAGCATGCGCCGGCGCTCCTGCACGGTAATCGAATGGATCAGTGCCGTTCCCACGAGCCAGGGCATGAATGAGGCGTTTTCGACCGGATCCCAGGCCCAGTAGCCGCCCCATCCCAGCACGTAGTAGGACCACCAGGCCCCAAGCACGATACCAAGGGTCAGGAATCCCCAGGCGATGAGCGCCCAGCGGCGGATGATGCCGATCCACAGCTCGCTCTTCCAGCGCGTGATCAGCGCCGCCATGGCGAAGGCAAATGGCACCGAAAACCCGACATAGCCCATGTAAAGCATCGGCGGATGCATGACCATTCCCGGATCCTGGAGCAGCGGGTTCAGGTCAGAGCCTTGCGCCGGCACCGGAAACAGCCGCACAAACGGACTCGACAGGAACAGGGACAGGCCATAGAAACCGGCCACCAGCCATCCCTGTACCGCCAGGATCACCGGCAGCCGTTCCGGATAGCGGCTCTGCCCATCAAATGCCAGCACCATCGTGAAGAAGGTAAGAATCCAGATCCACAGGAATAGCGACCCGCGGTGACCGCCCCACAGCGCTGCCACCTTGTAGAACAGGGGCAGATGGGTGTTGGAGTGGCTTGCGACCACCAGCACCGAAAAGTTGTTGGTCAGGAACGAATAAATGATCGTGGCGCCGCCGATGCTGGTCAGCACGAATACCGCGATGGCCAGATTGGCGGTCAGCCCTGACAGCTCCGGGCGGCGGAGCAGACGGGCCGCCGCCGGCGTGAGCCCCTGGATGCATGCCAGGACAAAGGCAAGAATCGCTGCAAAGTGACCGAGTTCGATGAGATTGAGAGACAGTCCGTTGGGCGCCATAGGGAGCTCTGGTGAAGAAACGTTCAAAAACCGTCAGCGGGTCAGCGGCGAGTGCGTAGTCTACGCCCTACCCGCCAGCAGGACAAACCGCTACCATTGCAGCTGCCGGAGCTGGAGAAAATCGGCGACAGCCCGTGCTGGCCGCATTCACCGCCAGCAGCCCGCCCTGCCCTGTCCCTCAGGGTCGCGCGGGTAGCAGTAAGACCGTGCCGGTTGTTCACAGTTCCTGTGGATAAGTTTGTGTGTAAACCGGGAATTCTGCGACACCAACGCTACATCGAACGTGTTTCAGTTGGATTGAACATTTTTTAAACAGTTGATAAATGATAATTAAATCAATGATATATATTTTTTCTAATATTGGCGCTATTTCCTTAGTCTCTGTCGCAGAAAGATTTTTTCTATCTGTGCAAAATCGCCCCTGCCGGAATAGATCCCGCCGGCAACCTATCGGCAGGCACCGGCCATGACGGAAAGCGCTCCGATCCTCAAACCGGGAGGTTTTTTCCGGCGGCTGGCGGCAATCCTGTACGACCTCCTGGTGTTCGCCGCGGTATTGTTGGTGGCCACGGTCCCCTATGTACTGATTGCTCACGGGGCGCCGACAAGCCCCGGCGGACAGACCCTGTTCCGCTGCTACGTGCTGGCCGTGGCCTTCCTGTTTTTCGGATGGTTCTGGGTGCATGGAGGACAGAGCCTCGGCATGCGGGCCTGGCGGCTACGCCTGGTCAGCCAGTCCGGCGGCGCGGTGTCCTGGAAACAGGCGGTATTGCGTTTCTTCGCCGCAATACTGTCATGGGTGCCGGCGGGAGCCGGATTTCTCTGGATCCTCGTCGATCGCGACCGGCGGGCCTGGCATGACCGGCTGTCCGGGACGCGCGTCGTCGTGATCCCGAAGGCTGGCCGGAAGGCGACTAGCCCACCCGGCCAAGCATGACCAGCGCGATCCCGAGAAAGAGCACCACCGGCAGCACCGCGCCGAGCGCCGGTGGCAGTCCGTAGAGCAGGCCGAAATAGCCGAATCCGCGACTGAGAATGTAGAACACGGCCCCCAGCCCGAAACCGATCATCAGACGCCCGCCCACGCCACTGCTGCGCAAGTGGGTGAACACGAAAGGAATCGCCAGGATCACCATCACCACGGTGGCAAACGGGGAAACGATCTTGTTCCAGAATGCCAGCTCGTAACGTCCGGTATCCTGCTTGTTCTCTTTCAGGTGCCGGATATAGCGGTACAGGTGCCAGATAGACAGGCCCTCCGGCTTGACTGCAAAGACTGCCAGAGTGCTGGGCTTGGGCGCTGCTGCCCAGACCTCCGAGGGCAGTATGCGGGTGTGCACCTGTCCGTGCCCGATCCAGCTCTGACGCACTCCGGCAAGCTGCCAGTGATGATGGACATAGCGGCCACTGGCGGCGTAGGTCTCAACCCGCAGATGCCCGTCACTGCCAAACTCGTAGATATTGACCTTGAGCACGCTCAGATCGGGAAGCACCTCGCCAATATGCAGGAACGAGAGTCCATCACGCATCCACAGGCCATAGCCGCTTTCCTGCTCCACACCCCGGTGCAGCGCCTGGGACCGTCCCCGTTCCGCCATGTTCTGCGTCACCGGCGCGACGGCCTCGCCAAGGACCAGCGCAATGATCGCCAACACCAGGCCGATCTTCGTCGCCGAGCCGGCGATCTGCAATATCGACACGCCGGCGGCACGCATGGCAATGAGCTCGGAGTCCACGGCCAGCGATGACAGCCCCAGGGTCGAACCCAGCAGCGCCGTCATCGGGAACAGACGGTACATCTCCCACGGCATGCACAGCAGGACGTACTCCATGACCTGCGCCATCCCGAAATTTCCCTTGCCGTAGTCACCCAGCGCATCGGCAAACTTGAAAAACATGAACAGCGCCAGAAGGACCAGGAAGACCAGCGAGGTGCTGGTCGTGATGTTGCGGGCAATGTGCCGGTCCAGGATGGTCATGGCCTAGCGGTGGAGAAACCGTGGGTATGGAAATAACGTCTTGTTGCGCGCCCGCCGCATGAGCAAGTAGACGGCAAGGACCACGAACAGGCCATGGACCCACCACAGCCCCACGGCCGCAGACACTTTTCCGCTCTTGATCATCGAGTCGCCTACAGCGAGAAGGTTGGCATACACGAAGTACACCACGATCGCGCCGAACAGTCCGGCATACCGGCCGCGCCGTGGATTGGTATAGGCAAAAGCGACGGCGATGAAAGCCAGGATAAACAGCGTCACCGGTTTGGCAATGCGCCAGTGCAGCTCCGAGACCGCACTCGTGTTGTCTGCGTGCAGCAGCTGGTGCAGTGACATGGCATCGATCTGCGTCGGAAGAACGGGCGCCACGCGCGGGATGATGCGCACGACGTAGGTGCCGAATTTCAGTATCCGGTAATTGGCCTTCCCGGGCTCACCTTCGTAACGGGTCCCGTTATCAAGCACCAGATACTGGTCGCCCGTGCTGCGGTCGGAGTAGTAGTGACCCGTGCTGGCTACCAGCACCCCCTGCTTGCCGAGCTGTTCGTTGTTCACGAAGATGTCGTCCAGGCTGGACGTCTTCCGATCGACGCTACCGACGTAGAAAAAGCCGCCGCCTTTCACCTGGTTGAAAGTGCCAGGAATAATGCCGCTCACCTGGTAGTGGCCGCTTCCACTGCTCTGGGCTTTGTGAATGAGGCCGGCCGCCAGCGGTTCGAGATAAAACGAAAACAGTGCGGCAACCAGCGCAAATCCACCGGCGAGCAGCGCAACCGGGCGCAGGAAGTGTTCGATGCCGAGGCCGCACGCGGCGAGCACGGTCATCTCGCTGTCCCGGTACCAGCGTCCGAGCGCGAGCAGAATGCCTATGAACACCGATAGCGGGAGCATCAGGGCCAGGGTCTTGACCGTCTCGAGCCCGAGCAGCGTGAACAGGATGGCAACCGGTACATCGCCGACCGCCGCCTTGGCCAGGCCGTTGACGAGGCTGATGACCAGAAAAAGCACGAGAAAGACGCCCGTAACCGCCATACTGGACTGGAAGGTCTCGCGCATGAGCGCACGGTCGATAATCAGCATGGGTCGGCAGACCGGCAGGCGCAGCACCGGAAGCATGCCGTGCCGATCCTGCGCACGGAACGCGAGAAAAAACCATGACCGGGGTTCACCTGTCCATTCCCGATAAAGAGTCCCCTGGAGTTGTATCTGCGTTAGCGGCAGCCCGAATCCGCAACGGGGATGTGCTTGCAGGAGAAAATATACCATAATCGGCGCGCGCAAAGTCCCAACCAGAACCGAGGTGTCCATGGATTTTTCCGTAAAGAGCGGCGGCCCCGAGAAGCAGCGCAGCGCATGTATCGTGGTGGGCGTATTTGAGGGCCGCAGGCTCACTGCCAGTGCCCGCCAGATCGACCAGGCCTCCGGTGGCATGCTCACCGCCGTCCTGCGGCGCGGAGACCATTCCGGCCGCCTTGGCCAGTCTCTGCTTCTGCACCATGTGGCGAACATTCCGGCCGAGCGGGTGATGCTGATCGGCTGCGGAAAGGAAAAGGACCTTGGTGACGGGACTTACCGCTCGATTCTCGCCAACGCCGCCCGTGCGCTGGGCGATACCGGAGCGACGGAAGCCGCAGTGTTTCTGGCCGATCTGGAGATCCGGGGCCGCGACCTTGCCTGGAAGCTGCGCCAGGCGGTGGAGATCACCGAGGACACTTATTACCGGTTTGACCAGATGAAGAGCCAGAAAAACGAGAACCGCCGGGCACTGCGGCGTATCGTTCTCATGGTTCCCAAGCGCAGCGATCTCGCGCGCGCCGAAAACGCGGTGCGCCAGGGCGTAGCCATCAGCGCGGGCATGAATCTCGCCAAGGACCTCGGCAACCTGCCGGGCAACATCTGCACACCCGATTACCTGGCCAATCAGGCCCGTGTGCTGCAGGAGGAATACGGCGTCCGCACCACGGTAATCGAGGAAGAGGACATGCGCGCGCTCGGCATGGGCGCTCTGCTTTCTGTGGCGCGTGGCAGCAGGCAGCCGCCGAAACTCATCACGGTCGAATACCGCGGCGGCAGCGAGACGCAGCCCCCGGTGGCGCTGGTGGGCAAGGGCCTCACTTTCGACGCAGGCGGAATCTCGCTCAAGCCGGCGGCCGAGATGGACGAAATGAAATACGACATGTGCGGCGGGGCCGCAGTGCTCGGGACCCTGAAGGCCGTCGCCGAGCTGCGCCTTCCGATCAATGTCGTAGGGGTGATACCGAGCTCCGAGAACCTGCCGGACGGCAACGCCAACAAACCGGGAGACATCGTCACCAGCATGTCGGGACAGACCATCGAGGTCCTCAACACCGATGCGGAAGGCCGCCTGATACTGTGCGACGCGCTGACCTACACCGAGCGCTTCAATCCCTCCGTGGTGGTCGATCTCGCCACGCTGACCGGGGCCTGCGTCGTCGCCCTGGGGAGGCATGCAAGTGGACTGATGAGCAACAACGAACCCCTGGCCCGGTCACTCATCGCCGCAGGAAAAGCTGCCTTCGACCGTGCCTGGCAGCTGCCGCTGTGGGATGACTACCAGAAGCAGCTCGACAGCAATTTCGCGGACATGGCAAACATCGGCGGACGCGACGCCGGCGCCATTACCGCAGCATGCTTCCTCGCCCGCTACACCAAGAAATTCAGATGGGCGCATCTGGACATCGCCGGCACCGCCTGGAAAAGCGGCAAGGAAAAAGGAGCTACGGGCCGTCCGGTTCCGCTGCTGACGACATTCCTGATCGAGCGCAGCGAGAGCCAGGCGCGCGCGGAGGGGCATGACGAGGATTGATTTCTATGTGGCCCGGGACGGCAGCCCCGACCTGCTGGTGTGCCGGATCGTGGAGAAGGCGCTTTGTCTCGGACACCAAACATGCATTCTGACCACGGATGCGCAGCAGTCGGCACGACTGGATGCGTTGCTGTGGACGTTCAGTCCCGGAAGTTTCGTTCCGCACCGGCTGCATTCCGGCACAGATGATCCTGCACCGGATGTGCCGACGGTTGTTCTCATCGGACACGAAGAACCGCCTGTTGTCTGCAATGACGTGCTGGTATCGCTGCGGGCAGAGGTTCCCGGCTGCTTCAGCCGCTTCCAGCGCGTCATCGAATTCGTCGGGACGGAACAGCAGGAGAAACAGCAGGCGCGCATCCGGTACCGCTTTTACCGGGATCGCGGCTATCCGCTCGAGGATCACAGCGTCTAGCACGGTTGCCGGCGGGGGCCTACACTAGGCCGATGACTGCCGGCCCGGACCACAAATCGAAACACGTGCCATCACCCCGCCACACTCTGGAGGAAGTGCTGCAATCCCTCCAGGACCTGCTGCGCAATGATCTGCATGAGACCGCAGAGCCGTCTGCGTCTCCTTTCACACCTGCGGCGGTACAGGATGAGCTTCCGGCTGCTGCCCCGTCGACTGCCGAGGTCATCAGCCAGCTGGAAGGAAGTCTCAGGGATCTGGAACCGCCTGCCAGCAGCACGTCTTTCCGGCAACCGCCGGATGCCCCCACGGGGGCCGTCACGATCCGGCACACCGAGCCCGCACCGCAGCGGGCGACCCGGAAGGCCGGCACCGATGCGAGACAGCAACAGCTGCCGTTCGCCGACCCGGCAAATCGGGTGGCTGGCGGCCCGAACCCTGCCGGGGCACATGCGCCACGGAAATCACTGCGCACCGACACGCCTGCAACCGGAGGGGATACGGACGCATCCGCGGCCGCCACTGCGCCAGGCCGACACTCCGGTTCTGGTCCGGCGGCCGAAGCAGCCGCATCATGGGATGACATTCCTGTCCTCAGGAATGCCATCAATATTACAGACATTGATCTTCCGGCCGCTGCCGCGGACAGGCCTGCGCCTGCCACGCAGGCGTCATTGCCGGCCCTGGATGCGCGCAGGATTGCCGCAACTGCGGCCGCGCGCTTCGAACTAGAGCTGCGCAGATCTGGAGAGCGGACACTTGGCACCGCGATGGTCGCGCGGCTTGCCAAGATCCTGGAGGAAGTGCTGGCGCAGGCCAGATCAAACATGGACAATGACTCCCGCAGATAGAATCCGGCTGCTCGCTCTGCCGGGGCTCCGGCCGGCGGGAAGAACGGGACCATTGCAGCGGACGATTACGCTTCTTTCATCCTAATTTAAAGAACTCACGCCATGAGCCGTCATGACCACGAAGGCGGCGCCTCTGCACAAACCGGGGCGCCGCTCGAAAAGACCTATGAGCCGCGCGCGCTGGAACAGCGCATCTACCAGGAATGGGAGCGGACTGGCTATTTCGCCGCGCACGCGGCCAGGCCGGACCAGTCCGGGCAGGGCAACAACGGCGCGAAACCCTACTGCATCATGATTCCCCCGCCCAACGTCACCGGAAGTCTGCACATGGGGCACGCATTCCAGGACACGCTGATGGATGCGCTGATCCGCTATCACCGCATGCTGGGCAGCACCACGCTCTGGCAGGCCGGAACGGATCACGCCGGCATTGCAACACAGATGGTCGTGGAGCGGCAGCTCGAGGCCGAGGGCAAGAGCCGGCATGATCTCGGTCGCGAGACTTTCGTACGGCGGATCTGGGAATGGAAAGAGCGGTCCGGCGGCACCATTACGCGCCAGCTTCGCCGCATGGGCGCCTCCGTGGACTGGTCGCGCGAGCGATTCACCATGGATGAAGGACTGTCGCGCGCCGTGATCGAAGTCTTTGTCCGCCTGCACGAGGAGGGCCTCATTTACCGCGGCAAGCGCCTGGTCAACTGGGATCCGGTGCTGCATACGGCAGTGTCCGATCTGGAAGTGGTGTCGGAAGAGGAAGCGGGCCACCTCTGGCATATCCGTTACCCTGTCACCGGAACGGGAGAGAATCTGGTGGTGGCGACCACGCGGCCCGAGACGCTTCTCGGTGATACCGCCGTGGCGGTGAACCCTGAAGATGAGCGTTACCGCCACCTCGTCGGCAGGACGGTCGATCTGCCGCTTTCCGGTCGTACCGTCCCCGTCATTGCCGATACCTACGTGGATCCCCAGTTCGGATCCGGCTGCGTCAAGATCACCCCTGCCCACGACTTCAATGACTACGAGGTCGGAAAGCGTCACGGACTGCCGCTGGTGAATATTTTCTACTCGGATGCCTGCATCAATCTGCCGGGCTCTGCATACCACGGTCTTGACCGCTTTGAGGCACGCAGGAGGATCGTTGCAGATCTGCAGGCTGCCGGACTCATCGAGAAAATCGAGGACCACCGGCTCAAGGTGCCCCGCGGTGACCGCACTGGTACGGTGATCGAGCCTTTCCTGACAGACCAGTGGTATGTAAAGGTGGCTCCGCTCGCCGCCGAGGCGATCAGGGCGGTGGAAGACGGACGCATACGGTTTGTGCCCGAGAACTGGGCCAGAACCTATTTCGAATGGATGAACAACATCCAGGACTGGTGCATTTCGAGACAAATCTGGTGGGGCCACCGCATTCCCGCCTGGTACGACGCCGACGGCAATGTCTTCGTCGCACGCAGCGCGGAAGACGCCAGCCGCCAGGCCAGGGAACAACACGGCGAGAACGTCCCCCTGGAACAGGACGAGGATGTGCTGGATACGTGGTTCTCGTCCGCACTGTGGCCGTTTTCCACCCTGGGCTGGCCGCAGCACACGCGCGAGCTCGCAAGCTTCTACCCCACCAGCGTGCTGGTCACGGGCTTTGACATCATTTTTTTCTGGGTGGCCCGCATGATCATGATGGGCCTGAAGTTCACGGGCGACGTGCCGTTCAGGGAAGTCTACATACACGGCCTGGTGCGTGACTCCCACGGCGAAAAAATGTCGAAGTCAAAGGGCAACGTGCTCGATCCGATCGACCTCATCGATGGCATCGATCTCGAGGAGCTCGTCCGCAAGCGGACGAGCGGCTTGATGCGTCCACAGGATGCCCCGCGGATCGAAAAAGCGACGCGCCGGGATTTCGCCGGCGGCATCCCGGCTTTCGGCACGGACGCGCTGAGGATGACGTTCGCGAGTCTTGCCACCCAGGGACGTGACATCAAGTTCGATCTCGGCAGGATTGAAGGCTACCGGAATTTCTGCAACAAACTCTGGAATGCGGCGCGCTACGTGCTGCTCAACACCGAAGGCCGTGACTGCGGACAGTCGGGAGGCGAGACCGAACTGAACGCAGCCGACAGGTGGATCACCTCGCGTCTGAACGAAGTGGCGGCAGAAATCGAAACGCATTTCCGGGAATACCGCTTCGATCTGGCCTGCCAGGCCGTCTACGGCTTCGTGTGGCATGAATACTGCGACTGGTATCTTGAACTGTCAAAGATCGTACTAAACGACGCGAAAGCATCTGCTACCGCACTGCGCGGCACCCGCCGCACCCTGGTGCGGACACTGGAAGCCGCATTGCGGCTTCTGCATCCGCTTATGCCGTTCATTACCGAGGAAATCTGGCAGCGGGTGGCACCGCTCGCCGCAGCGGATGGCTCGACGATCATGCTGCAGCCCTTCCCGCGATGCGATACGCGAGCCCTCGACCCGGCGGCGGTCGCGGAGACCCGGTGGTTGATGGCGGTGATCACCGCAGTACGGACTGTGCGCAGCGAACGGGACATCACGCCATCCAGGACACTGCCGGTGCTGCTTCAGAACGGAGACAACCAGGAACATGGCTGGATGCTGCACAACCGGCAGTACCTGATGGCGCTAGCGCGCATGGATTCGCTCGACTGGCTTGGCGACGGCGACACGGCGCCGGAATCAGCCATGCAGCTCGTCGGACAACTTAAAGTGCTGGTGCCGCTGGGTGCGTTCATCAACAGACATGAAGAGCTGCTGCGGCTCGACAGGGAAATCAGCAAAACGCGGAAGGAACTCGAGAAAGCGCGCACCAAACTCGGAAATGGCGATTTCGTTGCACGCGCGCCGCAGCAGGTCGTGGACCAGGAACGCAAGCGGCTGCAGGAATTCGAAGCCACGCTGGCGGAACTCGAGAAGCAGCGTCTGCAGGTCGACGCGCTGACGGACTGATCACAACCTCAGGCCCGATCCCCCGGACATAACCCCCGTGTCTGCGCGGCAGCGACGCTGCCTTACTCCTTGCAGGTCGACAGGAACTTGGCGGCCGGTCCGTTACACGGATTCGGGGAAAACTTGACGACGCCGCCGGCAGACACCGGTGCAGGATGCGAAACCGGCGGCACCCTGCCTGCCACGGGCGCGGGCAGCTTCACGGGACCGGCAGAAACGAGCCGGACCGGCTGCGGCAGCTGCACAACCACCTTCTGCCGCCTCTCCCGCATCTTCTGCTGATGCCGCAAAACGGCCTGGACACGCTCCTGCTCCAGGGCTGCCTGCAGCTCCGCCTGGGCTGCGCGCTCACGTGCCTTGGCCATCGCAAGCGCCGTATCGCGCGCCGTCTGCAGCGCACGCGCCTCGGCCATGGCTGCATTCCGTTCGCTGATAAGCTCCTTCAGCCGGCCTTTTTCAGCGGCGCTGACCCCCGGCTGGCGGACCACAGCGGTGACGGCCGGGGTAACTGCCGGCGGGGTTATATGCGAAATGGATGCGGCCGGCAGCGGAGCTGGCGCAACCGCGGCTGCGCGCGGCGGCACAGCGGGCGCGGCGCGCCTTCCGGTTTCCAGATATACAGCCCCGATCACGATCACCGCCACGAGCAGTCCGGCAATGAATCCCAGCAGGATTGCCGTCCCCCAGAACATCCGCGGCGGCGTGGCGGTGGCCGGAGTCATTTGGTAATTTGCCATTTCCTCCTCTCCATTCTGTCCGGGCAGAGGCGCAGCTTCCCCCTCTGCTTCCCGTGATCGGTTCGGCTCAGCCACGGGATCCCCGAGTCCAGAGACACGAAAACCCGTCGTCGTGACCCGTCCGCTGCGCGGCCGGGAATCGATGCTGACAAGCCGGCCGGAGACACCCGCCCCGCCGCCGTCATCGCCAGGCAACGGCGCGACCGTGCCCCGGACCACCGGTTGCCCACCACGCGCCGCCGGCCGCACACCAAACTGCGGCAGCATGCCGCGGGCCTCACGCTCCTGCATGACACTGTGCACAATGTCCGCTCCGACGGCGGCACGCTTCAGCGCGTATGCGCTGGCCATGACGTTGTGGCAAAGCAGGTTCGCCAGCCGCGGCACTCCTCCTGTGTAATGGAACACCGCATCGCAGGCTTCTTCATCGAAAATACCTGGATCACCCCCCGCCACCGACAGACGGTGACGGATATATTCACTGGTCTCCTCGCGGCTGAGCGGCCCGATATGGTAATCCACCGCGACCTGCTTGACGGACTGATCGAGTCCCGCCGCACGCAAAACGTTCCGCAGCTTGGGCTGACCGACGAGAATGGTCTTGAGCGGCCGGCCCGAACCTGCACCGTCCTTCGCCAGTACGCGCAGCTCATCGAGCATCGCGGCCGGAATGTTCTGTGCTTCGTCGACGATGAGAACCACCGGGCGTCCACGCGCGGCCTGCTCGGCCAGGAAACGCTGGAGTTCCTCATAGAGCTGGGAGCGGTTCAGCCTGTGGCATTCAAGATGAAACGCAAGAGAGATCCAGCCAAGCAGATCTCCGAACGACCCCTGGGTGCTGGTGATCAGGCCCATGGTAATGCGGTCAGCATGCGCGGCCAGCAGACGGCGGATCAGCGTGGTCTTCCCGACCCCGGCCTCGCCGCTGATCACGCAGAAACCGTCCTGGGTGAGCAGGCTGTACTCAAGCAGAGCCAGCGCGGTTCCGTGTTTCCGGCTCAGATAGAGGTAATCTGTGTCCGGAAGCAGCGAAAACGGCTTTTCCCTGAGCCTGTAGAAGGATTCATACATTGGACCGCACTCCTCACCACCTCCGCATCGGAACCTTGGGAGCAAGGCAAATCTTCATTGTCGAAAATCCGCCTTATTCGCGATGCATCTGCCCGCACATTCTGCGCACAGACCGCACCCACGCTGCGCGGCAGCTGCCAGAGTGGGTGGAGCGCCGGTAACACGGGGCATTCACAGTAATCCCGGGGGTATTGCCCTCTTTTCGTCTAATTGTGGTAAAGACGGCTGCAAAAGGCAACTGGTACGGCGATTTATGGTGCCACGCCCCACTTGCGTCCAGTACCGCGGCAGGTATATCCCCGGCTGGCCGCGCAGAGCGGTCCCAAGGCACCTGCCCTGCCCGGTCAGCCGGCGTTCCGGCCCTATGAACGGCCGGAACGCCGTGGCCGCGGAGTGCGTTTCGAAAGACCCAGGCGCCGCAGCAGCAAGCTGATACCCGGGCCGACACGCTGCAGTTCCTCGCGGTGCATGGCAGTCAGGCGCTCGAGCACCCGGGACCCGCGCAGCGTCAGCGCTACGTAGACCTGGCGCCGGTCGTCGGACGCCGGACGCCGGACCATGAGGCCCCGGGACACAAGCCTGTCCACCAGCCCCACAGCGCTGTTGTGCTTGATCTGGAGGCGCTCGGAAAGTTCGCTGATCGTCATCTGTTCGCGCCCGGGAAACCCCCGCACGGCAAGCAGCGCCTGGTGCTGCTGCGGGGTAAGGCCCACCTTTGCGACCAGATTCTCGCTGAAACGCAGAAACTGTCTCAGCGCGTACCGGAAAGACGCCAGCGTCTCATATTCGGCCGTTGTAACCGTACGAGCCCCAGAGTTCCTCTTTGCAGCCATGACACCCTCCCCGCGGCGTCCAAACTGCCCGGTGCAGCCGCTGACTGGCGGGTACTATAGCAACGCGCGCGACCGGCCGTCACAGGGAACCCGCGGACAGCCTGACCGACACGGCCTGTACAACCGGCACTGCCGGCCGGCCTGAAGGCAACCATCCACCCATCCTGCGAACCACGTCGTGGCTTTACCGGTCTCAATCAGCATGGGATGCCGACCGGACGCAGCGACCCCGAAGGCCGCCTGGTGCCCGGATCCGGACCGGTTCAGCACGCATTCTGCTGTCAAGCAAAATGCGACGAAAGGTGCTGCAATGCGCGCATCCGTGGTCTTGGATTCCGGAACCGAAAAGAGCTATATAAATGGATAAGATCCGCCAAAAAAGGGATCAAAGGGGGAACACGGAAACAAACAGCAGCTGATTGCAGGTCTGATATCCAGGAGGCCGGCCATGAATGACAGGACAACCGGGTTTGTGGAGCTGATCGAGAAGGACCGCGCGGGCCGCGAAGACCTGGAATGGCACGGAACATTTCTCCAGTACCTCGACAAGGTCAAGGCTGACCCCGTCATCCCCCGGCTGGCGCATGCGCGCATATACGATGCAATAGTCCGCGCCGGCACTTCAGGAATCGCCGATCCCGAAAACACGAGGACCAAAAGGCTGTTCGGCGACGAAAACGTCCGCGTTTACCCGTTCTTCAGCGAGGAGTTTTTCGGCATTGAGCCGACGCTGGCGCAGGTGGTCCGGTACTTCCACTCCGCATCAATGCACGGCGAGGAATCCCGCCAGGTGCTCTATCTCATGGGCCCGGTAGGCGCCGGAAAAAGCTCGCTCGTGGAACGTCTGCAGCGCGGCCTTGAGGAAAGTCCTCCGGTATATGCCATCGAAGGCTGCCCGATGGCGGAGGAACCGCTGCATCTCATTCCCAAACATCTGCGTGCCGAGTTCGAGAAAATGCTCGGCCTTCACATTGAAGGCGAACTATGTCCCGTATGCCGGCACCACCTCAAAGACGACTTCAAGGGACATTACGAGGATGTCCCGGTGCTGACCGTCCCGTTTTCACGTCACGATCGCCGCGGCGTCGGAGTAGTGCCACCGGTCGACCCGAACAACCAGGATACCTCGGTACTCATCGGATCGGTGGACATATCAAAACTCGACACCTTCTCGGAAGGCGACCCGCGCGCGCTGGACCTGAACGGCGCCTTCAACGTCGGCAACCGGGGCATGACCGAGTTCATCGAGGTGTTCAAAAACGAACCTGAATACCTGCACACCATGATCACGGCCACCCAGGAAAAATTCATCCCGGCACCAGGCAGACATGGCACGGTTTATGTCGACACCTGCATCGTCGCCCATTCGAATGAGGCCGAGTGGCAGCGCTTCAAGGGCGATCCGACCAATGAGGCCATACTTGATCGCGTGGTGGTTATCAGGGTTCCTTACAACCTGCGTCTCGCCGAGGAGATCAGGATTTACCGCAAGCTTCTCGAGAAATCCGATTTCCGGGCGCACATCGCGCCCCACACCCTCGAACTTGCTGCCATGTTCGCGATACTTTCGCGGCTTGAGCCGAGCAGCAAATGTGATCTGATGACCAAGCTGCGTCTGTACAACGGCGAGGACGTGGTCGAGAAAGGAAAAACGGCGAAAATCAATGTACGTGAGCTGCGGGAGGAAACCAGGCACGAAGGAATGTTCGGTATTTCACCACGCTTCATCATGAAATCGATCGACAATGCCCTGGCCGAGAGTCTGGACGGAATCAACCCGATCAATGTGCGCGAAGCGCTGATCGCCATGGTTAAAGGCGGAGACCTGGCCGACGACACCCGCAAGCAGTACCTGGAATTCCTGCAGGACATCCTGCACAAGGCCTATCTCGAAATTCTTGAAAAGGAAATTACCAAGGCGTTTGTGTTTTCCTTCGACGAACACGCCGAGGCGCTGTTCCAGAACTACCTCGATCACGCTGAGGCATACGTCAACAAGACCCGTCTGAAGGACCGCAATACGGGCGAGGAGCTGCAGCCCGACGAGAGTTTCCTCAAATCAGTCGAAGAACAGATCGCCATCGTCGGTTCCGCTGCTCAGGGCTTCCGTCAGGAAGTCATGGCATACCTGTGGGCCAAAAGCCGGCGCGGAGAAAAGGTCTCGCATCTGTCCTATGAACCGCTGAAGGAAGCAATCGAGCGCAAGCTGATGAGTTCAGTGCGCGAAATGAGCCGCGTCGTTACCAAATCACGCACACGCGACAAGGAGCAGCTGAAGAAATACGATGACTTAATCAAGGCACTGCTTCTGCGCGGATACAGTCCGCATTCTGCGGAAGTGGTTCTGAAGTACGCTGCAAACAATCTTTGGAAGGACTGAGTGCGTCCAGGAAGGCACATGCATGACCGGGTCTGTGTTTCGTGGCTACTCTGAGTCCGATGCGCTGCGATCGGACCGCAGCGCCGGTGACCGCTTGCGCCACCGCCAGAAGGTGCGCGAGGCCATTCGCGGCAACGTTGCCGACATCGTTGCCGAGGAGTCGATCATCGGCCAGAGCCGCAACAAGATCATCAAGGTCCCCATCCGCGGCGTGCGCGAATACCGATTCATATTCGGGGACGATTATGAGGGTGTCGGCAGCGGCGAGGGAGACAGCCAGCCCGGACAGGTGATCGGGAATGCTGCCGGTCCGCTGCCCGGCAGCGGCAAGGCTGGTGACCAGCCGGGTGTCGACTACTACGAGACGGAAATCACGCTCGAGGAGCTGGTCGATATCATGTTCGAGGATCTTGAGCTTCCGGACATGGAACGCAGGAAACTGCGCGAAGTCCCGGTCGAGGTCATCCGCAAACGCAAGGGATTTCGCCGGGTCGGTGTGCGCGTCCGCCTCGACAAGACCCGGACTGCCATGGCCCGCATGCGCCGCAAGCTTGCGGCGCGCGTCGCCGCCGGTGATGGAACTGCCGATCGCCGCTTTCCCTTTCACCGGGACGACCTCAAGTACCGCCGCATCGTGCGTGATCTGAGGTTCCAGTCGAATGCGGTGGTGTTGTGCATCATGGACACCTCGGGGTCCATGGACACCATGAAGAAATACCTGGCGCGAAGCTTCTTTTTCCTGCTGCACCAGTTCGTGCGCACGCGGTACCGCAACGTCGAGGTGGTATTTGTGGCGCATGATGCGCAGGCGCGCGAGGTCAGCGAGGAGGAGTTTTTCACAAAGGGCGGCTCCGGGGGAACCCTCATCTCCTCCGGATACCTGAAGGCCCTCGAAATCATCCGTGAACGCTATCACCCTTCGTTGTGGAACATCTATGCCTTCCACTGCTCGGATGGGGACAACTGGCCCCAGGACAATCCGGCAGCACTTAGGACAGCGCAGGAACTGGCTCATATCTGCAATCTTTTCGGCTATGGCGAGATCAAGCCGCTCAATTCCGGCTCATACGGCGATTCGCTGCTGGAACTGTTCGAGAAAATTGAGGCAGAAAACTTCCAGGCGCTGATGATCGAGAACAAGGAGGATATCTGGCCAGGATTCAGGCAGCTGCTCCTGCGCGAACAGACCTCCGGTCTGGAGGACGCACCGTAGGAGGATTTGGACCATGACTCAAGGCTGGACGATCCGGGACCTGGAATACTGGGACGCGCGGATCCGGGAAAGGGTTCGGGAATTCGGCCTGCAATGCTTCCCGCAGGAGTTCGAGATCTGCGACCACGAGCAGATGCTCGGCTACATGGCCTACCATGGGCTGCCGGCGCATTATCCGCACTGGTCCTTCGGCAAGGCCTACGAGAAGCTCAGGACCCTCTACAGCTACGGCATTTCAGGGCTTCCGTACGAAATGGTGATCAACGCATCGCCATCGCTTGCGTACCTGATGCACGAAAATTCCCTGTGTCTCCAGATCCTCACCATTGCCCATGTGTACGGCCACAACGACTTCTTCCGGAACAACTTCATGTTCCGCGACACCCGGCCGGACCTCGCAATCGCACACTTCAAGCTGCGTGCCGACCGCGTGCGAAGCTATGCTGAAGACCCTTCCATCGGACCACAGCGCGTGGAAGACACACTCGATGCCGCACATGCCCTGTCACTGCAGTGCCGCCGCGACACGGCCATCCGGAAGCTGTCGCGCACCGAGCAGCAGGAGCGGGCCCTTGCCGACGCAGTTCCGCCAAAAGACCCGTATGCGTCGATCCACAAGGCGCCTCCGCACCAGACTCCGGACCTGAACAGGCTGCCGCTGGAACCGGAAGAAGACCTGCTTCTGTTCATCGCCGAAAACCAGCCATACCTGGCCGAGTGGCAGAAGGACCTGCTGCGCATCGTCCACGAGGAAGCCCTGTACTTCATGCCGCAGGTCGAGACCAAGATCATGAATGAGGGCTGGGCAAGCTACTGGCATCACCGGATCATGAACAGTCTCGATCTCCCGGAAAATCTGCATCTCGAGTTTCTGGTGCATCATAACCAGGTTGTCCGTGCCCACCCCGGGGGCATCAATCCCTACTATCTCGGGTACCGGCTGTGGGAAGACATCGAGCGGCGTCACGATAGCGGGCTACCCCCTGCACCGGATGGTCGTGCCAAGATCTTCGAGGTACGTGACACCGACCGTGACGCATCGTTCCTGCGGCGGTTCCTGACCGAACAGCTCATGCGCGACATGGACCTCTATGAATATCGCCGCGACCAGGGACAGATGGTGATTTCACGGATATCGGACTCCGGAAACTGGGAGGCAGTGCGCGATTCCCTGCTGCGGAACGTCGGCATGGCACCGGTTCCGGTAATCCGGATCATGGATGCCGACTTCCACCACAACCGCATACTGCTGCTGCGGCATGAACACGACGGACGTGACCTGCAGCGCGACAATATGGAAAAGACTCTCGCCTATCTGCACCGCCTGTGGGGCCGCCAGGTACTGCTCGAGACAGTCGCCTCCGGAAGGAACCTGACGTTCAGCTACGATGATGGCAGATTCGAGGAGATCAGGAACGGGCCGGCGGAGCGGCCACAGCACAGCTAGGGCGTGCGCTGCCGGAGTCTCCTGCCCGCTTCCACGCAACGACGCCGCCATACCACAGCGCCAGCCCTCCGCTACATCACCGCTCGGTCTTGGTCGGCCACGGCACGCGCGCCCGCCGTTCCGTACGTCCTCCGGTCTCGGTCGTATCCGCGCGGCGTTTCTGCCGCATCCGCACCACCCGCGACATAGTCGCAAACTTGCTGCGTAATCTCATCGTCCTGTACTCCAGGGCATAACGCTGCCCTATTTCGCGGCCGGTTCCGACCTTGCGGCCATCCCGACCCTTCCGGAACAGCAGAGGTCCTGCCGTCCGGTCCCATAATCCAATAGACCATAAAAGGCCAAATAGTATCCGTGAACCCGTGCCGTGCCTGCCCGGATCCGGGCGCGGTGCTGATCGGGGGCGCAACATCGTATAGTATCCGTCCCTACAGAACTCCGCTTTGCAGTGAATGCCGGCGGGCAAAAACAGGAAGCATCCCAATGATGGATTTAGGAAAGCTCCGCGGCACATTGAGCGACGCACTCTGGAATGCGGATCTGGCGTCGCTTCCACCGCTGGCGCGGAAAATCCGGTGGCTTCTGCGCGTGATCCATGTGGTGTTCCGCGACATCACTGAGGGACAGCTTACGCTCCAGGCAATGGGGCTCGTATACACCACGCTGCTGTCTCTGGTGCCGCTGCTGGCTGTCAGTTTTTCGGTACTCAAGGCATTCGGCGTCCACAACGCCATTCGTCCCATGCTGCTTCACTTCCTCGCGCCGCTTGGTGACAAAAGCGGTGTAATCACTGCACGCATCATAGGGTTCGTTGAGCACATAAAAGTCGGCGTGCTGGGCGCGCTTGGTCTGGGACTGCTGATCTACACGGTGGCCTCGCTGGTGCAGAAGGTGGAAAAGGCCTTCAACTACACCTGGCAGGTCGAGCAGACACGGCCACTTATCCAGCGCTTCAGCCAGTATCTGAGCGTCCTGACCATCGGCCCGGTGCTGGTATTCTCGGCAATCGGACTGACTGCCACCCTGCTGAATGCAACCGTCGTAAAGCAGCTTGCACAGAGTGAACCGCTCGGCATGCTGCTGCGGACGGCCGGAACGCTCGCGCCGTATGCGCTCGTGATTGCCGCCTTCACCTTCGTCTATGCATTCATTCCAAACACCCACGTCAGGCTGCGATCCGCGCTCACCGGCGGTGTTCTCGCAGGCGCCCTGTGGGAAGCAGGCGGCTGGCTGTTCGCCTCCTTTGTCGTGAGCTCCACGCGCTACAGCGCGATCTACTCCGGTTTTGCCATCCTGATCATGTTCATGATCTGGCTGTACCTGAGCTGGCTCATACTGCTGGCCGGCGCGAGCATCGCCTTCTATCACCAGCACCCGGAGTCCCTATTTCTGCAGCGGCGAAGACCGTATCTGGGCGCACACGACCAGCAGCACCTCGCACTGATGCTCATGGCATGGATCGTGCGCCGCTACTACGGCAGCGGTCCGGACTCGAGCCGCGACAACCTGGCCAGACAGGCAGGGATTCCGCAGAGTCTGGTCACGGACATGCTGAACCTGCTCGAGCAGCAGGGGCTCGTCGCACGCTCGGCCGGCGAGCCGGAAACGTATCTTCCTGCCAGGGCCCCCGAGACCGTACCGCTGAAAGCGCTGGTCGATGCGGTGCGCAATACCACCGGGACCGAGGCCTCGCCGGAACGGCGGTTTCCGAAGGACCCGTACATTGATCCGCTGATCGCGGGCATCGACCGGGCTCTGGACAGCGCCACAGACGGCAAAACGCTCCGTGACCTCGCGGCCGTTCGATGATCGCCGGCCGGAAAACCCGTGGCAGGCAGCCGAACCCGTCGTGCTGACCGGCCTGGCGAAATGCCCGACCACGGGACAATCTGTGTCACAATAGGGCAATTTCCCGATGACGGCGCCACGCGGCGCAGAAGGTGAACGATGACAACCGAGGCTCTTACAGCGGAAGAGCGGATCCTGCGTGCCGTCAAAAAGGTCCTTGCCGATGTGGCCAAGGACACGTTTACCCGTCCTGGTCACAGCCATCCGCTTTCCGACCAGACGGTAGCGGAAATCCGCGAATGCTTCGGTCTCATTGCCGCGCGCGAACGGGAACTTGCACAGGCAGCGGGACGCCCCATGAACCAGCGCCCGCGGTTCACCGATGAGACGCCGGCCGGTGATCACGTCGTGATTCCGCTCGGCAGGGCCAGCAAGCCGAAACCCGGGGACCCGGACCGGGAGAACTGAACCGGGACAGCGTCAGCTCAGCAGGTATGGCTCTTCGTCCTGAAGATCCAGGATCCGTGCCGCCACTTCCAGGACATCGTGCACGAATGGGTCAAGCTGGCCCCACCGGTCCGATGTTCCGATGATCTGCGCGCCATCGCGCATGATGATGCGCATGGAATAGCTGCCATCACGGCCGTGCGCACCGGATGCGCGTTCGGCAGTGATGAACAGACCTGGTTCGGAATCTCCTTCGGTAATGACCGCCGCAATATACCGGTAGGCCACCGCATCCAGACTTTCGATCTCGCCCAGCACGGTAACCACGAATGCCCCAAGCTTGTAGCGGCATTGCGGGATCGCCGTAGCGATTTTCGGCTTGTCCATCGGCACCTGCATGACACATCCCTCACCGTGCCCGGCCAGCCCCTGGTCGGGCAGAAGGTGACAGCCGGTCAGAACATGTTGAACAGGTTGCCGACGAGGTCGTTTGCCACCGCGAATCCGGCACCGACCCCAAGACCGCTGGTGACGCTGCTCCAGAATCCGCCGCCACCGGAAGGCTGGGCCATCCAGCCGCGCGGCTGGACAGCGGGAGCAGGATGGGTCGACAGCTGTGCCTCGAGCGTCTTGATGTATTCAGCCATCTGGTTGACCATTGCCACCATCGACTGGTTCTGGGTCTGCATGGCCATTGCGATCTCGCGCAGATCCAGCGCCCATTCGCGCCCGGTCGTCTCGTCAGGTGCCGCCGAGCGCAGCTTCTGCGCAAACTGCTGCATATTCTGGATCACGGTCTGAGCCTGCTGCTCGACCTGCGCGATCTGGTTTTCTGCCGTGGAATAATCCATGTTCGTGTTCCTCATAACTGGAATTGCGTCAATTCTGGGACGCGTGAATCCGACACCGGAGAGAAAAAATGGTTCCTCCGCCCCACGCCTGAGGGACGCAGCCGGGGGCGGCGTCCGCGCCCCGCTTCCGGTCCATGTTGCCGCGATTCCGCTTACCGGTCCAGTCCGGCCCGCCCCAACCGGCCCCAGAACGGTGTTGCTGCTTTCATGTGCCCGTTCTGCGGCTATAATTACGCACCATGCGGCCAGTTGCCTGTCCGGCCTGGCTGGTGGGGTCGGGATTCCGGCACCGCAGACTGAGGCCCCCGGGCAAACCTTCCTTGCTACCGCACGACCCGTGACATGGACAAAGAACTGGATGACAACCCGCAGCAGCTGCTACAGCAGCTGCGCATCGAGCACCGCAACCTGGACCAGATCATTTCCGGCCTGTCGGGTGATGCATCCACAGACCAGCTGCGGCTGCGGCGGCTCAAAAAACGCAAACTGCAGCTCAAGGATTTCATCGCCCGCCTCGAAAGCCGCATGATCCCGGACCTCGACGCCTGACCAGCAGCCTTCACCGGCGGCGGACACCGCCCCGCATCTGCCTTCCGCTGTCCACCCGACCGAGACTCTTCGACCCGATTTCATGCACGTCGCGGGACAGGCCGGGCGCGCTGAGAATACGCTCGAGCTGCTGTTTCATGAGCGACTGCCGGTGCGGTTCATACTTGCGCCACAGACTGAACACTCCGGCCAGCCGGGCTGCAAGCTGCGGGTTGAGGCGGTCGATCCTGAGAATCTGGCCCGCCACAAACGCATAACCCGCACCCCGGCGATCGTGAAAGCGCGCAGGATTGCCGGAGGCAAAGGATCCGATCAGCGCGCGCACCCGGTTAGGGTTTCTCAGGCTGAATGCCGGGTGGCGGACAAGTGACCGGACTTCCGCAAGTGTTCCCGGCAGCCGCGAGGTAGCCTGGAGGGCAAACCATTTGTCGAGAACCAGCGGCTCGGCCTGCCATCTGTCATGAAACTCGGCAAGCACGTCACGCCTTTCGTGGCAGTCCGTACTGGCAAGCGCGCGCAGCGCGGCGATGGCGTCGGTCATGTTGCCGGCACTGCGGAACTGCCTGACACAGTCCTCGCGCACCTGCGGGTCATTGAGCTCCATCAGGTAGGCGAGACACAGGTTCTTCAGGCTCCGCCGTCCGACCGAGCGCGAATCGATGTCGTAGGTGCCATCGGAGGCATTGTTCCGGTACGTGGCATGCAGATCATCCCGCAGCATCCGCGCCAGCGACTGCAGCAGCCATGTCCGTGCTTCGTAAAGCGCCTGCGGGTCAACCGGATCCATGAAATCGGCAAGATATGTCTCGGAGGGCAGTGTCAGAACCTGCGCGATCATCGCCTTGTCCTCGTGCGCGCTGCGCAGGGTCTCGCGGAACGCTTCGACGTATCGAGGGTCGATGACCGGGGCACCGCCCCCCGGAGGCCGGACCGCGAGGCGCAGAATGAGCGTGCTCGCCAGCCGCTGGGCGGCCTCCCAGCGGTTGAACGGATCGCTGTCGTGACTCATCAGGAAACAGAGCTCGCTGTCCGTCAGGTCTGTCTGCAGCCGGACCGGTGCCGAAAACCCGCGCAGCAGGGACGGAACCGGCTCCTCCGGTACGCCTGCAAACACGAAAGTTTCCTCCTCCTGCCGCAGCTCCAGCATCCGCGTGCCCGCTGTGCCAGAATGTTCTCCGAGCAGCCTGAGGGGCAGTTCCCGCCCGTCGCGACCGAGCAACGCGACTGCAAACGGAATGTGAAATGGCTTCTTGTGCGGCTGCCCGGGAGTCGGCGGACAGGACTGGCGCACATGGAGGATGTACGTGCCCGATCGGGCATCATGAGCCCGTCCGATATGCAGC
>JAJYCY010000084.1 GCA_021778035.1 Pseudomonadota bacterium
TGGGCGCTACACGGCAAACCGCATGCATCCCGCCCGGTAGCGGTAGAAAGCGTGATAGGCGCCTGCCTGGTGATACGTCGCTCCGGTCTCGCGGATCTCGGAAAACTGGACGAGGACTATTTCTTTTTTCTCGAGGAAACCGAGTGGTGCCAGCGCGCACGGCGTCTCGGTTTCGAGGTCTACCACATTCCGGCAGCGCGCGCTGCGCGCCCAGGGGCAAACTGCCCAGCGCTTTCGCAGCGCCACCCGCATCGAATTTCAGCGATCGAAACTGATTTTCTTTCGCAAAACCCAGGGCCGTCTTGCCTATCTGCTCATATCCGCTATCCTGCCGACGAAGGCAGTCATGAACGCGCTCTCCAACAGCATTGCCTGCATGCTAACCTTGTGCCTGCAGAGTCGGCAGCGCGCTCGTGCACTCGGCTACTGGCGGATCGTGCTCTGGCATGCGCTCGGGCGACCGCAAAGCTGGGGGCTGCCTGACAAATGCCGCTCTTGAGGCATCTGCCCGTAGTTTGACTCTAATCTAACTGCACATCCCGGACTTCTGACTGAAAGTGAACCCACTGCCATGCCAGGCCTGAGCGTCGCCTACATCACCTGCAATGCCGAGCGCTGCTTCGCCGAGAGCCTGGCCAGCGTAGCCGGGGTCGCCGACGAAATCGTGGTGGTGGACTCAGGCAGCAGCGATAGGACCCTCGCGATCGCAAAGCGCTTCGGCGCGCAGGTACATGTGCGGGATTGGCCGGGCTTCGGACCGCAGAAGCAATTTGCCATCGAGCAGGCAAGCCATGACTGGGTGTTGGTGCTCGATGCCGACGAGGTACTGCTGCCGCCCGCATCCGGGTCGATCCGCGATGCTCTGGCTACCGATACCCTGCCCGTCGGCTTTGTCCTGCGGCGATACAACTACTTTCATGGGAAGCGCATACGGTTCGGGGACTGGGGCAGAGATAAAGTGCTGCGCCTGGTCGACAGACGGCGTGGGCGATTCTCGGATGATACAGTGCATGAGCGCTGGATCGCCGACGGTCCGGTTCGCCGTCTGGATGCCACCATCGGCCATTATTCGTTCGAAAACTACAAAGCCATGCTGGCCAAGCTTGACCACTACTCGGACCTGGCTGCGCGCAGCATGGTGGCGCGCGGCCGCGTCGTGCGCCGCTATGAGCCGCCCGTGCACGCGGTCAGCGCCTTCGTGAAGAGCTACATCTTGCGGCTCGGATTACTCGACGGCAGCGACGGAGCTGGCATAGCCCTGATGACGGCCCTGGGCTCGTTCATGAAATACGCCAAAGCCCTGGAAATCCGTCAGTCCTCAGCGCCGCGGGCCACCATCGGACCGAATGAACCCAAATCCTAGAAATCGCGCGATGAGGGTCCCGGAAAGCATACTGGTGGTGGTCACCCAGCGCATCGGCGACGTGCTCCTTGCCACGCCGCTCATCCGCTCACTGCACCGCGGCTGGCCGGCTGCGCGCATCGATGTGCTGGTTTTCGAAAACACCGAGGGCGTACTGAGCGGCAATCCCGACATCGACCGCGTACTGACGGTACCCCGGCAGCGCCGTTTCTGGAGCCACCTGCGGTTTCTCGCCAGACTCTTTCGCCAGTACGACCTGGCTGTTACTACCCAGACCGGCGACCGCCCTGTCCTGTACACCTGGGTTGCCGCGAGGCGGCGCGCCGGCCTGCGCGCGCCGCGCAGGAAAGAATGGTGGAAGACGCGGCTGCTCACGCACTCGGCCGCATTTGACAACCTCCATACCCATACAGTGCTGATGAACCTGGCTATCGCCGACCTGCTTTCCATACCGCGCCATCCGGAAGTAGTGGTGGCATGGACCGGCGAGGAAGAGGCCGCGCTCAACGCCTGCCTGCCGTTCGACAGCCGCACGCAGCCCTTTGCCCTGCTCCATACCTACCCCAAGTTTTCCTACAAGATGTGGACCCGGCAGGGCTGGCGGGAGCTCGCGTACTGGCTGCACGCGCAGGGACTGCGGATCGTGCTCTCGGGCAGCAACGACGCCGAGGAACTGGCCTACGTGCGGGCACTGGCCGAAATCCTGCCGCCCGACACGGTAAACGCGGCGGGCACATTGAGCCTCGGCCAGACGGCATGCCTCGCAGGCCGGGCCAGGCTCTATGTTGGCCCGGACACCGCGCTCACCCATGTGGCCGCGGCAGCCGGCACACCGACCGTCGCTCTGTACGGCCCTTCCAATCCGGTCAAGTGGGGGCCGTGGCCAGCCCAATATCGCGGTGAGCGCAACCCCTACCTGATGCACGGCTGCCAGCAGGTCGGCAATGTACTGCTGCTGCAAGGATCCGGGCCCTGCGTGCCGTGCATGGAAGAGGGCTGCGAGCGGCATGTCCGCAGCCTCAGCCGATGCCTGCAAGATCTGCCGCCCGACACGGTCATCGACGCAGCCAGGCGTATGCTGGCAACCGCGGCCGCCGGGCAAGCAGCCGGCTGCAGCATCGACTCCGCCGCTGCGGAAAAGCGGACCTGAATCCCTCCCGAGGTTATCACCAATGGCCAGCATCCTGATCCCGACCTGGAACAACCTGCCGTACCTGAAACTGTGCGTCGAGAATATAAGAAAAGCGTCCCGCAACGACCATGAAATCCTCATTCATGTCAACGATGGAGCGGACGGCACGCTGCAGTGGGTACGCGAGCAGGGACTGAAGCATTCATACAGCCAGACCAACATGGGCGTTTGCCTGTCGGTCAACCACCTGGCGGCGCAGGCCTCGCACGAGTGGCTGGTATACATGAACGACGACATGGTCTGCTGTCCGGGATGGGATACGGCGCTCTTCGACACGATCCGCGCCGCTGGCACCGACTTCGGTCTGTTTTTTCCCACGTTGATCGAGCCCCAGGACACCGGCAATCCGCTTGTTCTGGTCCGGGATTTCGGACGCACACCGGAGACATTCCGCGAGGAGGAGATGCGCGCGCACTGCCAGTGGGAGTCGCGCGGCGATCGGGACGGCGTTGCCGGCCAGCCCACCGTCGTGCACCGCCGCTGGTGGCACCTGGTGGGCGGCTACAGCATCGAGTATGGCCCGGGACTGAGCAGCGACGATGATCTGCTCATGAAATTCTGGACCATCGGTTGCCGTCTGTTCCGCACCGTCGACGCAAGCCGCCTCTACCACTTCAGCTGCACCAGCACCGGACGCGTGCGCCGCAATCGGGGAGGACGGACGTTCGTCATGAAATGGGGCATCACGCAGCAGGAATTCGCGCGCGACTATCTTGCGCGTGCCGGTCTGGCGCAGCCCGCCATCGGTGCGACCGGCTCTGCCACCGACGACTTCCCGTCCGCGACCACCCGGGGGCGTTCGCGCCGCGTATACTATGGGCTGGGTAATTACCCGCTGGGGGATCTGCGCAACTGGGATCCGACGCCCGCGCGCTACCTGACCACAGAACCGCCACACGCCGCCGCGGCGGCCTCACTGAAGCCGGAACCGACGAACGATGACTGACCACGCCACACGCCGATCGCTGCCGCCCGGGGAAGCAGCCGGCTCGAAGCATCTGCCCGCGCTCTTTGGCTTGCTGACTGCTCTGGCAATGCTCGCCTATCCCGTGCTTTTCTTCGCCGTTCGCGGTGGCATGGATTGGACATTCTCGCTGCTTGCGCTTCTGTCACTGTACGGGCTCGCTCGCTACGGAGCCGCCGGCAATGTCTGGGACAGACCCTCGGTCGCATACGCCGCTGCCATGGCTTCCTGGATGCTGGCGCTGGCGGTGAGCGAGATCGCCCATGCGCGCTTCATGCTCAAGCCGTACGACAATGCCTTGGCGCTGGTGTTCACCATCCCTGTCTACCAGTTCGCACGTCGCATTGGCGTGCGGACGCTGGCGACCGTTCAGTACGGATTTTGCCTGGGAGCCATCACCGCGGCGGCAGTCCTTCATTGGGCGCCCAAGGACTGGGGCAATGGCCGCCCCGGGTCGTATTTCCTCAACCCCATCCACTACGGCGATGTCGCCCTGGTGACGGGTGTGCTCGCCTTCTTCAGCATCGACTGGACGGGTACCGACTCTCGTGCGCTGCGCGCGCTCAAGACGCTGGCGCTGATCGCTGGGCTTTATGCCTCCCTGCGCACGGGCTCCCGCGGCGGATGGGTAGCCATACCGGCATTTATCGCACTATGGCTGTACAAGCAACGCGGCAAGTTCCCGCGGGCGGGTGTCGCGGTCCTGCTCGCCGCGCTGATCGGGCTATCGCTGGCCGCCTACGCCTTCCTGCCCTGGATCCACCACAGAATCGCCGACATCTACACCAACCTCGCCGCATACCGGCACGGACATGAAAACACAGCCGTAGGCATACGCTTCCAGATATGGAAAGCGGCGCTGCTGCTGTGGCGCCAGCACCCGCTGTTCGGGGTCGGACCCGGTTACCTTTATAAAGAGCATATGCACGCCCTGGGACAGATCGGATACATCACCCCCATGGCGGCGCAATTCGGCGTCGCCGAAGTGCACAATCAAGTGCTGGCGGTGACGGTCAAGCTCGGCATTGCCGGGCTGGTTTCGGTGTTGTCGCTTTATGCCGTGCCGTTCGCCCTGTTCGCGCGCTCGGCCAACTCGCCTGTCGGGACGCGGCGCGTCGGCGGCGTGCTCGGGATGGCTCTGGTGATCGGATTCTTCATCTATGGCCTGACCGTGGAAACGTTCGACCTGAAAATGACCGCAGTGTTCTACGGCATGACGGTCGCAATCCTGCTGGCCGCGGCCAGCCATCGCCCCATTGCGTCCGACGCTGCAGCCGGCGCCATTCCCGCGGACTCTTCCGGCTCCACAGACCGGCCCCGCACGCACTGAGGCACGGCAAACTCCGTGAAGGACAGGCAATCCGTTTCCGGCTGCCTTCGAACCGCAGCATCATTCCATTCCGTGCGGCCGCTGTGCGGAAGGCAATCGGATCGGGCTACTCTTTCCACTCTGCAGGCTCAATAGGCGGGCGCGGCCGGACAATCCCCGGTACAGCGCACGTGATTCGAGAAGATGCACCGCTGGTTCCGCGGCCATGACCGGGCTTATACTTGGGTGGTTGAGTCAAACCACGTCCCGAACTGGGCCCTCCCATGTGGAATCTCGGCAAACTCACGAACACTGTCCAGCACAACTGCCACATCTCCGATGCACAGCACGCGGGCGACTTCACGCTGTGCATCTATCTGCTGAGAATGCGCGAGTTCTATCGCTGGGAACACGAGATCCCGCTTTCTGGCCCGCTACCCAACGATGAAGTGGGTGCCTGGCTGGAAGAGCGCGAGCATCTGTGGGACGGACTCGCGTCCAGCCCCTTCGAGCCACTGCCGCTGGACACCGTCCTGGTGGATCCCTTCGATTCGGCCGCGATCAACCGGGAGCTTGCGCCGCGCGGCTACATCTACAGTGCCGGCTATGGACGCTATAACAAGCCCCATTTCTTTCTCGGCGCGCTCGCCCGTGCCGAGACGCGCTCGGGCTTCGCGGTTTATACCTCATCGTGCGAATATGCCCGCGACCTGGTAGCGCCGCCCGCGATGCTGCAGGACCAGAACATCTTCGTGTGCCGGGAATCAGTACGGCGATTCCTGTGGGAGAAAATCGAGGAATGGCGCTGGAACCGAAAGAACGAAGCCATGGGGCGAGCGCTCGCCGAATCCGGCTTCGACACCGAGCTGCACCGCGGGCTCGAGCGCATGACGGACGAACAGACCGAATCGATGATCCTCCACGAGCTTGGCGAGGGCATGGCGGGAGCCCTGCTCGGCGCGGACTGGAACGCGATGCTGCTCACGCTCTCGCGCTCCAAGGCAGAGATCATGGCACGCGCCGTGCGCGACCTGCTCGCCGACTGCCTATCGACCCTGCCCGTCCTGCTGGACAACGGCAACGTGGCCGCCCTGCACTTCTATTTCGCTACCTTCTCCGGCATGCGCAGGCATCTGTATCCCGAGGTGCTCGAAGCCTACCGTCTGTGGGCGTCGGCCCACGATCCACAGCCACTGCGGCGTGCGATCGACGATGGCGCGGACCGCTGGCTGACGGCTGCCCGGGCGATACTCGATCTGCATCGCCGCACCGGGTCGCTCGCCGGTGACGCCATCGAAAACCTTCTGGAAGCGGCTCCCTACTGAATCGCGGACCCGGACTTCCCGCTGCCGGCCGGTCCTGATAATGTGATCGCCAGCCGGCGCCCGGAGGGCGTGTGTACGCGCCGGCATCAACGCGAGGCAGGCATGAAGCTCAAGATCATCATCGACGACAGTGTGCGGGAAATCGACGTGCCGCAGGA
>JAJYCY010000023.1:0-23668 GCA_021778035.1 Pseudomonadota bacterium
GCGTTCAGCGGGTAGCGAAATAGATCGCTGCGAGTACGCACAGGATTGTGACTGCCTGCGCCACAACGCGCGTACTCATGAACTGCAGTTCATGCTTGCGGTCGAAGGTGCCTCCGTGCCCCATCGAGGTAATTCCGCTCGCAAGACTCGCCAGGGTCACCAGCATCCCGATCGCAATAAAAAGAGTCAGAATTGTCATGGCCATCCTCCTTTCCGCAGAACCTGCCGCACCGGTCTTTACGATCCACCGGCAGAAAATACCCCTCTGTCAATTCAATGTAGGCCGCCGGGAGCAAACTTCATTGATCTATGTCAGGCAGACTGCAGATCCGGGAGCGCGCCCGGGGACCAGAAACGACACCACCCGGGCCGGCCTCAGCCCGCAGTGCTCCGCGTCCCGGATGCCAGCGCAAGACGCACGGTTGCCCTGAGGCCACAGCCACCGCGGCCGGGTGCAAGGACGATGACGCCATGGTGGCGCTCGACGATGTTCTTGACGATGGCAAGCCCGAGCCCGCTGCCGGCAACCTGGGTGCCGGGTTCGCGGTAAAAGCGGTCGAACACCCTCGACAGATGTTCCTGCGGAATGCCGGGTCCGCTGTCCTCCACCTCGATCACCACTTCACCGCCGACGGTGCGTGCCGAAACGTCGATGTGCCCGCCGCCGGGGGTGTAGCGGATGGCGTTGTCCACCAGATTTCCCAGCATCACGCGCAGGCTCTCGGCATCGATGTCCACGACCGCCGGATCGAGATGCACAACGCCGAGATCCACGCCCCGGTCGACCGCAAGCGACGCATGGTCGGCAACCACGGCACGCACCAGTTCATCCACCGCGGTGGCTGCAGACGCGGGCGCCACAGCCTGCGGTTCGGCACGCGCGAGGGCCAGCAGCTGCTGCACGAGATGGATTGCCCGGATGACTCCGGACCGCAGTTCGGCAAGCGCCGCGTCCCGCTCGGGGGCAGCGTCAGCGCGCTCCACCAGCTGGAGCTGCAGCTGGATCGCCGTAAGCGGCGTGCGCAGCTCGTGGGCAGCATCAGCGATGAACCGGCGCTGGGTTTCGAGGGCCACGGCCAGCCGTGCCAGCAGGTCATTGACCGCCGTGACCATGGGCCTGACTTCCACCGGCAACCTCCGCGTATCAAGCGGCGACAGGGACGCGGGGCTGCGCGCGGCAAGCGCCGCTCCGATCTCCCCGAGCGGACGCAGTCCCCGCCCCACGCTGGCCCAGATCACGATACCGAGAAACGGCAGCAGTGCGAGCACCGGCACCAGGATGCGCAACGCCATCGATGCAGCCATCTCCGCACGCGCGCTCATCGGTTGCGCCACCTGTATCGTCAGTCCGTGCCAGGCCGTCCTGTAGGTGCGCCAGGTATCCCCGTGCCACCGATGCATCGCATATCCGGTCCGGTCAGAGCGCGGCAGGAGCCGCCGCGGGTGGCTGGCAAAGACCAGATGTCCGCTGCGGTTCCAGATCTCGGTGACGAAATCCGTCTCTTCCGCGCGGTCTTCGGCGTCGGCCGGACTGACGCGCGACGCGACTCCGGGGGGATGCTCAAGCGACAGCGCCATCTGCTGCAGCTGGTAGTCGAACAGGTCGTTCACATCCTCGCGGGCCTCAAAATACGTCATGCCGCTGGCTGCGATTCCCGCCAGGACCAGGGCCGACAGCATCCACGCAAGCAGCCGGCGCCGGATGGAGTTCATGGCGATTTCGGCACCATGTAGCCGACCCCCCGCACGGTGCGGATGAACGAGGTGCCCAGCTTCCTGCGCAGGTTGTGCACATGCACCTCCACGGCGTTGCTTTCCACCTCCTTGCCCCAGCCGTACAGGCGCTCTTCCAGACGTGCGCGGGACAGTACCGCTCCGGGTCTTTCGAGCAGCGCAACGAGCAGCGCGAATTCGCGCGCCGACAGGACCAGATCCTGCCCGCGCAACCGCGCCTGGTGCGTGGCAGGATTCAGCACGAGGCCACCGTGGTGGATTTCCGGCTGCACGCGCCCGGTCTGGCGCCGCAGCAGCGCACGCACGCGCGCGCCAAGCTCGTCCAGGTCGAATGGCTTCACAAGGTAGTCGTCGGCGCCGCTGTCGAGCCCGAGCACCCGGTCACCCACGGCGTCGCGCGCGGTAAGCACCAGCACCGGTATCCCCGCGCCACCGGCACGCAGCTCCCGCAGCAGATCGAGACCCGACTTCCGTGGCAGTCCGAGGTCGAGCAACAGCAGGTCATAGGTGCCCGCCTCCAGCGCCGGCCCCGCGGACTCCGCGTCAGCCACCCAGTCCACGGCAAACCCCTCGCGCCTCAGCCCGCGGCGCACACTTTCACCGATCATGGGGTCATCTTCCACCAGCAGCAGGCGCATTGAGCCGCTCCTCGACGAATTTCCGGTGCGGTACGATGCGCCGCGTGGTGCGGCCGGCACGGCAGGTGGGTGGCGCAATGGGCAGAAGCTGGAAGGGCGCCGCCGCAGAACCGCCCGTCCGGGCCTTCGTACGCACCGCTGACCATCATAGCATGCGCCTCACGCGGTGGCGGGAAGCGCGCCGCGCGGGCTCTGCCCTAGTCCTCACTCCGGACCTGGCCACGCAGCAGCACGAACAGCACCGGCATGACCAGCAGCGTCAACGGCAGCTGCACCACCAGGCCGGATATGATCGCCACGGCCAGCGGCTGCTGCATTGCCGATCCCTGGCCGATCGCGAATGCCAGCGGCAACAGCGTCAGGATGGCCGCCACGGTGGTCATCGCTATGGGGCGCATGCGATTCTTGCCGGCCTCGATCAGCGCGGCATCGCGCGGCATGGTCGGCGCCACCGCCTCGAACTCGGAAAAATAGAAAATGCCCACTTCGGTGACGATGCCGATAATCATCGTCATGCCCATCATGGCCGATATGTTGAGTTCGATATGCGTCGCCCACAGCCCGATGAACACCGCCGACACCGCCAGCAGCGGAATCGCCATGATCGCCAGCGCCACACGGAAGCGCTCGTACAGGAACAGCAGCAGCAGAAACACCAGCGCCGTCGCCGCGACGAACACCGCGGCCAGACCCTTGAACGCGATGATCTGCTGCTTGTACAGTCCGCCGAGTTCGTAATAGACGCCCGGCGGCAGGATGCCGGGCCTCCTCATGACCTTCTTCACGTCGCGGATGACCGATCCCACGCTGCGGCCGCTGATGCGTCCGGTAACGGCCACCATGCGCTTGAGGTTCTCGCGCTCGATCTCGGGCTGGCCGCTCACGGCTTTGATGGTTGCGACGCGGCTGAGCGGAAACAGCCGTCCATCCGGCGCACGGATCAGCAGCGAATACGGGTCACGGTCGGTGCCGCGCAGATCATGCGGTATCCACACGCGCACGCCGACCATCTTCGGCCCCTGCTGGATCCGGGTGCTGACCGTGCCGGTAAGAAAACCCGACAGCTGGCGCGTGACACTGCGCACGCTCACCCCCTCGATGGCAGCCTTGAGACGGCTGATATGGATCTCGAGAGCATCGCCCGCCGGCTTGATCCCGCGACGGACATCCACCACGCCGCGAATGCGGCCGATGTCGCGGGCAACACGCGGCGCGATCCTGCCAAGCAGTTTCGCATTGTCCGAGAATATCTTGATCTCGATCGGCTGTGGCACCGAAGTGAGATCGCCGATCAGATCTTCCATCATCTGGTCGAGTTCGATCCTGAGCCCCGGTACCTGCTCCTGGACCTGCTTGCGCACCGTATCCATGATTTTGAAGATGGATGGTCTCGGGCCCTGCTTCAGGCGCACGAAAAAGTCTCCCTCGTTGGCCTCGGTCACACCTCCGCCAAGCTGGGTCCCGGTACGGCGCGAATAGGTCTGTACGTACGGATTGGCGCGCAGTATCGCCTCGACCTGGTCGAGCAGGCGGTTGGTCTCGGTCAGCGACGTTCCGGGCGCCGCTTCGTAGTCGAGGATGAACCCGCCTTCATCCATGCGCGGCATGAAACCGGTGCCAATATGGGCATAAGCAAGCGACCCGGCCACCAGGAACGGAACGATACCGAGCAGGATCAGCGCCGGACGGGCAAGCAGGCGGCGCATCAGTCTGTCGTAGTGGTGGTGCAGCCACTCCGTCAGCCGCCCATGCTCCTTCTGGCCGGCGTCCTTCTCATTGAGAAAATGGTCCGCGAGGATAGGCACCGCAAGCCAGGTCACAAGGAAGGAAATGATCAGGCCGGCCGCCATCGTGAGCGACAGCGCCTTGAAAAACGCCCCGGTGACACCGGTAAGGAAGGCAAGCGGCACGAAAATGATGACGGTCGAGGCCGACGATCCGGCGAGCGGCCGCACGAATTCCAGCGCCGCGCTCATGACCCGGCCATGGTGCTGCTGCGGAGCACCGCGCAGACGTCGGACGATGTGCTCTATCATCACGATCGCATCATCGATGATCAGCCCGACCGCCGCTGCCATACCGCCCAGTGTCATGATATTGAAGCTCATGCCGAGCGCGAACAGCAGCACAATGGTCGCCGCCAGAACCGTTGGCACCACGACCATGGCGATGACCGTGATCTTCAAATTGCGCAGGAACGCAAACAGCACCAGCGCCGCGAGACCGATGCCGATAAGGATCGCATCACGCACGCTGGCCGCCGCGCTGATCACCAGCTGGCTCTGGTCGTACCAGTTGGCGATCTTCACCTGCTGCGGCAGCAGCTTTTGGTATTTCGCGAGTTTCGCCTTGATCTCGCGCGCGATGCGCACGCTATTGCTTCCCGGCTGCTGGTATATGTTGATCAGCACCGCATCCCTGCCGTCGGCGGTGACCCGGATCCACTGCGGAACCGATGAGCGCGCCACCGTGGCGACATCCGACAGCCGCACCACCCCGCCGGCACCGGTCCGCAGGACGATACGGCGGATGCTGGCGAGGCCGCGCAGGCGCGTGTCGGATACGATCAGGTAGAGCTTGTAGTGATCCTGCACGCGTCCAACCGTGGAGTAGACATTGGCCGCGGCGATCGCCCTGGAAACCGTGCCTAGCGTCAGGCCAAGCGCGGTCAGGCGCGCCGGGTCAACCGTGACCCGGTACTCCTCGGGAGCGCCGCCCAGCACCTGGACGCGCGCGACACCGTTGACGCCGAACAGCAGCGGTCGCAGCTGGTACTCGGCAAGATCGTAGAGCTGCGTAAGCGATTCAGTGCGTGACGTGAGACTGTAGGCGATGATCGGAAACACTGTCGGATCCATGCGCTTGGTCTCGACGCGCGTTCCGTGGGGCAGCTGCGGCAGGATCTGGGATATCGCCTCGCTCACCTGGGTCGTCGCGAGCGCCATATGCGTGCCCCAGTTGAAGTCGACGGACACGTCGGCCGCGCCGCGGCTCGTGTTCGAGCGCACCTCTATCACCCCCGGGACCCGCCGCACGGCCTCCTCCACCGGCTTGGTCACCTGGACTTCCATGAGTTTCGCCGGCCGGTCCCCGGCATCGAGTTCGACCTTGACTCGCGGGAAATCGACATTCGGAAACAGCGTGACCGGCAGCCGGAATGCCGCGAAGACGCCGGTCAGCGCGAGCACCAGGACAAAGAAAAGGATCGAGCGGCGGTGCGCCTGCAGCCACTGCGTGAACTTCATTGCCCGCCAACCCTCACCGCCATGCCGTTCTTGAGCTCGTAGTTGCCCAGCACCACGACCGGAAGCGAGGTATCGAGATGGCCGCTCACTTCCACGAGGCGGTCGTTCTCGATGCCGGTGGTCACGTATACCTGGTGCGCACGGCCGTGATCCACCTGGAACAGATAGGCGCCCCTGGAATCGCGCAGCACCGCCGACCTCGGCACGGCCCAGCCCCGGCGGCTCGCGATCGTGATCCGGCCGGCCACGTGCATGCCGGGCAGCAGCCGTCCGGCCTCGGGCCCGTCAAGCGCCACCACCACATCGACAAGCCGGGTCCGCGGGTTGATGACGCCATGAACCGCAGCCACCCGCGCATGTAGCGGCGGCGCGGCGCCGAATACCGGCCTGACCGTCACCGGCATGCCGGCTGCCACCTTCCAGACATCCTGCGGATCGATGCCGAGCTGCGCGCGCAGCTGTCCGGCACGCGCAAGCGTGAGAATGGGCGCTGCCGCGGCGATACGGTCGCCCTGGGCAACGGCCACGTTGAGCACCACCCCGGAAAACGGCGCCGTCACGCGCTGCACGCCGAGCCCACTGCCCATGCGCCGCTGCGCCGTCAGCGCCGCCTCGCTGTCCGCCAGCGCCTGATGCGCGGCATCGAGCTGCGAGGCGGTGGCAAGTTTTTCGGCGAACAGGCTCGAGGTGTGCTGCAGCTGCTTTTCCGCGAACCGCACGGCCGCTGCCGCCTGCACATACCGCGCACTGGCGGCAGCGCCGGTATGGAACTGAAACAGCGTCTGACCCCGGTGCACGAGCGCACCGTCGGTGACTGCAAGCTGCGTCACGCGTCCGGCACGCGGCAGGCTGATGGTCACGCGGCTCGCAGTCTCGGCCGATACCTTGCCGTAGCCGCTGACCGTGGCCGATATGCTGTGCCTGACCAGCGGCTCAACCTTCACCAGGGCACTCACTGCGGCGGCTGCCGGTTGGGCCGCAAGCACACCGCACACGGCAGCGATCCGGCACATGCTGCGCCACAACCGGACTCTGTTCATTGACCTACCTCGCATTCGCTTTATCCGTCGGCAACGCACCGCCGCTGAGGGTCTGCAGCGCCACCCGCTGCTCGAAAATCTGCTGCTCAAGCGCCGTTTTTTCGATGCGCCGGTCCAGAAGGCCTGCGGCCAGCCGGACATATCCCTGCTCATCGAGGTTGCCGGCGCGATACGCCGCGTGCGCACTGCGCACCACGCGCCTCAGATCCGATGCCGCAGTCCTCAGCCCGCGCAGCCGGTGCATCTCAAGGCGCTGGTCGTCCAGGATCTGCCGGATCCCGCTGTACGCCGCACCAAGCCGCAGCTCGAACTCGTCGTACAGGCGCCGGCGCGTTGCTTTGGCCACCGCGATGCCGCCGCGGTTGCGGTTGAAGATCGGCAGGCTGATCCCGACCGAGAAGCCGCTGCTGTACACATCGGTGTTGTCACGCGACCGGCGGATGCCGACCGTGACCGCAGGAAACTGGGCAAGTATCGCCTCGCGCAGCCGCTCCTGCCCGGCCGCGTAGCCGGCGCGCAGCGCGAGCAGATCGGGACGCCGGTCGGCCAGCCCGGGAAGCGATGCAATGACGGCGCGCCGGTCGAGCCGGGGCAGCGGCGGAAGCCCGGCGAGCCTGAGATCGGCCTCAGGCGCGAGCCCGAGCAGCGCATTGAGTGCGTGGCGCGTGTGGTTGATGCCGGACTGTGTGACACCTATGCGCTGTTCGATCGCCTGCAGGGCGATGAGGTCGGAGCTCTCCGCCGCAAGCGTCGTGTCCCCGTGCCGCAGCGCCCGCTGCACATGCCGCAGGCGGCGGGCAAACAGAGTCCGCGCCCTGCGCAGCAGACGCAGTTGACGCGCCTGCTCCACCGCACGCACGTACAGCAGACGCGCCTCGCTCACCACCTGCCACTCCTTCCACAGCAGATCGAGATTCACCTTCCTCGCCTCGGCCTCGGCGGCGTCCTTGACCGCGGAGCGCAGCAGCAGCGCGCGGATGTCGTAGCCCAGACTCACGCTGAAGGCGCTGGTCACCGCCGGCCCGCTGGTCGGATAATCGCGCGAAACACCGAGTTCCGGATCCGGCAGGAGGCCGGCCGCGAACGCCTGGGCACGGGCGACACCGACATCGTCGCGGGCGACACGCAGCTGCGGGTTGTTGGCTACGGCCACCATCGCCACCTCCGTCATGTCGAGCGGGTGCGCGGGATCGAACCGGTGCGTGCGCAGCTGCGGCAGGGGCATCGTCCGGCGGTCAACCGCGAGGTTGCGGACCGACGCGGCGAAATGCGGAGTCAGATCGAGGGGCCGGGGGTGATACGTGGCACAGGCCGCGAGGGCGGTCAGGGCCAGCACGGCGGCTGCGGACCGCAGTCCGCTCACGCCTGATCCCTTCGGCGACAGCGCGCTGCCGCGCACGGCGCGGACGGGGACATCCGGTGATGGGTTGCTGGTCTGTACATGGGTCTGATAGACATATAATAGTCAGCGGCACAACAGGCTGCCCGGTCCGCAGGCGGCGCCGCATCCGGCTCCGGCCAGGTTTCCGCAACCGGCGGCGGGACATCGGCGCCGGCCTGGACAACCCGGGCCAGTCCCGGCTGTTCCTGGGTTCAGAGGCTTAGAGGCATGCTGCCGGACTTTGTTCAGCGGCACGCTGCGGACCCCGACAGACCCGTCCGCTGGCGTCTGGCCGCCCCGTTACCGGCATTGTGGACCGGCAACCTTAAGAAATCCTGAAGCACGGCGGCACGCGGGAAGCGGTTCCGGCTTGGCGGACCCGGCGGGAATACCCTATGATGGAACCATGCAACCGGTTTTCCGGCGCTGGTGCCGGCTTCCCTTCCTGCTTTCCGTGCTCCTGCTGTCCGCTGCCCGTACGGCCCCGGCGGCGGGGTACCCTGGCATCCGCCTCCAGGATCTTACGTGGACCGAGCTGCGGGATGACATCCGCGCAGGCAAAACCACCATACTCGTCCCGATCGGCGGCACCGAGGAAAATGGACCGTACATGGCGCTTGGCAAGCACAACATGCGGGCGTTCCTGCTCTCGCAGCGCATCGCGCTGCGCCTCGGCAACGCGATCGTCGCTCCAGTCATCGCCTATGTGCCGGAGGGCCATATCCATCCTCCCACCGGGCACATGGGCTTTCCGGGCACCATCACGATTCCGGTCGGGGCATTCGAGCAGACGCTCGAGTACGCGGCCCGCAGCTTCAAACAGGCGGGATTCCGCGACATCGTCTTCCTGGGCGACCACGGTGGATACCAGCGGTATGACTCGGTGGTCGCCGAACGACTGAACCGCCGCTGGGCACACACACCGGTACGGGCCCATGCGCTGCGCACCTACTACCGGGTCACGCAGACATATTACGTCCGCGCGCTGCGGCGCCTCGGATACAGCAACCGGCAGATCGGAGTCCATGCCGGACTTGCGGACACTTCACTGACGCTGGCGCTCGATCCGGCCATGGTGCGCCTGCGGCAGCTGCGCTCGGCTCCGGCGCCCGGCCCGGCGCAGGGCGTCTACGGCGATCCGCGTCGCTCGAGTGCAGCGCTCGGTCGCATTGGCGTCGACGCCATCATTGCCCGCACAGTCGCGGCAATCAGGAAGGATACTGCCCGCCGCTGACACGCGCGGGCACACACAACCGGATACCGGAACTCACAGAGGCTAGCGGAACATGCAGAAAATCAACCACGGTCGCGACACCCTCAGCATCCTGCGCCGGATGCTGATGCTGGGTCTGTGCGGATGGGCGGCGGCTGCAGCTGCGGCCAGCGGCGCGCTGGCGGTACATACCGTGCCGGGAATGCCACCGGTCGTCGACCCGCACAATCTGTACAGCGAGACCGCAGCCGGAGACATGAGCCCGGCTGTGGCCGGCGCACTGTCACGCGTCTACGTGCCGGACGTATCATCGAACGATGTCTACGTGATCGACCCGTCAACGCTCAAGGTGGTCGACCACTTTCCGGTGGGACTGAACCCCCAGCATATCGTTCCCTCCTGGGATCTCAAGACCCTGTGGGTCACCAACAATGCCGAAGGAACCCGTGACGGCAGCCTGACGCCGATCAATCCGTGGACCGCCAGGCCAGGACGTCCGGTCCCGGTCGACGATCCGTACAACATGTATTTCACGCCGGACGGACGCTCGGCAATCGTGGTGGCCGAGGCGCGCAAGCGCCTCGATTTCCGCAATCCGCACACGATGGCACTGCAGTATTCCATTCCCACGCCGGGCTGCGCCGGCATCGACCATGGTGAATTCTCGATCGACGGCAGGTATGCGATTTTCACCTGCGAATTCGCCGCCAGTCTGGTGAAGGTGGATCTCGTTCATCGCAAGGTGGTCGGCTACCTCAGGCTCGCGCGCCGCAGCCGGCCGCAGGACATTCGTGTCTCTCCCGATGGCCGCCTGTTCTATGTTGCCGACCTGGATGACAATGGCGTGTTTCTCATTGACGGAAATTCCTTCCGCAAGGTGGGATTCATTCCGACGGGCATCGGTGCGCACGGCCTGTACCCGAGCCGCAACGGCAGGGATCTCTACGTCTCCAACCGCGGCTCGAACACCATTCCGGCTCCGCCGCACGGCAAAGGCAGTGTATCGGTCATCGATTTCGCGACCCGCAAGGTCATCGCTACCTGGCCCATTCCCGGTGGTGGCAGCCCGGACATGGGTAACGTGAGCGCGGACGGAAAGTATCTCTGGCTCTCCGGACGGTTTGACAACGTCGTCTACCGGTTCAACACCGCGACCGGCAACGTCAGGAGCATCAAGGTAGGCCGGGAACCGCACGGACTGACGGTATGGCCGCAGCCCGGACGCTACTGCCTCGGGCATACCGGCAACATGCGCTAGCGCCCCGTCGCGCCCTATCGGGCCGGGACAATCCGCGCCAGCACCTTCTCGACCACGGCACCGCGTGCGACCAGGCCGGTCGCGCCGGCGATTTTCGCCTGCCGGAAGGCATCGCCGTCCACATGCGGCCCGAACGCGATGATATCCGTTGCCGGATGCGCACTGCGCATGCGCCGCACCGTCTCCAGGGCACCGGCGGCGGAGAGGTCCACCACGATGAGATCGGGTTCGGCCGCGGCGCCGCTTTTCATGAGCTCGGCACCCGCAGCCTTCCAGCGTGATTCCATGCGCACGCGGCTCATCAGGTCGTCGCACAGCAGCAGGATCTTCATGGCAGGATGGCTCCTGCGGACGGGGCAGTCGTGCCGCCCCCCGCGCCGCGCGGCGGCTCCACGGGACTGCCTGGCGAACGGCCTTCCACCAGCATCGGCATGATCACCAGGGGTACGCCGCGCAGGTGAAGCTTGCGCTGGATGGCGAGCGCAGTGTGGTTGTGCAGCAGGCGCGTCGCCCAGTTCTCGCGGCGGAAGACCAGGGTACCGGCAAAGAAGACGCTGCCTGGAAACCGCTGCAGGGTGCGGTCGGCAAGCCGCATGGCAACTTCCACAGGATCGGTGCCGAAACCGACGTAGCCGGTCGCGGCCAGGCCGTGGACGTTGCAGAAATTCACGTAGTTCTTGATCTGGTCGTCGGCATTATGCTGCAGCTGCTCGATCGTTTCGTCACCCCGGAATCCGGCCGTATCCACCTCGCCCACGGTCAGGAACACGAAGTTGCGGAACCGGCCGGGAAACAGGCGCTGCGAGTTGAGCAGCGTATGGATGCCGATTCCGCGATAACTCGACACGAAAAACACTGCCGCCGGATCGCCTTCGGCAAGCTTCGGTGCGTCGGCGAGCTTCTCCGGCGCCGGCAGTGAACCGAGCACTTCGTCGAGGGACTCGAGCTGGCGGTGGACCTTTTCGTAGTGCCTGCTCACCAGCAGGCATAGGCCGATGAGCGATCCGGTCACCAGCGTGGTGACCCATCCGCCCTGGTCGAATTTCTCCATGAGCGTGACCACCAGAATGCTCGCGGTCACCATCAGCCCCATCAGTGACAGCGGCAGCCGCCAGACCCATCCCGGCTCGCTGTTGCGGTGGCGCCACCAGTAGGCGCACAGTCCGAGCAGCGTCAGGGTGAAGGTCAGGAACACGTTGATGCTGTACAGCACCACGAGCAGGTCGACCCGGCCGGCGGTCGCCAGCAGCACGACAAACGCGGCCACACCCATGAGCAGGATGCCGTTCTTGGTCACCAGCCGGTCCGACAGCTGCGAGAAACGGTGTGGCAGCCAGTGGTCAACGGCCATGTTGGCCAGCACGGCAGGGCCGCCCAGATAGCCGGTATTTGCCGCGACGAACAGCAGCGCCGCCTCGAGCAGCATCGTCACGACCATCACCATATGACCGGCGTTGAAACCCGCGAACTGCCAGCTGGACAGTATTTTGGAAAACACCACGGCATTGAGTGTTTCACCGGGTACCGGATGCACGTGCCACAGCAGATAGAGCAGGATGATGCCGCCGGCGGTGAAGGACAGCGACAGCGCCATGTAGAACATGGTCCACTTGCCGGTGCTTACCCTCGGCTCCTTCAGCACATTGACGCTGTTCGACACCGCCTCGATGCCGGTATAGGTTCCGCCACCGAGGGCGTAGGCGCGCAGGATGATGGCCATCGCCCCTACCCAGCCGAACTCATGTGTCATGGAGGAAAACTGCCCGAAGCTGCTGTGCACCACGCCGAACAGATGTCCGGCATGCCGTCCCACTCCATAGATGATCATGAAGGTGTGAGTCAGCACGAAACCGAGAAAAAGCGGAAGCAGGATCCGGATCGATTCCTTGACACCGCGCAGATTCATCACCAGCAGTGCGGCGAGCAGCACGAGCTTGACTGTCAGCGCGTAGGAATACCAGGTGTGCGGCAGGAAACTGAACAGCGCATCGACGCCCGCGGCGATCGAGATGGCGATGGTCAGCATGTAGTCGACCACCAGGGCGCTGCCGGAGACGAGGCCGACATGCCGGCCGAGCAGGCGGGTTGCCACCTTGTAACCACCCCCGCCGTTCGGGAAAAGCTCAATCACCTGGTTGTAGGCGGTGGCGATGATGAATACCGTCAGAGCGGTGGCCACCGCAAGAAACAGTGCCGGGTCGGTCAGGGGCAGCAGCGCCCGGAATGATTCTTCAGGACCGTAGCAGGAGGAGGAAAGGCCGTCAGCGCCCAGGCCTACCCAGGCGAGAAATGCGACGAGCGTGATGTGCTGGCGGGTGTCCGGAGACAGTGGATCGCGCGGTGGTCCGAGGATCAGCACCCGCAGGAAATGCAGCAGCCTCAGCGCCGGCGAATTACCGTCGTCGGCAAGCGTGGATGCCGGTACCGAATCTTCAGGCTTGTTGTTGTCGGACATTGCCCCGCGTCAGCTTGAGCCCGGCCGGCCCCATTTCCCGGCAGGGGTGCGCATTATGCAGAAATCCCGCAGAGAATGGGATACCCCGCCGCTGGCCGCAGCAAGAACCCCCCAGGTGGAGACCCATCTGGTTTCATTCCGGATCCGCGGCACGGCCGCCCGGATGCGGAAAACCCCGCCTGAGCGGGGTTTCCGGTGTAACGCTGACTCAGTCTGAGTCGGAAGCTCCGGATTCCGGAGCCACCGGCTTCAGCGTGGCACGACCTTGGTAGCCTGCATACCCTTCGGGCCCTTGGTGGACTCGAACTCCACCTGCTGGCCCTCGGCAAGGCTCTTGAATCCTTCCCCTTGCACCACAGAGAAATGCACGAATACATCCGCGCTCCCGTCTTTCGGGGTGATAAAACCAAAACCCTTTGCGTCGTTAAACCACTTTACGGTACCACTTTGCATATTTACCTCTCGCTCCGCGGAGCATGAACGGGAAAAACCCGGGTTAATGCGGCTGAAGAAGAGACTAAGAAAGGTGGCACAACCAGCTCACAGTAAAGCATGGAACGACAACCGGTCTTGAGTACAGCTGCTTCAACGCCCTCCCTGCCATAACACGGCCGGGACCGGTGCAAAATATTACGCAAACCCATCCCCGGTTGCAAGCACCGGCAGTGGTTGCGCCCACCCGCAGGAAAACACCCGCCCCGGGCCGCCGGCACATGGACCGCAGCCGCAGCCTGGCCCACAATGATTCCATGCCAGGACCCGTTACCGGGCGCGGAGCGTCCACGCTGGAGACCTAGCCGGTGCGCTCCCCCTATTTTCTGCCACAGCTCCTGCTGCTCATCCTGGCCGTCGGCCTGCTCGCGGCACTGGTCCAGCTCGGCATCCTGACGATCGCCTTCGGAAAACTCGGCCTGTCCCCCGGATCCGCCGTGCTTCTGCTGCTCGCCTCGCTGTTCGGCAGCGCCATCAATTTGCCACTGTTTTCGATCCGCTCCGAGGCCCCGCCAGCCGATGCCCTGCCGCCACCGCTGCTGCGCGGGCTGCTGCGCCAGACGCTGCCGCAATACCGCGGGAGGACGCTGATTGCCGTGAACGCCGGCGGCTGTCTCATTCCCGTCTGGTTTTCGGTCTACCTGCTCACCCGCCATCCGCTGCCGCTCTGGCAGCCGCTGCTTTCGGTCGCAGCCGTCGCTGCGGTCAGCCACCGCCTGAGCCGCCCCATACCCGGCATCGGCATCAGCATGCCGGTGTTTGTGGCACCGGTGTGCGCGGCGCTGGTGGCAATCCTGGTCAATCCAGCGCAGTCGGCACCGCTTGCCTACGTGAGCGGCACACTCGGAGTACTCATCGGAGCCGATCTGCTGCGGCTGCATGACATACGCCGCATGGGAGCGCCGCTCGCATCGATCGGCGGCGCCGGTACCTTCGACGGTATCTTCGTCGCCGGCATCGTGGCCGTGCTGCTCGCCTGAACGCCTGCCGTCAGTGCCGGCCAGGCGCCTCGCGCAGATAGCGGCTGCGGTAACGCATCACGCGGCGCACATAAGTGCGGGTTTCGCTGTAGGGAGGGACCCCGCCGTAACGCAGCACCGTGCCGACACCGGCGTTGTAGGCGGCAAGCGCCAGGCGGTGGTTGTCATTGAACTCTACCAGGAGATCCTTGAGGTAATGCACACCGGCCGCCACATTCTGCGCCGGGTCGAACACATTGCGCACTCCGTAGCGCTCGGCAGTGGCCGGCATGAGCTGCATCAGGCCCTCGGCGCCTTTCGGGGATACCGCCGAGGGATCGAATCCGGATTCTGCATGCACCACTGCCTTGACCAGCGCAACGCTCACGTGCGCAGCGGCCGCATTGCGGCGGATCAGCCGGTCATAGGGACGGGAACGGAACCGCCGCACTGGCCCGCGCCGCGCCAGCAGTCCGCCCATACCGCGCAGGGAATCACTCTCCCGCACCAGCAGCAGCGCGGCATTACCGAGTTCGTGGTCGGAGAGCACCCGTGATCCGTCCGGCTTCTGGTAGACGTACCACCGTGCCTGCGCTGCGCCGGCCACCAGCAACAGCACCGCCGCCGTCATGGCCGTGACCGTCCGCCGTCCTGTCCTCCGGGCTGCACACACCATGCGGCGTTCTCCCCTGCGTTCCAGGTCCCGTTCCGCTGCAGGAACCCAACTGGAAGAACGTGCATTTCCCATGCCACGGAGGGGCCCGAAACGGATGGATGCTCCGTCCGGTACTCATCAAGTACATGATTATAAATAATAATAATGCTGACAGGGCGCCGGCGCGCAACGGGAGACACGAGATCAACCCCCCTGTCCCGCAGGGACAGTCCGCAGCGTATCGGGGACGGCACAGCGCCGTAATCCGTCACCTGCCCGGCATGCACCAGCCACCGGGTTCGTTTAGAATGGCACCATGCAGCTGCCGGAGCACGCCGCACCCGGCGTTCCGGATCCGCGGGTCAGCAACCTTTCCATCAGCCAGAGGAACTACAGCGTGAGCATCGTGACGATCACCACCGAGAACTTCAACGACACCGTGAATCAGAACAGCATGGTGATCCTCGATTTCTGGGCACCCTGGTGCGGCCCCTGCCGGTCGTTTGCGCCGGTGTTCGAGCAGGCCTCCGAGCAGCACGCCGGAATCGTGTTCGGAAAGATCAATACCGAGGAACAGCAGGAACTGGCCGCCTCCTTCCAGATCCGGTCGATCCCGACGCTGATGATATTCCGCGACCAGATCGTCATCTTTTCCCAGCCGGGCGCGCTGCCTGCCAGCGCCTTCGAGGAGCTGATCGGCAAGGCCGAGGCACTCGACATGGATCAGGTACGCAGCCAGATCAAATCGCAGAAATCGAGCGCTGCCGGCGCGGACTGATCCCGCGCGGCACCGCTTCAGGCCGGGCCCGGCGCTGGCAACCGCTCAGGCGAAGGCCGGCAGGTAGGGAGAGGCGCCGTCTTCGATCTTCAGCAGGCCGGCAAACCCGCTCAGGTCGTGGAAATCGAGCAGCGCATGCACCGGCATATCGAATGCCTGCGCGATCTTCTCGAGGTTGTCGAGACCGGCATTGATCTCCGCGCGCTCGAGATGTCCGACGTAGTTGCGGTGCACGCCGCTCAGCTCGGCCAGCACTTCCTGGGACCAGCCACGCGCCGTCCGCAGGAGGCGCAGGCGCCTTGCCAGCAGATCCCGGCACGTCTGGGAATTCCAGTCGGTCATTGTCAGCTCCTTTGATCAGGCGGACCCCGCCCTCCACCGCCGGCTTCCAGCACCATACCGGGTGCAGAACACGGCTCCCCTGCGGCAACCCGGACAGATGCTTCACGTATCCGCCCGGATAATACGCGGGCACCTATACTGAAACAACTGCGCGGCGGCGGGGAAACGACCCGGTTTGCCAGCGCGGCAATTTCTTCGTGCATCCGGATCTGGCCTGAGGGTATGCGGGTATCGCGCCCCGCCGACCCGCACTCAGGAGTGCGGCATAACGGCGGTCAGACTGGAGCGGGGCAATTCCGGCGGAGCAGTCCGTCGTTCAACCGGCCCATACCCGCGCATTGCGGAACATGCGCATCCACGGACCATCCTCCTCCCAGTGGTCGGGGCGCCAGGAATTGCACACGGCGCGCGTGACCCGCTCGGGATGCGGCATGAGTATCGTGAACCGCCCGTCCGGGGTGGTGAGCCCGGTGATGCCCCGGGGGGAGCCATTCGGATTGGACGGATAGGACTCCGAGGGTGCGCCGCGGTTATCCATGAACCGCATCGCGACCAGGTTGCCGGCGAACACGCCATCGAGATCTGCCGGATCACGGAACAGCGCCCGGCCCTCCCCGTGCGCCACCACGATGGGCAGGAACGATCCGGCCATGCCGTGCATGAAAATCGACGGATTCTGCGGCACCTGCACCATGCACACGCGCGCCTCGAACTGCTCGGAGGTGTTGCGCACGAACCGCGGCCAGCTCCCGGCACCGGGAATCAGGTCACGCAGGCCGGACATCATCTGGCAGCCGTTGCATACCCCCAGCGCGAAGCTGTCGCTGCGCGCGAAGAAGGCGCTGAATTCGTCACGCGCCCGGGCATTGAACAGAATCGACTTCGCCCACCCCTCGCCGGCCCCGAGCACATCGCCATAGGAAAATCCGCCGCACGCCGCAAAACCGTCGAAGTCCGACAGCCGAACCCGCCCGTCGATGATGTCGCTCATCGTCACGTCGACGGCGCGGAAACCGGCACGGTCGAATGCATTCGCCATCTCCGCCTGGCCGTTCACGCCCTGCTCGCGCAGGATCGCCACCGCGGGGCGCACGCCGTGCGCGATGAACGGAGCGGCGACATCCTCCCCGGGATCGAAACTCGGATGCGCGCTCAGGCCGGGATCGAGATCATCCAGGATGAGATCGTATTCCTGACTGGCGCACTGCGGGTTGTCGCGCAGAGCCTGGATGCGGTAGCTCGTCTCGGACCACGCACGCTGCAGGTTCACGCGGCTGTCGCTGAACAGGATCCGGCCGTTGCGTGAAAAACTGATCCGGTCGTCGCTGCTGATCGATCCGATGCGCTTCGCATAGCGCAGCAGCCCGGCCTTTTTGAGGGCGCCGAGAATACCGTCGCGCCGCTCGCGTGGCACCTGCAGCACTGCGCCGAGCTCTTCGTTGAACAGCACCGCCGGCACATCGCGCCCGAGATCGCTCAGATCAATTGCCACACCGGTGCGCCCGCAGAAGGCCATTTCGCAGACGGTTGCAAACAGCCCCCCGTCGGACCGGTCATGATAGGCCAGAAGGAAACCGAGCTCGTTGAGTGCCTGGATAACGGCAAAAAACAGTTTCAGCACGCGCGGGTCATCGACATCGGGCGCCTCGCTGCCTGTCTGGCCGTACACCTGCGCAAGCGCCGAACCGCCCAGCCGGTTCCGGCCTTTGCCAAGATCGACCAGGATGAGATCCGTCTCGCCGCGGTCGGTACGCAGCTGCGGGGTGAGTGTCCTGCGTACATCCATCACCGGCGCGAACGCCGAGACGATGAGCGACAGCGGCGCGGTCACCGAGCGTTCAGCTCCGGAGGCATCGCGCCACACGGTCTTCATCGACATCGAGTCCTTGCCGACAGGAATACTGATGCCGAGCGCCGGACACAGCTCTTCGGCCACGGCGCGCACGGCATCGTACAGTGCGGCATCCTCGCCCGGGTGACCGGCGGCCGCCATCCAGTTGGCGGACAGCTTCACGTCGGGAAGCTTCTCGATGCGGGCAGCCGCAATATTGGTCAGGGCCTCGCCCACCGCCATGCGCGCACTGGCCGCGGCATCGATCAGCGCTATGGGCGGACGCTCGCCGAGCGCCATGGCCTCTCCGGTGCTGCCGCGGTAGCCGGTCGCTGTCACCGCAACGTCGGCTGCCGGGACCTGCCACGGACCGACCATCTGGTCGCGGCACACCATGCCGCCGACACTGCGGTCACCGATCGTGATGAGAAAACCCTTGCCCGCCACCGCCGGCAGCCGCAACACGCGCTGCACCGCGTCCGTGAGATCGATCCCGGATGTGCCGAAAGACGCCAGCCGGCGGCGCACGCGCGCCACCTCGCGCAGCATGCGCGGCGGCTTGCCAAGCAGCAGGGAGATGTCCATGTCGATCGGCCGTGCGCTGCGCTGCGCATCACCCTCCCCGCCGGCTGCCGCAAACAGGCTGTCGTCCAGCACCAGGCGCGGCTGGGCTGTGGCCTGTCCGATCACAGCGGCCGGACAACGTTCACGCGCGCACAGCGCCTCGAACTGCCCGAGCCTGGTGCTATCGACGGCGACCACGTAGCGCTCCTGCGCCTCGTTGCACCAGATCTGCATGGGGGACATGCCGGGCTGGGCGTTCGGCACGCTGCGCAGCTCGAAATGCCCGCCAAGGCCGGCGTCATTGACCAGCTCCGGCACCGCGTTTGACAGTCCCCCGGCGCCGACATCGTGGATCGAAAGAATCGGATTGTCGCCGCCGAGCGCCCAGCACTGGTCGATCACTTCCTGGCAGCGGCGCTGCATCTCGGGGTTTCCGCGCTGCACCGAGGCGAAGTCCAGCTCCTCGCTGCTGCGGCCGGTCGCGACGCTGGACGCCGCGCCGCCTCCCAGTCCGATCAGCATGGCGGGACCGCCGAGCACGACGATGCTGGCACCGGCCGCGAACCGGGCCTTGTGCACGTGCTGACCGCGGATGTTGCCGATGCCGCCGGCAAGCATGATCGGCTTGTGGTAGCCGCGGACCTCTCCGGCCACGGTCTGCTCATAGGTGCGGAAATAGCCGCCGATGTTCGGGCGTCCGAATTCATTGTTGAACGACGCACCGCCGAGCGGACCCTCGATCATGATTTCCAGCGCGCTGGCGATGCGCGACGGGCGGCCGTGGTCGGTCTCCCATGGCTGTTCCCCGCCCGGGATGCGGAGATTCGATACCGTGAATCCGGTGATGCCGGCCTTCGGCTTCGCACCCCGGCCAGTCGCCCCTTCGTCGCGGATCTCGCCGCCGCTGCCGGTCGCGGCGCCGGGAAACGGCGATATCGCGGTCGGATGGTTGTGCGTCTCGACCTTCATCAGAATGTGGGTGTCGTCCGGATGCAAGGCGTACTCGTGCGTCTGCGGGTCGGGAAAGAAGCGCATGGCCCGGAAACCCTCGATCACCGCCGCGTTGTCGCGGTAGGCGACAAGCGTGCCGCGTGCGTGCAGCTCATGGGTATGACGGATCATGGCGAACAGCGAACGGTCCTCACGCTTCCCGTCGATGACCCAGTCGGCATTGAAGATCTTGTGGCGGCAATGCTCCGAATTCGCCTGCGCGAACATCATGAGCTCGACATCGGTCGGATTGCGGCCGAGCCGCACGAAATTCTCGGCCAGATAGCCGATTTCGTCGGCCGACAGCGCCAGCCCGAGCGCGGCATTGGCTGCCTCCAGCGCCGCACGCCCGCCGTGCAGGATATCGACCGTCACCAGCCGCTCCGGCGCATGCTCGCCGAACATCGCCGCCGCATTGCCGAAACCGTCAAGCACGCTCTCGGTCATGCGATCGTGCAGGAACGGAAGCAGCGCCGCACGCTGCGCATCGCCGAGTGTGCTGCCGGCGGCGAGGTTCAGATGCCAGGCGACGCCGCGTTCGAGCCGCTGCAGCTGCGCAAGCCCGCAGTTGCGGGCGATGTCGGTGGCTTTTGACGACCAGGGAGAAATGGTGCCGATGCGCGGCACGACAAGCAGCAGCGCGCCGGCGGGAGGCTGCGCCTCGCCAGCGGGACCGCAGTCGAGCAGCCGCCGCAGCAGCGACTCCTCGGCAGCGCCGGGAACAGCGCAGAACGCAGCGAAATGCCAGTATTCGGCGTAGACGCTGGCGATCCCTGGCACGGCCACGCGCATGCGCTCGACGAGCCGGCGCAGCCGGAACGCCGATAGCGTTGCAGGACCGCGCACGCTTACGACCGTCGCTGCAGCGGTGCTGTCCGCGGAGACCTTTCCGGAAGGTGTATCGATCTTGCCGCTACCCATGAGCTGTCCTGCCGCCATTATACGGCACGGCTCCAACGTGCAGAAGCCTCACGAGATCTCGCGCCACGGGAGCCCCTCATCCTGGCTGGCGACCTGCACCCAGGAGTCTGTGCAGCCTACGGCGCCGGCAAGGCTCGATCGGGCCAGGTAGGGCGTGTTGTTCTTCGTACTCAGATGGGCCGCCACCAGATGCTGCAGGCGCGAGGTATCGAGGCGCGCCAGCAGCGCCGCGGCCGAGTCGTTGTCGAGGTGGCCGAGCGGCCCGGCGACGCGCTGCTTGAGGGCCGGCGGGTAGGGCCCGTCGTGCAGCATCCCGAGGTCGTGATTGCACTCCAGCATCAGCGCGTGGCAGCCGCTCAGAACGGCTTCGATGTGGGGCGTCGCACGGCCGGTGTCGGTCAGCACACCCAGGCGCCGGTGACCGTCTGACAGCACAAACTGGCTCGGCTCGCGCGCATCGTGCGGCACCGGAAATGGATGCACCTCGATGTCCCCGACAGGAAACGGCACGTGGCAGCTGAACAGATTGAGACCGGACAGGCCGGCGATGCCCTGCCCGGAAAACGCCTGCAGTGTTCCGGCCGTCAGCCAGACAGGCAGCGCGAACTGGCGCGCACAGGCAGCAACACCGCGGATGTGGTCACCGTGTTCGTGGGTGACAAGAATGGCGCTCAGTTGCGAGACCTCGCGCCCGGCCCGGGCCAGGCGCCGGACGAGTTCGCCCGCGGGAAAACCGCAGTCGATCAGCACACAGGTCGAGCCGCATTCGACCAGCGTCGCATTGCCGCGGCTGCCGCTGCCGAGGGATGCAAACCGCAGTGTGCCGGGCGAGCGCGCCAGTCTGCCTCCCCGGCTATTTCAGCTGTGCATAAAGCTGCTTGAGCATCGGTTCGGCGACCGTTTTCGGCACCGCCATGCCGCTGGTCGTCGTCACGAGCACCTCCACCTGGCCGGCCGCCCCGGCACGCAGCTGCACCAGGTATACCGGACCGGCGGTGACCTTGCCGTGGCCAAACAGCCGCGCAAAGAACCCCGGCTTCCCGCCTCCGGGACGTGCTCGCTGCACACGGTAGGTCCACTGCGAGCGGTTGCGGTCGCGGATCAGCCAGCCCGTGCGCTCGAGCGCCAGTCCCAGCCGGCGCCAGCCATTGTCGAGGCTGTCCTGGAAAGTGAGCACCGTATTGCCCTGGGCGTCGACTTGCAGCGATGCCGTCGGGGGGGTAGCGGCCGTGGCCGGCGCGGCGGCGCCCGCATAGACCATGAAGGCACTCAGCATCCGTGCCTCGGCCTCCGGGTCGGGCGGCGCGGATTCCCACACATTGCCATCGCGCGTGGCCACCTCGTAGACCCCGCGCCGGCTGATGTAGAGTTCGGTGTTGCCAGGCTGCATCCCGCGCTCAATCCGGAAACGGTAGGCCGCGCGTGCGCCGAGCACCCGCGGCGTGGTGGCATTGGCAGGAGCGGCGTACGGCTCGACCGCATGCCAGGTGCTGTCGATGATTCCTTCACGGCGCGATTCGTCAACGGCCGACAGCCCCTGCTTCTTCATGAACCCCAGTGCGAGATCCCAGACCTTCTGCGGCTGCGCCTGCATCACGAGCCAGCGCTGGCAGCCGCTGCGCACCAGATGGATGCCGGGAAACTGCGGCAGCACCGGCTGCTCGGCGGGAATCCCGGCGCTGATGCCGGCCAGGGTGGAGCCGGAGGGGGTGTTGTCCTGCATGACCGGCAGGGCAAGCCCCGGCGGTACCTTCAGCGGCGGGCGCAGAAAGCTGTTTTCGTAGGCCGGCACCGCCCGGGAGCCGACAGTACCGCAGCCGCCCAGCAGCACGGCCAGCGCACCACTGAGTGCAGCGGCGGCAATTCGTCTGTGATTCATGCGTGAAATTTCCTCTCGGGACAGGACCGTTGCAGGACACAACGGCCCGTCATGCGGATATTCCGGCGGCGCGCATCGCCTGTCGCAGCCGTTCGTGATACTGCGGCGACAGCGGGGTCAGGGGAAGGCGGATGCCACTCTCGATCAGCCCCATCTGCTGCAGCACCCATTTCACCGGAATCGGATTGGCTTCGACGAACAGGTCCCGGTGCAGCGGCATAAGCCGCTCATTGATCGCACGCGCGGTCCCGGCATCGCCTGCCAGCGCCGCGGCGCACATGTCCTGCATGGCACGCGGTGCGACATTGGTGGTGACGGAGATGACCCCCTTTGCCCCGGCAAGCATGGCGTCGAGCGCCGTTGCGTCGTCACCGGAATACACCTCGAACCGCGGCCCGCAGGACGCCACGATCTCGCGCACACGGTCCACGCTGCCGGCTGCCTCCTTGATACCGATGATGTTCGGTATGGCGGCAAGCCGCGCCACCGTCGCCGGCAGCAGATCGCAGGCCGTGCGACCCGGCACATTGTACAGGATCTGCGGAATGGCCACGGCCCCGGCGATCGCCTGGAAGTGCAGATACAGGCCTTCCTGGGTCGGCTTGTTGTAATAAGGGGTCACCAACAGGCAGGCGTCGGCCCCGGCCGCCTGCGCACAGCGGGTGAGCTCGATCGCCTCGGTAGTACTGTTGGCGCCGGTACCGGCAATGACCGGAACCCGGCGGCGCGCGTACTCAACCGACAGGCGGATCACCTCGCAGTGCTCCTCGATGTCGAGCGTGGGTGATTCGCCGGTGGTACCCACCGAAACGATGGCCGTGGTTCCGTTCCCGATCTGGAAATCGATCAGCTGGCGCAATGCCGCCCGGTCCAGGGCCCCGTCCGGATGCATCGGTGTAGCCAGGGCGACCATGCTGCCGTGGAACATATTGAATTGCCTTCTGGCCCGCCAGATCTTTAAAGGGGAAGCAGAGCAGGGATAGTACTTTTACACCCGGATCAACACAAGTGCGCCGGTTACGGGTGCCCGGATCGCAGCCTGGCTGCCACCGCGCCGCACCACCGCGAAGCAGGACCCGGCGAGTCACTGATCCGGGATGATCTGCGTCAAGGGACGGCATCAATTCACCGACGATGCGCGGAAAATCATCTATCATTCGTTAACCGTCATTTTCCAAAGGGGGATCAATCGTGTACAGAGAAACACATGCGGACATGGTGCATGCCCGCAGGCGCAGACCGGACCTGCGCGTTGTCGTCTTACTGACTGCACTCAGTCTCGTTTTCGCCGCT
>JAJYCY010000023.1:23768-28438 GCA_021778035.1 Pseudomonadota bacterium
TAGGCAAATGCACTGCATTCTAGTATCCTGCCGCGCAGACGGGCCCCTTCCGGGGCCCGCGGACCCCGTCCCGCCCGGCAGTTCTTTACCGGCGCCTGGCCGCGCCGTTTCCGGAGCAGCGATGACACCGTCCGGCCGCAGGCCGCACGGAGATACTGCGCGAAGCGCTGCGGGACCGGCCTGCGCAACACTGCCAGATACCTGCATCCATGAAAATCGAGAAATCCGTCCGAGAGATCCGCATCAACCCGGTCGTTCCCAGCGAATCGGTGCTGGTGGCCACGGCGCGCGGCATGCGCCCCAAGAAGGCCGAGGCCCCCGCGCCACGCGATACCCGCCGCCATGTCGATACCTGCCCGTTCTGCACCGGCAACGAATCCATGACCCCTCCGGCCATCGCCACCTTTCCGCCGCAGGGGCCATGGGAAATCCGCATCGTCGAGAATCTCTACCCGGTGCTCGGCGACGACCGCGAGAATCCCAATCTCATCTTCGGTCTGCAGCAGACCATCGACGGCTACGGCCGTCACGAGGTCATTATTGACCACAGCGCTCATGGCGCCTCGGTGCATGAAATGACCGAGGCCCACCTTGCCCTGCTGTTCGGGGCATACCGCGAGCGCATGGAGCAGCTGTACCGGTCGAACCCGCGCCTGCGCTTCGTGCTGGTATTCAAGAATTTCGGGCCGGCGGCCGGGGCGAGCATCGCCCACACCCACAGCCAGATCATCGGCATGCCGGTGGTCCCCGACAACGTCCAGATGGAAGTGCTTAACAGCCGGGCCTACTTCCAGAAGAACCACCGCTGCATTTTCTGCAGCCTGATCGACGAGGCGCTCACGTTCGAGGCGACACTCTATGACCGCGAATCGGGAGAGATCCGCCGCCGTATCGACGTCGGCCAGTTCGTGATCGAACGCAGCCGGCGTTTCATCGCAATCAAGCCCTTCGCCAGTCGCTACGAGTGGGAGGTGCATATTCTGCCGCTTGCGCACCAGGCTGATTTCCTGCAGAGCTCGGCCGACGACCACGCCGATCTCGCGCGCGTGCTGCGCCGCACCATGGCGCGGCTCGACGCCGTGCTCGGCGGCGCCCAGTACAACTACTTCCTGCATTCCGTGCCGCACGGCGAGGATGGCGCCGCCAGCGCCGCGAGCTTCCACTGGCACCTTGAGATCTGCCCGCGCACCACGATTCCCTCCGGCTTCGAGCTCGGCTCCGGCCTGTTTGTCAACACCATCAGTCCGGAAGAAGCGGCCGGGACGCTGCGGGCGGTTGTGCTGGATTGAGAAACTTTTGTACTCTAGATGACAGCCGGCCGGGGGCAGCATTGCGGCAGACCGACGGCACGCGGCAGCGGTTGAGCAGGCAAGGGGGCGGGAATGGGCAGCATTGCTATCGGGCAGCCGGTACCGGACATCGAACTGCTGACAACGGATGACCAGAGCATGCGGTTTTCGGATCTGGCCGGAAAGAACATCGTTCTGTATTTCTACCCCAAGGACAACACGCCGGGGTGTACGGTCGAAGGCCAGGATTTCCGCGACAGCTTCGAGGAATTCCGGAAACTCAATACCGAGATTCTCGGCGTATCGCGCGACAGCATCAAGTCGCACGAGGGCTTCCGGAGCAAGAACTGTTTTCCCTTTGACCTGGTTTCGGATACAAGCGGCTCGCTGTGCGAACTGTTCGATGTCATCCGGGAAAAGAAACTCTACGGAAAGAAATACATGGGCATCGAGCGCAGCACGTTTATCATCGACCGCACGGGTATCCTGCGGCATGAGTTCCGCGGCGTGAAGGTAGACGGGCACGTGGCCCACGTCCTCACCACGCTGCGGTCACTGTAGGCGCACGGCTGACACCTCATGTCTGATCACAGGAAACGCATTTTCGTGCTGGACACCAACGTCCTCATGCACGATCCATCAGCCATTTTCCGCTTCAAGGAACACGACATCTATCTTCCGATCGTCGTCCTGGAGGAGCTCGATCACGCGAAGAAGGGAATGTCCGAGGTGGCGCGCAACGTGCGCCAGGTAAGCCGCTTCCTCGACGATCTCATCGAGCACCGCGACGGCGACATCGGCAGCGGCCTGAAACTGCCGGCAGCCGCCGAATCGCAGCAGACCGGACGGCTGTACTTCCACATGGATGCGGTGCACAGCCACCTTCCGGACGGCATGGCCGATGGCACCCCGGATAGCATGCTGATCGGCGTGACGCTCGATCTCGGCAAGAAGCATCCGGAAGCCGACGTGGCGCTGGTTTCCAAGGACATCAATCTGCGCATCAAGGCGCACGCACTGGGAATCCGGGCCGAGGATTACACCAACGACCAGGTCCTGGACGACGCCAACCTGCTGTATGCCGGGACCACGAAGCTTGGAGCTGATTTCTGGGAGACCCACGGCAAGGACATGGAGTCGTGGAAGGAGGACCAGGGCCGCACATTCTATCGCATCAGCGGCCCCCTTGCCGGCACCTGGCTGCCCAACCAGTTCCTGTACGATGAAAGCGAACGCGCGTTCGAGGCGGTGGTGCGGAAGCTTGAAAACGACAGCGCGGTCATCGAGATCGTCAAGGATTACGGCAGCGCCCGCAACAGCGTCTGGGGCATCAACGCACGCAACCGGGAACAGAACTTCGCGCTCAACCTGCTGATGGACCCGGAAATCGACTTCATCACACTGCTCGGCCACGCCGGCACCGGCAAGACCCTGCTTACACTCGCTGCCGCGCTTACCCAGACGCTTGAGGAGAAGCGTTACAGCGAGATCATCATGACGCGCGTAACGGTTCCGGTGGGCGAGGACATCGGGTTTCTGCCCGGCACCGAGGAGGAAAAGATGGGCCCGTGGATGGGCGCCCTCGAGGACAACCTCGACGTGCTCAATCCGACCGAGCACCAGGAGCGCGGCGCCTGGGGACGGGCTGCGACCCACGACCTTGTGCGCAGCCGCATCCGCATCAAGTCGCTCAACTTCATGCGCGGGCGCACCTTCCTCAAGAAAATAATCATCATCGATGAGGCCCAGAACCTCACCCCGCACCAGATGAAGACACTCGTGACCCGCGCCGGTCCGGGCAGCAAGATCGTCTGCCTCGGCAACATTGCGCAGATCGACACCCCCTATCTCACCGAGACCACATCGGGGCTCACCTACGTGGTCGACCGATTCAAGAACTGGGAGCACAGCGGGCATGTGACGCTCAGGCGCGGCGAGCGCTCGCGCCTGGCCGATTACGCGACCGAAATCCTCTAAGGTCAGGCAGGCGCCGCAGCCGGTCCACGGCGCCGATGCGGATGCAACGCCCGGGCGCGGGGCGCGGATTGCATTCCACAAACCGGAGCATCGGACGGAGACCTAGATTTTCGGCTGCGGATAGCCGAAGTAATAGCCCTGGCCCCAGTCGATGCCGATTTCCCGCACCAGGCTGGCGGTCTCCCCGTCTTCCACGCCCTCGGCGATGGTGATGAGGTTGAGCTCTTTGGCGATGTACTGCAGGCCCCGGACCATGGCCAGGATGTGCGGCTCGTGTCGCGCCCGCCTGATCAGCGCCATCTCGATCTTGAGAAAGGACACCGGCAGGTCGGCAAGGTAGAGAAACGACGAGTAGCCGCTGCCAAAATCGTCGATCGCAAGCCGCAGCCCGTAATCCAGCAGCGGCTGCAGTACCCGAAGGGCTTCCTGCAGGTCATCCATCAGCTCACGCTCCGTGATCTCGATCACCAGAGGATGGTCCCGGCCGGTACATCGGCCGCAGACGCTGCAGCCTTTTCTGATAGTGTCGAGCAGATCGCTGACCAGCGCCGGATGCCGCAGCAGATCCGCGGAGAGATTGATGAAGTGAAGGCGGGTCCGCTCCCCGGTCCCTCCGGCGCGAGCAAAGCATTGCTGAACAACCTGGCTGATGATGGTGTAATCAATACGATGGGCTATCTGCAGGGCGGTGGCGGCCGCGATGAACTGAGCGGCGGGCATGGATACGCCGTCCGGCTGGTTCAGACGCGCAAGCGCCTCCTCCGCCACGATCCGGCCGTCACGCAAATCGACAATCGGCTGATAGACAGGCCGCACCCGGTCCTGGGCCAGGGCTTCTTCGATGTGGTGGCCGATGAGGAAAATTTCCGGAAACTCCTCGCCGGTTGTCACGGCCCGCCCGCGCCCGCTGCTCTTGGCATGATACAGAGCCGAATCGGCGTGGGTGAGCAGCTGGTTGAGCTGATCGCCATCGGCCGGGTAACTTGCCAGTCCGATGCTCACGGTATAGGAGACCGGTACCTCCTGCGCGTTGCGGACCAGGACCTGTCTCTGCAGATGCTCCACCGCGCCACAGGCTTCCATTGCATCCACTCCCCCTAACAGCGCCAGGAACTCGTTCCCGCCCCAGCGTCCCGCCAGGCCCACCGAACCCTGCATCTGCCGCAGGACATCGGCAACCTGCATGAGTATCTGGTCACCCGTTCCCTGTCCGTAGCCGACGTTGATCAGCTTGAGACGATCCACGGTCGCCAGCATCAGGGTATAGGGCAGATGCCATTTCACGCTGTTGGCATGCGCCTCTTCGAGGGCTTCCCGGAGACTGTTGCGGTTCAGCAGACCGGTCAGGGAATCATGGCGCGCCTGATAGGCAAGCCGCGCCATGGTCTGCGCCTGCCGCGACTC
>JAJYCY010000024.1:0-22579 GCA_021778035.1 Pseudomonadota bacterium
CGTCGACGGCCCGAAGGCGGGGGATACGGTGACGGTGAGCTGGCACGACAACAAAGGCGAGACCGGCGCGGCGAAGGCCGTAGTCGGCTGACCGGCCATCGACGGATGGATGCCGCCGGGTGGCGGCATCCATGCGGGCTGCACAGCGGGAAAATTCCGGCCGTGCAGCGGTTTTGCGGACGGAACGGAATGCTGGCCCCGGAACGGGCCGGCGACGGACATCCGGATCAGCCAACGATCTCGGGTTTTCCGTAATAGTACCCCTGACCCCAGTCGATGCCGAGCTCGCCCACGGCGTCGGCCACTTCCTTGTTCTCGACGAATTCCGCCACTGTGACGAGACCAAGATCAGCCGACACCTTCTGTATGCCCTGGATGATGTTGCGTACCCGTGGTTCGTGAATGCGCTGAATGAGTGTGCCTTCGATCTTGACGAATGAAAACGGCAGGTCGGCGAGGTATTTGAACGACGAATAGCCGCTGCCGAAATCATCCAGCGCCAGCCGCAGGCCGAAGTCGAGAAACGGCCGCAGCATGTCGAGTGTGGCGTCGAGATCATGCAGCAGTTCGCGCTCGGTGATCTCGATGACCAGTGGCTTGACGGTCCCCAGCAGTTCGCTGCAGGCACTGCAATGACTGCGCGCCGAATCAAGGATTTCGGTGACGACCTTCGGATGGCGCAGCAGATTTGCCGAGATATTGACGAAATGCAACAGCTTCGAGCCCGTTTGCAGCAGATTCACACAGCGCTCGATCACCTGGAGAATGATGGCGCGATCGATCCGGTAGGTTACCTGGAGCTGGCGTGCGGCCTCGATGAAATATCCGGCAGCGAGTGGCGGCTGGTCCGGACTCACGACGCGTGCCAGGGCCTCTTCAGCCACGACCGCACCGCTTTCCAGGGCGACGATCGGCTGGTAGGCGGAAACGACACGCTGCTCGCGCAGCGCCGCATCCAGCAGCCTGCCATGACCGAACACCTGCCCGTGCAGGACATCGGCGTGCATGACGCGGTTGCGCCCGCTGTTCTTGGCCTGATACATGGCGGCGCCGCTGGCCGCGATCAGCTGCTCGGCGCTGGATGCATCGTCCGGGTAACAGGCGGTACCGAAGCTCGCTGATGTCTGGATTCTGTAGCCGTCGGCATCGACCGACATGGATTCGATCGCAAGACGTATCTGCTCCGCTGTCATGTCGGTAGTTTCGGGACAGGCATCAGGCAGCATGCACATGAACTCCTGGCCGCCCCAGCGCCCGACCTGGCCGCGCCGGCCAACCACCTCCTCAACGAGCTCGCCGACCTGGCGGATAAGCAGATCGCCGCAGCGTTCGCTGTAACCGTAGTTGATGACCTTGAACCGGTCTAGATCGAGCATGATCAGCCCGAGGCGCCCCTGTCCCCGGCGGCTGAGCGCGACCGCGGATTCGATCGATGTCCGTAGTGCCGTGCGGGTTTTGAGCCCGGTCAGGGGATCCCGCGGCTGCGGTTCGTCGGTGCCGCCATCGGGAGGAGGGCATCTGTCCATTGCTGGTCGCCAGTTAGGAAAAGGGTCCAGTATTTAACTGCCGGAACACCATGACACTTATCGTGTTCAGTGGAATTGAAGAATAGCAGGAATATCGTGATTTTGAACTTTGCGGCGGCTCCGAGGCCGCCTGCCGGCCATGACTAATCCCCGGACGGCAGCCGTGGCATTGCTCTGTTGCGCCGGATCCGCACGGTACCGGGCCCGCAGAAACCCGCTTACGCCGTGTCCTCCCACGTTCCGGCCGCAAGCAGCGCGCTGCCGAATGCGGGCAATTCGGACCGGGGCCTGATCATCGGGATGCCCAGAATCTGCTCGCGGATGCGTTGCCACGCTTCATTGTGACTGCCGCCCCCGGTAGTGCGGACGGCCCGTACCTTCGGTCCTCCCAGGGCATGAAGGAGCCGGTAACCCTGGTCTTCGATATGGGCAATGCCTTCCAGCATGCCCTGGAAGAAGGTTGTGCTGTCGGATGGCAGTGGTTCGAGCTTTGCGGTCATTGCCGGGTCGTTGACCGGAAACCGCTCACCGACGTCGGGCAGCGGATAGTAATCGAGGCCGGTCGGTTTTTCTGGATGAAGGAGCGGGATCATCTCGCGCATCTGCTCGACGCTGAAGTACTGGAGCAGTGTGGCGCCGCCGCTGTTCGAGGCGCCGCCGATGAGCCAGCGGTTGCCGAGACGATGGCTGTACACACCATGTCCAGCCGAGAAAACGGGCCGGTCGGACAGCATCTTCAGGATGAGCGTCGACCCAAGCGAGGTCACCGCATCACCGTTTTCACTTCCTCCGGCAGCGAGAAACGCAGCGACTCCGTCCGTGGTGCCGGCGACCACGACGGCATCACGCGCAAAACCGAACTCCTTGGCGATCGCCGCACTGACCTGGGCAATCGGCTCGCCCGGGGCGTGTACCTTGGGCAGTATCCGGATATCAATGGACAGGCTGCCGATCCACTCCGGCCACTGGCCGGACTCCGCATCGTAGCCGAGTTTCAGGCAGTTGTTATAATCGCTGTGCCCCCAGACTCCGGTGAGTTTTCCGCTGATCCAGTCCGCCTGGTGCACGGCATGCGCCGCATGGCGTGTGGCAACCATTTCCGATAGCCACAGGAGTTTGGCCAGGCTGCTCGTCGCCCCCTGCACTCCAGTGCTGGCGCCGGCGAGCGGCAGGATGCGGCTTGCCTGGTCCACGGCGCGGGCATCGTTGTACATCAGCGCCTCGGTCACGGGGGTACCCTTGCGGTCGCACAGCAGTACTGTGCCGGAAGTACCATCGACGGCGATGGCGCGTACGCGCGCCGGCTCGATGTGTTTTGTCAGCTGGCTGAGGGCTGAACTGGCGGCCGTCCACCAGGACGCGGGATCCTGGGTGATTCCGCCTTCCAGGCGGGCAGGCGCGGGGATGGGCGCTTCCGACTGAGCGAGCAGTCCGCCCTGGGCGTTGATGGCCACTGCGCGGCAGCCGGTAGTGCCAAAGTCGATCCCCAGATAGATAGGGTCATCCGTGGCGGCTTTCCGGGCAGCGGCCCCGGATCCGCTTTCTGCGGGCGTTGAGGCAGGGCTGTCGCCGGCGGCAAGGTCCTGTTGAGGTTCGGACTGCGGCTCGGTGGCTTTCCCGACGGATGCGGGGGCGCGCCGTTCCCTGGGGAGCATGCGGAACCGGCCTGCGGGCCGGCCTGTATCGGTTGCCGGTTCGCCCGGACTCCGGGTGTGGGCCGGCGGCGGCGCAGCCGCGGCTGCAGGAGGGGTGCTCCGGGTGCTGGCAGGGGGTGAGGGAGGCGGCGACTCTGCCGTCCGGGCAGTCCGCGTGCTCGGGGTCTGCGGACTTTCCGGGCTTTCTGGAGCCGGCGGCTGCGGTTCCGGCGGAGGTTCCGGGCCCGGGCCGAATCCTGGCGGCGGAAACGGGGGCGACCATCCGGGTTTGCGGTAATCGACCACAACCGTCGTATAGATGCCTCCACGCACGTAGAATTTCGCGCGCAGCCGCATGTACCGCGGTGCCGTCGCCGCAACCAGATCGTTTAATATAGAGTTGGTGACGGCCTCGTGAAAGGCGCCTTCATTGCGGAATGACCAGATATAGAGCTTGAGAGACTTGAGTTCTACGCATTTCCGGTCCGGGACGTAGTCAAGGTAGAGGGTGGCAAAGTCGGGTTGCCCGGTTTTCGGACACAGGCAGGTGAACTCCGGTATGCGGATCCGGATGGTATAATCGCGTTCCGGACTGGGGTTGTCGAACGTATCGAGATGCTTGCTTGGCTGGGTAGGCATTTTGAATCCCGTATGCTAGCGTGCGGTATCCGCTGCCGGCGGAAATTGTAACCGATCCATCAATTCAATGCGCCTGAAAAAGATAAAACTCTCCGGTTTCAAGTCATTTGTCGATCCCATTACCATTCCGGTATCGGGCAATCTAATCGGCATCGTCGGGCCCAACGGCTGCGGCAAGTCCAACATCATTGATGCCGTGCGCTGGGTGATGGGGGAAAGCTCCGCCAGGCACCTGCGCGGCGATTCCATGGCCGACGTCATCTTCAGCGGTTCGACCGCGCGCAAGCCGGTTGGCAAGGCGTCGGTTGAGCTGATTTTCGACAACAGCGATGGTGGCGCGCCCGGTCAGTACGCATCCTACGCGGAAATATCCATCCGGCGCGAGGCTGGCCGCGACGGCCAGTCCGACTATTTTCTGAACCGTACGCGGTGCCGCCGCAAGGACATTACCGATCTTTTTCTCGGCACCGGCCTTGGCCCGAATTCCTATTCGATCCTCGAACAGAACGCAGTGACGCGCATCATCGAATCGAAGCCGGAGGAGCTGCGCTCGTTCTTCGAGGAAGCCGCCGGGGTTTCCCGCTTCAAGGAGCGGCGTCGCGAAACCGAGAACCGCATCAAGCACACACGCGAGAATCTCGCGCGTGTGGAAGACGTCCGCAAGGAACTTGACAGCCAGTTGCAGCGCCTGCAGCGCCAGGTGCGTGTTACCCAGAAATACCGGGAACTGAAGCAGGAAGAGCGCCTGCTGCGTGCACAGCTCCTGGGGCTGCGCTGGCGCAATCTCGACGGCCATCTGCGTGAGCACGATGTGTCTCTGGCGGCGCGTGAAACCGCGCTGGAAGGACTGATTGCGGAGCTGCGCTCCTGCGAGGCCGAGATCGAGCAGTTGCGCGTGCTCCAGGCTGAGGCCGGCGACCGGTTTGGCCGCATCCAGGCCGAACATTACGCGGTGGGATCGGAAGTCGATACCCTGGAGCAGTCGATCCAGCATGCGCGCGATACACGCCAGCAGCGCCTGAGGGAGAAGGAGCAGCTCGACCAGTCCTGGGAAGAGTCCAGCCGCCACCGGCATGACGACAGTGCGCGCCTCGAGGATCTGCAGAAGGCGCTCGAAGCAGTGGCTCCGGTTCTGTCTGAGCACGAGCAGGAGCGCCTGCATCTGGCGGAGGTATTTGCGTCTGCCGAGCAGGCCATGGTCCAGTGGCAGACGGAATGGGAGCAGTTCGGCCAGATTGTCTCCGAACCGGAGCGCGCGCGCGACATCCAGGGTGCCCGCATCGCCAGCCTCGAGCAGCAGATCGCGCAGTTCGTGGCGCGCCAGGAGCGCCTGCGCGAGGAAGCCGGGGCCATAGCACGCGAGATCAGCGCCAACGACGTGGTCCAGCTGCGTGGCGAGGTCACCGAGCGCGATCGTGTTTACGAGAACTACGAACGGGAGCTCGAGGATCTGGAGTCGCGCATCCGCCACCTGCGCGCTGAAAACGAGAGTTGCACCGCAGTGCTGGAAGAGGTGCGGGGACGGATCCAGACCGCAGAGGCACGTCTGGCGGGACTGAATGAGCTGCAGGCCGCGGCACTCGGCAAGCATGACCAGGCGCTCAATGACTGGCTCGAGCAGCACTCGCTGGCCGCCGCACCGCGGCTGGCCGGGATGCTGGAAGTCGAGCCGGGCTGGGAGCCGGCATTCGAGCGGGTGCTCGGCGCGGATCTTGCGGCGGTATGTGTTTCCGTCCTGGACCGCGTGGCCGGCGACCTGGCAAAACTCAAGGGCGCGGAGCTGACCGTGGTCGAGACTTCGCCGCCGCTGGCAGGTGCTGCGGTCGCCGGCCGCATTCCCCTGCTTGACAAGGTCCGCGCCGACACCGACGTGAGCGGCCTTCTTGCCGGCATCTGCGTTGCTGATACCCTGGAGGATGCGCTGGCGATGCGCGCCGGGCTGCTTGCACATGAGTCCGTTGTGACCCGCGCCGGTGACTGGCTTGGCCGCAACTGGATGGCGGTAGCCGACCGGGACGGTGTGCGCGCTGGCATGCTCGGGCGCGAACGCGAGATTGAGGTGCTCGGGGGTTCGCTCGGCACGCTGCGCGCGTCGCTGGAGGAGTCGAAATCGGTTTCCGCCGGCCTGCAGAGCCAGCTAGCCGGACTTGAGCAGCAGCGTGAGCAGCGCCGCCGCGACGTGACTGAATATGGCCGCGAGAGGGCTGCGGCCCATTCCCGGCTCGGGCACCAGGAAGCGCGCATGGCGCAGCAGCAGGAACGTCAGCGCCAGATCGGGGACGAACAGGGAGAGATCGCGCAGCAGAAAGAGCAAGCCGCTGCCGCGCTGGCAGAAGCGCAGCAGCATCTGCAGGATGCTGTCCGCCGCGGGGAATCGCTCGATACGCGCCGCCGCGACCTCATCCAGCAGCGTGATGCCTGTCGCAGCCGGCTGGAGGATACGCGCACGCAAGTGGCTGCCGCAGGTGAGGCGGTGCACAGGCTGGAAATCGAGCGGCAGCGGATGCAGACGGAATTCGAAACGATCCGGCAGAATATCGATCGTCTCGACAGCCAGCTCGGCCACCTCGCCGGGCGCCGCCGCAGTCTTGAGGAGATGCTGTCGCGCGAGGAGCAGCCGGTGGAAGAGCTCGCCGCACGTCTGCAGCTCGCGCTTGGCCGGCGCATGGAAATTGATGCCAGGCTGAGCGAGGCACGGCAGGCCACGGTCGATCTCGAGGCCCATGCGCGCGAACTGCAGCAGACATGCAGCCGCAAGGAGCTGGTCATCGGCGAAGCGCGCGAGGCACTGGAGGGTGAGCGCCGGACACGGGAGGGGATTGTGGCGCGGCGCGAGGCGCTGGTGGAACAGCTCGGGGAGACGGGCACCGGGGTGGTGATCGAGGATGTGGTCCGAGACCTGCCGGCTGAAGCCGGCGAGGACGGCTGGCAGCAGCGTCTCGAGGAAATCAGCAGGAAAATCGAGCGACTCGGCCCGCCCAACATGGCTGCGGAAGACGAACACCGCGAGCATTCGGAACGCAAAGGGTACCTCGACCGGCAGTACGAAGATCTTTCCCAGGCGCTCGCGACGCTCGAGGACGCCATACGCAAGATCGACCGGGAGACGCGGACGCGTTTCCGCGAGACGTTCGACAAGGTCAACAGCGGTTTCCAGGAGCTCTTTCCGCGTCTTTTCGGCGGCGGAGAAGCGCACCTCGAGCTCACCGGCGAGGAGCTGCTCGAAGGTGGCGTGCGGGTCATGGCACGCCCCCCCGGCAAGCGTAACAGCACGATCCATCTGCTTTCGGGCGGCGAAAAGGCGCTCACGGCGGTTTCGCTGCTGTTCGCCTTGTTCGAGCTCAATCCGGCACCGTTCTGCCTGCTCGATGAGGTTGACGCGCCACTTGATGATGCCAACGTGGTGCGCTACTCGCAGATGCTCAAGGCCCTTTCGGGGCGGACCCAGCTTATCTATATCACGCACAACAAGATCAGCATGGAGATCGCCGAGCTGCTGGTGGGCGTTACCATGTCTGAACCGGGTGTGTCCAGGCTCGTGGCGGTCGATGTAGAGGAGGCCATGGAGATGGTGGCAAAGTGAACGTGGCGGGCGAGGACCGATGAACCTGCGAGAGGCTCTGCTTCTGGTCGGTGCGGCGATCGTAGGCGGTGTGGTGGCCGGAACGTACGTGAAGCTGCGCCAACCGTTGGTGCCCCGCAGGCGGCGGAGCGGAAAAGGGGGATCGCATCTCGTAGCGGCCGAGGAATCCGCCGGGCCGGTCACCGCGTCAGTGCTCAAGGCGCGGCGCGAGACGGCAGGGCAGTACGGACTGGATATCAACCCCGGACCGCCGGTAACGTCTGACGCGAGATTTCTCAGGCCGGATGATCCGGAGTCCGCCGCAGGTGGCAGCAGTCCGGAACTTGAGCAGTACGAGAAGCTCGAGGCGATCGAGAGCGCTGCCCTGATGCCGCTCGACCTGAGCCTGAACATCGGACAGTCAGAACATTCCGGCAGCGGCCCCGTCCGCCAGAAGCAGCCGGACGAGAAGACCGATTTCGTGATCGAGCTTCCCGGTGCAGGGCCAGTCAGCCGCAACAAGGCGCTCGGGGTCTACAAGCAGAATGAATACCTGCTGGACAAGCCGCACCAGATCTTCGGACGCGGATATCTCACCAAGAAGTGGTCCAATCTTGAATCCGACCAGGAATACTGCCAGTACAGCGATGTGGCAGTTGCGATCCAGCTTGCTGACTGCCATGGCCCTGCAAGCGAATCGGAGATCAACCGGTTCGTGCAGATGTCGCTGAAGCTGGCAGATCTGCTGCAGCGGCCGACGAAGCTCTCCGTTACCCCGGAGCAGGCGGTGGAGGCGGCCCTTGAACTCGACCGGTTTTGCGAGGCGAATGACGTTCTGGCAAGCGTGAACATTCTTTCCAACGATCCGGGCGGATTCAGCGGGCGCGCGATCAGCCAGGCGGCATCCAGCCAGGGCATGCAGTTCGGCATGATGAACATCTTTCATTTCAAGAACGACAATCCGCTCGGGTGCCGCCATCTGTTCAGCCTTGCTAACCTGTACGATCCTGGTTCGTTCGATCCGGATAACCTGGAGTCCACCAGGACCGCAGGACTGACGTTGTTCATGAACGTTCCCTGCGCCTACCAGCCGGCTGCGGTGTTCGAAAAGATGATTCTGGCGGCGCGCGGAATCTGCGAGCTGCTCGACGGACGCCTTGTCGACCAGGATTCCAGGCCGCTCACTGACTCCGGTCTGAAGATGATCCGTACCCAGATCGACCGCATCGCCACGGATATGCAAGGCCGGGGCATCATTCCCGGAAGCGAAGCCGCGATGCGGCTGTTCTGACCTCTGCCCGATGCCTTCCTGCCGGACCCCGTGCCGGGCGTCACGCGGATGTCGAGGCTGTGGAAGGATTTGAGCCATGAGCGATCCCTCACGCGCAGAAAAACGCATCGAAGCCCTGCGCGAACAGCTCAACGAGCATAACTACCGCTATTACGTCCTGGACGCGCCGGTCGTATCCGATGCCGAGTACGACAGGCTTCTGCGCGAACTGCAGGATCTCGAGCGGCGGTATCCTGAGCTTATTGTCCCTGATTCCCCGACGCAGCGCGTTGGCGCTGCGCCGGCCGGAGAATTCGGCGAGGTCCGCCACCGGGTGCCGATGACCTCGATGGACAACGCCATGACGGATGCGGAGGTTCAGGACTGGGACGACAGGGTGCGCAGGGGGCTGGCGGTTGCCGGCACGGTCAGTTATACGGCGGAGCCGAAGTTCGACGGTACTTCGATCAGCCTGCGCTATGAGGACGGACTGCTGGTGCGAGCGGGCACGCGCGGTGACGGGACGGTGGGAGAGGATGTGACCCAGAACGCGCGTACCGTCCGCAGCATCCCGTTGCGCCTGCGCGGCCGCGGCTGGCCGGACGTGATCGAAGTGCGCGGCGAGATCGTCATTCCAAAACAGGATTTTGCGAAGCTTAATGCGGCCCAGCTCAAGGCCGGTGGCCGGATATTTGCGAATCCGCGTAATGCCGCAGCAGGCAGCCTGCGCCAGCTCGATCCCCGCATCACGGCTGCGCGTCCGCTCAGCTTTTTCCCGTGGGGGCTCGGTGAGGTGGCCGGCGGAACGGTTCCCGCGCGCCATTCGGACGTGGTTGCAAGACTCGCGGAATGGGGCTTCCGTGTTACCGGCCTTTTCCGCACCGTGGATGGCGCGGAAGATTGTCTGCGGTATTACGCCGACATCGCCGCCATGCGTGAACGTCTGCCGTTCGAGATCGATGGCGTCGTCTACAAGGTGGATGAACTCGCGGCGCGTGAACGCCTGGGATTCACAGCCCGGGCGCCGCGTTGGGCGGTAGCCCACAAGTTTCCCGCGCACGAGGAGAACACGACGGTCGAGGACATACTGGCCTCGGTCGGTCGCACCGGTGTGGTCACGCCGGTCGCCGTACTGCATCCGGTGCATGTCGGCGGCGTGACCGTGACGCATGCAACGCTGCACAACCAGGACGAAGTGGAACGTAAGGACGTGCGCATCGGGGATACCGTCATTGTGCGGCGTGCCGGAGATGTCATTCCTGAGGTAGTTGCAGTCGTGATGGAAAAGCGGCCGCCGAACACCCATCCGTGGCGCATGCCGCCGAGATGTCCGCAGTGCGGCAGCGAGGTAGTGCGCGAGCAGGGGGCAGCGGCATACCGGTGCATGGGCGGCCTGTTCTGTCCGGCGCAGAGCGTGGGTGCGCTGCTGCACTTCGCATCCCGTCGCGCCATGGACATTGAGGGTCTCGGCGACAAGCTCGCCACACAGCTGGTGGAAAGCGGCATGGCCAGGACCGTCGCAGATCTCTACCGCCTGGATGCTGCAGCGCTGGCCGGACTTGAGCGCATGGGCACGAAGTCGGCGAACAACCTGGTGGCGCAGATCGACGCAAGCCGGGCGACCACCCTGCCGCGGCTGCTCAATGCGCTCGGCATTCCGCAGGTGGGTGAAGCGACCGCACTGGCGCTGGCTGTCCACTTTGGCGACCTGGCGCCGGTCATGGACGCCAGCGCGGAGTCGCTCGAGGAGGTGGGCGGAATCGGGCCGAATGTGGCGGGCGAGATCCACAGTTTCTTCCACCAGAAACACAACCGCGAGGTGATCAGCAGCCTGCTGGAGTCCGGAGTGCACTGGCCAGCGGTTTCCATCGAGGCTGGTGGATCATTGCCTCTCGCCGGCAAGGCTTTCGTGCTGACTGGCACGCTGGCCTCGCTGACACGCGACGAGGCAACGGCACGTCTGGTGGCGCTGGGAGCGCGGGTCGTTGGCAGCGTGTCGGGAAAGACCGACTACGTTGTGGTCGGCGAGGATCCGGGTACCAAGGCTGACCGGGCGAAGGCGCTCGGGGTCACGATACTTGACGAGCCGGCTTTCATGAAACTGCTGGGCGGGTAGGGCGGGCGTTGCAACCCGGGCAGCACGCCGTGCCCCGTACTGCCGGGGCGCGGCGTGCGCCGGATGGACCCAGATTACTTGGTGTTGCTGATCTTGGCTTCGGTCCTGAGCTTGCTGATCAGGTCCTTGACCCGTTCCTGCTGCATTACTGCGCGGATGCGATCCTTCATCTCGGCATAGGGCGGAAACTTGTACGGTCGCATGTCCTCGAGCTGGATCACGTGGTAGCCGAACTGGGTCTTTACTGGCTCCGGGGTGATCTCACCCTTCTTCAGTTTTGTCACTGCTTCAAAGAAGGCCGGAACCATCGACGTCTGGTTGAACCATCCAAGTTCTCCGCCTACGCGTGCTGACTGGATGTCGATCGAATCCTTCTTGGCGAGCGTGGCGAAGTTCGCGCCGTGCTGCAGCTGGCTGATGATCCGCTGTGCCTCGGCCTTGGACTTTACCAGTATGTGACGTGCCCGGTATTCGAATTTGTTGGTCTTGGCTGCCTCCTGGGCATAGCGTGCCTTCACGTCGGCATCCGAAACCGGGTTGGCGGAAAGATACTGCCGGACCATGGCGTTTGCCAGCACGTTCTCGCGCTGCTGCCGGATAAGGAAGCTTACGTCCGGCTGCCGATTGAGTCCGTGCTTGACCGCATCCTGGGAAAGCAGGGTGAGGTTGATGAGCTGGTCCAGGACAAGCTTGCGGGTCTGGTCCGGAACCGGTTGCGGAATCTGGTTCAGCTGCAGGTAGTTGTTGAAATCCGACTGGGTTATGGCCTGGCCGTTGACCGTAGCAACGACCGGACCGGTGGCCACCGCGGTTTTCTTGTGGCACGCCGTGGCAACCACGGCAAGGCTCACGACCGCAAGCAGGATCAGTGGGCGGGAATGTTTCATGAATTTGCCTCTTGTTGGGAGTGGGCTCTGTCGTTTACAGCTTGTCCGGGAAAAACATGCCGGCACCGGGCGCGCGGATGCGGAAGTGCATCGAATCGCCGAGTGTCGTGCAGGTGATGCGGTGGCGATTGGCCCGTGGCGGAACGCTTCCACAGATCCGAGTTGACTGCGCCGTGGCGGCCGCAGGCGCCGCGGTATGCGCGGCGCAGGGTGCTTTCATCCACGGTGTCGCGGGCGTCTGCGGCCAGCGCCTCGTGCAGCCGGTGTTCAAGGGTGTCAGAACCGGCAGTCATGGAAATACCTTCAGGAACGGTCGCACGGTCACGCGCGAATAGACGCCGGCATCGACGTACGGATCGGCATCGGCCCAGACCTGGGCTTCTGCAAGCGACGGGAACTCGGCCACGATCAGGCTGCCGCTGAATCCGGCCGCGCCTGGATCCGCAGCATCGATCGCCGGAAAAGGCCCCGCGAGCAGCAGCCGTCCCTCGGCACGCAGCCTGGTGAGCCGTTCCAGATGTGCCGGACGCGTGGCCTTGCGCCGTTCCAGGCTGTCGGGCACATCCTGCCCGGTGATTACATAGAACATTGTCCCTAGTCTTCCTTCTGTACCTGCGCCGCCGGCTGGTCCATGTGTTTCGCCAGAAACAGGACCTGCCCTGCGCCAAACACGAGAGACAGGACCGCTGAGCCCCACACTTTCATGTTGACCCAGGTCTCGAGTCGCGCAGCCTTGCTTTCATGCAGGCCATAATAGAAGGCGAAATACAGATTAAGCACTCCCATCAGCAGAAAGAATAGCACCCAGCTGAGATTGTAGATTCTCCATATGCGGGGCGGCATCGAAACCTGTTTGTTGAGCAGGACCTCGGAGGCGGTCCTGCGTCCTGCCAGCTGACTGCCCAGAAATACCGCGGCAAAAGTCCAGTACAGGATGGTCGGCTTCCAGCGGATGAACGTGTCGTTGTGCAGAACCAGTGTCAGGCCGCCGAATACCGCGATGATGGCGAACTGGATCAGGTACATTGTTTCGAACCGGCCATGCCGATACCGGGACCAGACGACCTGCAGCAGGGATGCCGCGATGGCCACTGCCGTGGCGACGTAGATTCCGCCCAGCTTGAACGCCAGGAAAAACAGGAAAAGCGGAAAGAAATCAACGAATATCTTCATTATGTCAGGATCATGGGCAAAAAAATCATTCTCGCACGTCGTTCAGGCAGGGGCAACGAGGTGACTCAGTGAAGTGTCGGATGGCTCCAGGCGGCATGATAGCGGGCCATGATCGCGCGTACCGGGGCCGGATAGTCAAGGGCCACCATCTGCTGCATGCCCTGCTCGAAAAAGGCTGGCGCCTCCTCCGGGAGTGCCCGGACCAGCTCGTCAAAAACCCGGATCATCAGGTCCGGCCGGTGCGACCGGGTCGCCACGATGCCGCGGTTCAGATGCAGCACGCGCCACGGCCGCCCGGGATTGGTTTTTTCCAGATCCTGCTGGATGCGGCTGTCACAGGCTGATAACACTTTCCCCATGAATCCCGCCATGTCTTCCAGCTCCGCATCATCCGTTGTGCGGTTGGCGAGGTCGGCCAGCGCATCCACCACCAGCTCCAGGGAGCTGATGCGGCCGAGATGCCGGATCACCCACGCAGCCGTGGCCAGACCCGCAGCGCCGACGCCACGGCGTGCCTCCATCAGTCCGTGCTGCTGCACCCAGTGACCGAGCTCGGCCAGCAGATCGAGGCCGTAGCCGCCCAGTGCGGTGGCATCGACGTCCGAGATCGGTCCCGTTTCGCCCCGGTCGCGATCCAGGCTGCTCAGCATTTCGAGAAAGTTTTCTGATGCATCAATGAGTTGCGTGGGCGCTGTCTCCCGGGAAGCGGCAGAGACACGGATTTCGGCCACGGCTGACCGGAAGCGTGCGATCGCCGTCGGCAGTGCAGCATAGGAATGCATGACTTCTCCGGCCGGATGAATTGTGCCGATGAGCCATGATACTCTTTTCAGCCACGACAGGCGCGCACAGTGGTGGGCTGCTGCCACGGTACCCGGCGTGTGCCTGACCGGCCGGAGGATGTGCCTGGATTCCATGCTGCACTACGATCTGCATACCCATACTTTCCATTCTGACGGGACGCTGTCACCGACGGATCTCGTGATGCGCGCGCGCCAGAGCGGGGTGGACGTACTGGCGGTGACCGACCACGACAGCACCAGCGGTCTGGGCGAAGCGCAGGTCGCCGCGCAGGTCGCCGCAATCGTGCTGGTGCCCGGTGTCGAGATCTCGGTGATCTGGGACAGCCACACGCTCCATATCGTGGGCCTGGGCATTGATCCCGGCGAGCCGACCCTGCAGGCGGGTCTTGCCGGGCACCTCAGGTTCCGTGACTGGCGCGCGGAGGAAATCGGCCACCGGCTCGAACGGCAGGGCATCCACGGCGCCACTGAAGGCGCTCGTGCCCGCGCCCGCGGCACGCTGGTCGGACGCACCCATTTTGCGCGGCATCTGGCGGCCGAGGGTCATGTGCGGGACACGCGTGAAGCGTTCGCGAAATACCTGTCACGAGGCAAGCCCGGATATGTGCCCGGACAGTGGGCAGGCCTGCGCGAAGCGGTCGGCTGGATCCATGCGGCCGGCGGCCAGGCGGTGATCGCCCACCCCGCGCGCTACCGGTTCACCGCTACCCGCATGCGCCGCCTGCTGGCAGAGTTCAGGGAGTCGGGCGGAGAAGCCATCGAGGTGGTATGCGGCAGCCACAGCCCCGATGACTGGCGCCATTATGCGCTGCTTGCCGGGCATTACGGTCTGCTGGCTTCCTGCGGTTCGGACTATCACGGACCGGAGGCGCCGTGGATGGATCTCGGCCGGCTGCCGCCACTTCCGGACTCCTGCCGGCCGCTGTGGGGGGCCTGGGGGTATGACGGACCGGGAGCTGGAGCCGGGGCGCCGCCGGCCGCCGGCGCCGGGGAGTCGGGATGACCCAGTATTTCCAGATCCATCCGCGTAACCCGCAGACGCGTCTCATACGCCAGGCGGTCGGAATCCTGCGCACCGGCGGAGTTATCGCTTATCCCACGGATTCCAGCTATGCGCTCGGCTGCCGTATCGGAGACAAGGCCGCGATGGAGCGCATCCGCCGCATCCGCGCGCTCGACGACCGTCACGATTTCACGCTGGTCTGCCGGGATCTGTCGGAAGTCGCTGTCTATGCCCGCGTGGGCAACGCCGACTACCGCATTCTGCGGGCCGGTACACCCGGACCCTATACCTTTATCCTCCCGGCGACCCGCGAGGTTCCACGGCGTTTGCAGAACCCGCGCCGGAAGACGATCGGGTTGCGGGTGCCGGCGCATGCCATCACCCAGGCGCTGCTGGCCGAACTGGAGGAGCCGCTCATGAGTGTCACGCTGATACCGCCCGGAGAGGATCTGCCGCTTGCCGAGCCGCAGGAGATCCGCGAACGCCTCGAACACGAGCTGGACCTGGTGATCGATGGCGGCAACTGCGGATGGGAGCCCACGACGGTGGTAGTGCTCACTGATGGGGTGGCGACAGTGACGCGCCTTGGCAAGGGGGGCGCCGGAACCTTTGCAGCGTTCCCGGCGCAGTAAAGGGCGCGTGGCCGCAGGCGGCGTGGCCTGATATAATGGCCGAATGCTGTATAAAATATTCGGGATACTGCAGACACTTACGTCTCCCCAGCTCATTTCCATTCTCGTCCTGCCGACGCTGTTCGCCATCATCGTGCACGAGGTCGCGCATGGCTGGATGGCCAAGCGCCTGGGCGATCCGACCGCCGAGCGCCTGGGCCGTCTGACCCTGAATCCCATCCGGCATATCGATCCGCTCGGAACCATCCTGGTGCCGGCTGTGCTGCTGCTGCTCCACAGCGGATTCATATTCGGGTGGGCCAAACCGGTTCCGATCACCTGGGAGAACCTGCGCCATCCGAAGCGCGACGTGGCTATGGTTGCGGCCGCGGGTCCAGTGTCCAATCTGCTGATGGCGCTGATGTGGGGAGCTGTGGTGCGGATCGTGTTGCTGCTTCCAGCCTCCGCGCAGTGGGCCGGCAAGCCGCTCGAGTACATGGGGCTTGGCGGAATCGCGGTCAATGCGCTGCTCATGGTGTTCAATCTCCTGCCGCTGCCGCCCCTCGACGGCGGTCGCGTCGCGGTCGGATTGCTGCCCGGTCCCTGGGCCTGGCGTCTCAGCCGGCTGGAGCCCTACGGATTTCTGATTGTGATCGCCCTGATGTTCACGGGCGTGCTGTGGGTCGTCATCGGTCCGGCAGGGAATTTCATTGTCCGGCTGGTAGCTGCCGTGACCGGGCTCGGCTGAGGATGAGCAGCGTCCTTCCCGGTCAGCCGCAGCGTGTGCTGTCGGGCATGCGTCCGACCGGCCGCCTGCACCTCGGGCATTACCACGGAGTGCTCAAGAACTGGCTGCAGCTGCAGACTGAGTACGAGTGCCTGTTCTTCGTCGCTGACTGGCATGCCCTCACGACCCACTATGAGGAGCCGCGGGTCATCGAGGAAAACGTCTGGGACATGGTCATCGACTGGCTTGCCGTGGGTATAGATCCGGCGAATGCGGTGCTGTTCATCCAGTCGCGCGTGCCCCAGCATGCCGAGCTTCACGTGCTGCTGTCGATGATCACGCCGCTTTCCTGGCTCGAGCGCGTTCCGACCTACAAGGACCAGCAGCTGAGACTCAAGGACAAGGATCTTTCCACATACGGATTCCTCGGCTATCCGCTGCTCCAGAGCGCAGACATACTGATCTACCGTGCCGGCCTGGTGCCGGTCGGCGAGGACCAGGTGGCGCATGTCGAGGTGACGCGCGAGGTTGCACGGCGATTCAACTACCTGTACGGGCGCGAACCGGATTACGAGAGCGTGGCCGAAGCAGCCATCGGAAAGATGGGCAAGAAGGCCGGCAAGCTGTACCGCGAGCTGCGCACCGCCTATCTCGAGCGCGGCGACGGCGGTGCGCTTGAGACTGCGCGGGCCCTGCTCGACAAGCAGAAGAACATTACCCTCGGCGACCGCGAACGCCTTTTCGGATACCTTGAGGGCGGCGGGCGGGTGATCCTGTTCGGTCCCGAGGCGCTGCTTACGTCGGCATCGAAGATGCCGGGCCTCGACGGACAGAAGATGTCTAAATCGTATGGCAATGTCCTCAGTCTGAGGGATGCGCCCGACGAGATTACGCGCAAGATCCGCACCATGCCGACCGATCCGGCACGCGTGCACCGATCCGATCCCGGTGATCCCGACAAGTGCCCGGTATGGCAGTTCCATCTGGTCTATTCCGATGATGGCGTGCGGAAGTGGGTCCAGCAGGGCTGCCGAAGCGCCGCGATCGGCTGTCTGGAGTGCAAGCAGCCGGTGATCGATGCCATACTGGCGGAACTGAAGCCGATACGCGAGCGGGCTGCCATTCTGGCCGAGGACACGGCGCTTGTGCGGAGCATCCTCTCGGAAGGCTGTCGCAAGGCGCGTGACATCGCGGAGGACACGATGGTGGACGTGCGCCGCAGTATGGGGCTGGGGTATAGTTGATGAGCGGGCCGGAACAGGAGGGTGCCATGCTGCAGCCCGAGGACGCACCGCTTGCGATCGTGCAGGGCCAGGCGCTGATGCAGCTGCCGCAGGACCTGTACATACCGCCGGATGCGCTCGAGGTGATCCTCGAAACTTTCGAGGGGCCGCTCGATCTGCTGCTCTATCTCATACGCAAACAGAATCTTGATATCCTGGACATTCCGATTGCGGAGATCACGCGGCAGTACATGGAATACGTGGAGCTCATGACGCATGTGCGTCTCGAGCTTGCCGGCGAATACCTGGTGATGGCGGCCATGCTGGCGGAGATCAAGTCGCGCATGCTGCTGCCTCAGGACAAGGGCGAGGAGGAAGAGGAGGATCCGCGTGTGCAGCTGGTCCGGCGCCTGCAGGAGTATGAGCGATACCGCCAGGCTGCCGAGGACATAGACCGGCGGCCGCGCGTGGGGCGCGAGATCCATCTTGCGGTCGTCGAGTGCGACGCGAAGCCGGTGCGGCGGGTGGAACCAAATGTCACGCTGTTTGAACTGCTTGATGCTTTCCGTGGCGTGCTGCAGCGCGCCGAAATGTACCGCCATCACCGCGTCATGCTGGAAGCGCTTTCGGTGCGCGAGCGCATGACCCGGATACTGGCCAGCGTCAGTGCCGGTACCTTCGTGCAATTCGCGGTGCTGTTCGATGTGACGGAGGGCAGGATGGGCGTTGTGGTCACCTTCATGGCAATCCTGGAGCTGCTCAAGGAAAACCTTCTCGTTCTGGTGCAGAACGAACCTTACGCGCCCATACATGTAAAGGCGGTTGCCTGAATGAGTGACGTGAACAACGAACTGAAGAACATCCTCGAGGCGGCGCTGCTGGTTGCCGGGCAGCCGCTTACCATCGATCGCATGCTGGCCCTGTTTCCGGAAGACTCGCGGCCGTCGCGTGACGAGATGCGTGCCGCGCTGGCGCAGCTTGACGAGGACTGTAACGGCCGTGCGGTGGAGCTGCGGCAGATCGATCACGGCTACCGGTTGCAGACGCGGGAACGCTACGCCGAATGGGTCACTCGCCTGAACGAGGAGCGTCCCGTGCGCTATTCGCGGGCTCTTCTGGAGACGCTGGCCATCATTGTCTACCGCCAGCCGGTCACCCGCGGCGAGATCGAGGATATACGTGGCGTGGCGGTGAGCAGCGAGATCATCAAGACCCTTCTGGGACGGGAATGGATCCGGCAGGTGGGGCAGCGCGAGGTTCCCGGGCGTCCGGTGCTGTACGGCACCACGCGGGGTTTTCTCGAGCATTTCAACCTGCGGACCCTGGACGAACTGCCGCCCCTCGCGGAACTGCGTGATGTCGAAAAGCTCGGTGCCGGGCTCGGCCTTGCCACCGGGCCGGCAGGCGATGCCGATGGGGTTGCCGATTCCGGTGTAGCGCCGGATGGTGGTGTGGAGGAAGGAACGCAGGCTGGCGCAGACAGTCAGGACCAGACGACGGCATCACGGGATTCCGGCGACGGGCCGGTGGATGCGGAGGCGGACGCCGCCCACGCTCACGCCGAGGCTGCCGGAAGCGGCGCAGTCTGATCCGTGCCCGGGAGCAGACACCGTGAATCTGTGCGGCCAGGTGGCCGCGCCGGAGGAGCCGGGCTTCCCGGCGGCGCGCCGCAGGGGGAGAAGCTCCAGAAGGTTTTGGCGCGCGCTGGTATCGGTTCGCGGCGCGAAATGGAACGCTGGATCGACGAGGGACGGATCTCGGTTGACGGTATCGTCGCCTCGCGCGGTGACCGGGTCCGGCCGGGACAGCAGATCCGGATAGACGGCCAGCCGCTTTCGGCGGGCGTGATGTCCGGGACAAAGCGCCGCATCTTGCTCTACAACAAGCCCGAAGGCGAAATGTGCACCGCTTCCGATCCGCAGCGGCGGCGTACCATATTCGATCATCTGCCACTGTTGCGCAGCGGGCGCTGGATCGCAGTGGGGCGCCTCGATATCAATACCCAGGGACTGATCCTGCTGACCACCGACGGTGAGCTCGCCAATCGCCTCATGCACCCGAGTTCCGGGATCGAGCGCGAATATGCGGTGCGTGTCCTCGGAAAAGTGCAGCCGGAAACGCTCGCGCGTCTGCATGAGGGCATTGAACTTGATGACGGGATGGCACGCTTTGACAGCATCACGGATGCCGGTGGCGAAGGTGCCAACCACTGGTACCATGTTACGCTCACGGAGGGACGCAACCGCGAAGTCCGGAGGCTGTGGGAAGCGGCTGGTCTCCGGGTGAGCCGGCTGATCCGCGTACGCTACGGACTGGTGACACTGCCCCGCAGCCTGCGCCCGGGGCGCTGGGAGGACATGGAAGCGCCGGCGGCAAAGGCGCTGCTGAGCAGCATCGGCTACGAACCCCCGCCGCCGCCGCCGCGCGCACCGCGCCGCAACAGGAAAACTGCAGCCGTCCGCCGTACCGCCAAGGGGCCGCGCGCCGCAGCACGCCGCAGACCCTGAAATCATGCTGGCCCGGATTTCTTCCGGACCGCTCCGTCCTGGCAGGTGTCTGAAGTGGGATGCGCGGATCACGGACCTCACTTCTGCAGGTTTGTCGACGCGCGCTGTATCGTGCCGATGCCGCGAGTTCGCCGGGATGGTCTTGGAACGAAAGGCGGGCAGCCCGGCATTGCATGGCCCGTTAAGGCTGGCGGTGATGGCTCGTACCGGGGTGCACATCTCGGTCTGTTTTCGGCCGCGCCCGAATCGGGTGTCTGTCGTACTATTACCAGGGTATGGTGGCTGCCGTTCCTATGACCCGTGACCTGCGCGGCTGCCGGATGCCCAATGGTGACTGACCGGGCTCCGTCCCGTTGCCGCTGCACCTGAACTTGCCGTCGGCACGGTGGTCGTAGCTGCACGTACGGCCACTGTTCCTGCAGAGGGGCATTACAGCCGCACTGGCTCGGCCAACGTGCCTGCATGCCCGGCAAGGACACTGCAGATGTGGCATGAAGCAGGTTCCGGGAGATCTGATGACGCAGAAGATTCTTGTAATCCTGGCCCATCCGGTTCCGGCCAGCTATTGCGGCGCCCTGGCCAACGCCTATGCCGAGGGTGCCGGAGAGGCGCGTGCCGAGGTCCGCAGGCTGGTGCTTGCCGAATTGAGTTTCGACCCGGTTCGGGCTGGCCCCGGACCGGTCGAGACCGATATTGTCCACGCACAGGATGCCATCCGGTGGGCGGAACACCTCGTGTTTGTCTATCCCATCATGTGGGGCACCATTCCGGCACTGCTGAAGGGTTTCATCGAGCGCGCTTTCGTGCCCGGGTTCGCGGTGGATTTTCCGAAGGGATCCCGGCTCTGGAGCCGGCTGCTGAAGGGCCGCAGCGCGCGTCTCATCGTTACGATGAATTCCGCGCCGGTTATTTATCGCTGGGTTTTTGGCGGGCCAGCCCACCGGACCATGAAAAGGGCAATTCTCGGACTCTGCGGTGTGAGTCCGGTCCGGATCACGGAAATCGGACCGATGCGCACAGCCAGCAAGGAACGGCGCGAGGCCTGGCTTGAAGCGGTGCGCAGGGTCGGCCGGGCGCTGGCCTGACAGCCCGGATGCGGTCAGCAGCGCCCCTGTGCGCGCAAGTGGTGTTCAGCAGCAACCAGATCATCCTGCGTGTTGATGTTGATGAACAGGCCCGCTTCGCCGGGCGCGGTGAAAAGTACCGGATCTCCGTGCGCTGTCAGCCATTCGCGCACGCTGCGTCTGCCCTGGCTGAGGAATGCGTGCAGCAGCGGGGCGCTGCCTGGTGCCCAGAGCAGGGCCAGTGCGTGGCGTGTTCCATCGCTTGCATAGGCGCAGCACCCGCGGCGCAGGCCGGTGTACAGGCGTTCGACGAGATCCGGTGGAATGGCAGGCAGGTCCACCGCGACCGTCGCGACGTAGCAGTCTGGCCACGCGCTGAGTCCGGCGTGGATCCCGGCGAGCGGGCCGGGATAGCCAGCGATGAGGTCGGGAAGGACGTCGATCCGTGCCGGGCTTGAGCCCGTGCGGCAGAGAACGGAACCGCGGAAAGCCTGTAGGTCGGCGGCAAGTTGCCCGGCCGCATCGTTGCGGCTGAATGCTACGGCATCGACCTGAGGCGCAATCGCAGACAGCGCGTGCTGCCACAGCGGCCTGCCGCAGAGCGTGATGAACGTCTTGTCTGTACCGCGGAAGCGGCGCGAGCGGCCGCCTGCAAGCACGAGACCCCGGATGGAAACGGCGGACATGACGGAATATTGCCACAGTGGCTGCGCCGGTGGCAGCCGGATGGTCACAGAGCAGGGGCGACAGTCTGCAGCGTGCTGCAATCGCGGAAACGGTCTGGTAGAGTCGTTCCGCGGTATGTGGCAGCCGCACGGACCGTACCCCATCGATGCCAGATGCCAGCGCCCGACCCACAGGAAATTCGCGGAAGAAAACTGATGACAATGAAGACTGCACCGACACTTTCCATGCCGGTCCTGGCTCGTCGCATGCTCGTGTGTGTGGCGGTGGCCTGGCCGCTTATCCTGTCCGGTTGCGCCACAACCGGACACGGAGCAGGGGATTCGGGCGATGGATCGGCCTACGATCCGCTGGAGCCGTATAACCGGGTCATCTTCCGGTTCAATGAGCAGTTCGATTACTATCTGCTCAAGCCTGTTGCCACGGGATACAGTGACGTACTGCCGGTTCCGGTGCGCCACAGTGTCACGCGGTTTTTCAACAATCTGCTCGAGCCAACGGTGATCGTGAATGATCTGTTGCAGGGACAATTCAAGCGTACCGCATCGGATACCGGGCGTTTTCTCGTCAACTCGACTGTTGGACTGGCGGGTCTTTTCGATCCGGCCAGGCGCCTCGGGCTGAGGCCGCACGTCGCGGATTTTGGCATGACGCTCGGCGTCTGGGGGGTGCAGCCCGGGCCGTATATCGTGTGGCCCATTCTCGGTCCGAGCGATCTGCGGGACAGTTTCGGCCTGATCCCCGACTACTACACCTACCCGGTAAACTACCTGAACAGCGGCAATACGCGCTGGGGCTTGCGGGTACTCTATGCCATCAATACCCGGGCCAACCTGCTGGGGGCGAGCAGCGTACTCGAGCAGGCCGCGGGTCCAAACATGTATTCGTTTGTGCGCGAGGCCTATCTTCAGCAGCGCCTCAATCTGATCTACAACGGCAACCCGCCGATGCCGAAATTTTCCGCGGAGCCTCCGGATGATGACGACGGCGGAGCGGATGGAAGTGCTGCACCGGCATCTGCACCGGCATCTGCACCGGCATCTGCACCGGCATCTGCACCGGCATCTGCACCGGCATCTGCACCGGCATCTGCACCGGCATCTGCACCGGCATCTGCACCGGCATCTGCACCGGCATCTGCACCGGCATC
>JAJYCY010000024.1:22589-27850 GCA_021778035.1 Pseudomonadota bacterium
CGGCATCTGCACCGGCATCTGCACCGGCATCTGCACCGGCATCTGCACCGGCATCTGCACCGGCATCTGCACCGGCATCTGCACCGGCATCTGCACCGGCATCTGCACCGGCATCTGCACCGGCATCGGGCACGGCCGGCACAGGGCATTGACGGGATGGGCGCCCCGGAGCGTATGATTGCGGCAGATTTCTCTCGCGGTCACCAGCATGGGTCGAATTAGCCGATTTCCGGTCCACGCCGCAGCCATCGGGGTGATTGCCACCTGTCTGAGTACGGCGGTGCAGGCAGACAGGTTTCAGGCGCCGGGTGCCGGCAGGAGGGTTGGCGCAATGGAAGTTGCGGTCTCATCTCCTGCATTCGGTTCCCATGGAGCGATTCCTTCCAGATTTACCTGTGATGGCGAGGATGTTTCGCCGCCGCTCAGCTGGAGCAGCATTCCGCCGGGAGCGAAAAGCCTGGTGCTGATCATGGAAGATCCGGACGCTCCCGATCCGGCACACCCGCTTATGACCTGGGTGCACTGGGTGCTGTACAACATCCCTCCCACTGTGAACGGTCTGCCAGAGGGAGTGAAGGCTGGTGATCTGCCGAACGGAACCCGCGAGGGCCTGAACAGCTGGAAGCGCACGGGCTATGGTGGGCCGTGTCCACCGGTCGGCAGACACCGCTACTTTGAAAAGCTGTACGCCCTCGACACCATGCTTCCCGTGCTCCGACAGGCTACCAAGGCCGCGCTGGAGAAGGCGATGCAGGGGCACATCATCGCGCAAGGTGAGCTGGTCGGGACTTACGAGCGGATGCGCTGATGCTGCTGTAGCAGTCGACGCGGGTTGCCGTGCCTGCAATTCCATCCGGGTCTGCACATGCCAGAAAAAAAGACAGGGCGGATTCCGTAGGGAATCCGCCCTGATCCGGACTGCCATGTCACCGGTTCTGTGCCAGCGCCGGTGACACGACCAGAATCAGGATTTGGGTGCCCAGGCGATGCAGTATCCGTGCGGGCTGATCGAGCCGGCCACGACATTGCAGGTGCCGTTGGCTGTTGGCGACTTGCCCGGAATGAACTGCATGCAGATCTTGCACTCCTTGTTGCCATTGGGGTGATCACGGTACTGCATGGCTGCCTTTGGAGCCTTGCCAGCCAACGCCTCCTTCGACGCCATCAGTCCGGGTACCGCTGCGACGCCTGCAAGCAGGGCAGCGCCCTTGAGCAGCGAGCGGCGGGAAACCTTTTTGTCGAACGTGTCAGACATGTAACATTACCTCCATTGACGGTTGTGGATGCTTTGGGATGCCGTGGCGCAGGCCGGGTTGCCAGGACAACGCATGACAACAGCTCCCTGCCTCGCTCCGGTACTCCCGTCCCTCAAGTCTGAGGATATGCAAGAATAATCCCATAACTGGTTCCGGTCCATGGACATGCGGTACGCAGTCCGTTGGGCGCCGGTTTATATCAACCGCGTTGGGGAGGCGGGTAATGCCGCGCAATATCCCATGCGGATGATCGGCTCAGCCCTGTTTCGGGCCGCGTGCCTGCTTTCCATTTCCGCGGTTGTAGACGTCTTTCCAGTACTCCCTCTTGAGCAGATAGGCAAAGAGGGTAAGCAGGACGAGGGCGCCGAGCACATAGGGGCCGATCGTGTGCCGCTCGAATATCGACGGGTCACTCGCATAGCGCAGGAAATCCACGATCTCGGCCACCTGCTGATGGTATACGGCCGGCGACTCTAGTCCCGGCTGCAGGAGTTTGCCGTCGCTGGCGTAGGTGCCACCCCACGGTGCAAGGATGTCCGGCATGGCAGCGTTCGGAAAAACGTGGTTGTTCCAGCCGGACGGGCGCGCCGGGTCCCAGTAGAACGACGTGAGGTAGGCATATATCCATTTCTGCCCCCTGGCGCGCACCATATGGCTCAGGTTTGGCGGTGGTATGCCGAACCATTTCGTGGCATCAGCCACGTCCATCGCGGGTTCCATGCCTTTGAGGTAATTGGCGCCGTTCGGCAGCATGATTTCCTTTTCGATGTCGGCCTTGCTCATGCCAAGTGCCGCCAGCCGGTTGTAGCGTAGCGAACCGACCGAATGGCAGGCGCTGCAGTGTTCGGCAAAAAGTCTTGCTCCGGCAAGCACCGTCGTTTTGCTGAAAGAAAACTGTGGCGCTGCCACAGCGCAGCCTGCAGCGAACCAGGCAAGAATGCCCGCTGTTGCACTTACCCATGTTTTTCTCGTCATGACTGCACCCTTTCCGGTACCTTTCTGGTCGGCTCGATGGAACTGATGATCGGCAGCAGCAGGTAGAAGCCGACATAAATCACGGCACCCAGACGTTCGATGATAAAGTACTTCGGCAACGGGGGCTGCTCGCCCACCCAGGCCAGGGTGAAGAACGTGATCGCCATGATGATGATCATCATGCGGTAGACGGGGCGGTATCGCGCCGAGCGGACCGGGTTGCGGTCAAGCCAGGGCAGAAAGAACGGAAGCGAGATCGCCAGGCCCATCAGCGCGATGCCGAAGTACTTGTTTGGAATGGCACGCAGCATGGCGTAGTACGGAGCGAGATACCAGGGCGGGGTCACGTCTGGCAGCGCCACCATGGGGTTGGCGCGGAAAAACGTGGTGCGTTCCAGAAACACCCCGTGCATGGTCGGTGCGTAGAAAATGATGGCGGCAAAGATTATCAGCCATACGCCGACACCGAATATGTCCTTCACGGTGTAGTAGGGATGGAACGGGATGCCGTCGACCGGATGCCCGTCCGGTCCTTTGTGCTGCTTGATCTCGATTCCGTCTGGATTGTTCGATCCGACCTGGTGCAGCGCCAGGACATGCATCACGATCAGTGCAGCAATGATCAGGAACCATAGCACCGCGTGCAGGGCGAGGAACCGCTGCAGTGTGGCGCTGCCCACACCGGGTCCGCCCCGGGCGAGCGTGGTGAGTCCCGGTCCCACGAACGGAACTGCGTGGATGATCGAAGTGATGACCTGTCCTGCCCAGTAGGAGAGATTGCCGAACGGCAGCACATAGCCAAAGAACGCCTCGCCCATCATCATGATGTAGATCAGATAACCTATGATCCACAGCAGCTCGCGCGGCTTGCGGTAGGAACCGTAGAGCATTCCGCGTCCAATGTGCAGGTACAGCAGGATGAAAATCAGCGACACGCCGTCGACGTGCATGTAGCGGATCAGCCAGCCCCACCTGGTGTCGTACATGATGCCCTGCACGGAGTCGAAGGCGCCCTGGCTCGTCGGCACGTAATGGGCCATGAGCAGGAATCCCGATATCAGCTGCAGGAAAATCATGAGCAGCAGCAGGGAGCCGGTATAATAGAAAATGTTGAAATTTTTCGGAGCGTAGTATTCCGTCATGTGCTCGCGCATCATCTCGCGAGCCGGAAACCGCTCGTTCAGCCAGTCACCAAACCTGCTCATTCTAACCTCCTGTGTTTTCCGGCTTTCCGGCTAGCAAAGATGCGCTTTCTTGTACATCGTCGTAATGGTCACCGCTTTGCCGTCGGGCGAAAACACGTATTCCGGAACGGCCATGTTGTGCGGTGCCGGCGAGCCCTTGATGACGCGCCCCGATAGGTCGTACATCGACCCGTGGCAGGGGCAGTAGAAGCCGCCGAGCCACCAGGGCGCCACGCTCGCGCGTTTCGGCCGGTAATGCGGGATGCAGCACAGATGCGTGCAGATCCGGACCATCACCAGCCACTCCGGCTTGCGCGCACGGAAGCGGTTGCGGCAGTAGGGGGGCTGCTGTGGCACATCGCATTGCGGATCCTTCAGGAGGTTTTTCTGCTCCGCTTCGGCGAGAGTGGCGAGCATCGCGGGTGTCCGGTTCACGACGATGGCCGGTTTTTTCTGCCAAGGCACCGTTACCTGCATGCCAGGCTCGATCGGCTCGAGATTCACCGAAGTCGATGCTGAGGCTGCTTCCGCGGCTGTTGGTTCCAGGCTTTCTATCATGGCGACTGCCATTGTTCCGGCGACCGCAGCCCCGACTACGGTTGTTGCCGCCGTCAGAAAGCGTCGCCGGCCCGGATTGGGTGTATCTTTCGGATTCTTAAGTGTGTCTGCCATACTTTCTCCTCGAACTGCAAATCGTCTGTCCGGTCACGGGGCTGATGCGGTTCCGGTCCGGGCCTCAGCCTGTGAATCCCCGGTCAGCCATTCGGCGGCGCTGACAACCTGGTCTGTGACCGGCGTGTCCGGGTTCATGAGTTGCACATAGACCGGCATGAGTGCGTCAGGCAGTGGCCAGGCGCTGAGCGGTGCTCCGGGATGGGTCCGCAGGCGCATGCCGGTGCGGGCCGGTCCGGGATCCAGTACGTGCACGCGCATCTGCGTATCGCTCAGTTCCTTCGCCCACATGAAGGCCAGGTTGTTGAGCGCCGCCTTGCTCGCCCCGTACGCTCCCCAGTATCCCTTCGGCCGGATGGCACATTCATCGGTCGTAAAGATGACCGTGCCCCGTCCGGCAGCCTTCAGCAGCGGCAGACACGCCTGCGTCAGCAGGAAAGGCGCAGTCAGGTTGACCCTGAGGGTCCGCTCCCAGTCTTCCGGCGGATGGAATGCGAGCGGTGTCAGAAGCTCCAGCGCTGCAGCACTGTGGAGCAGCCCTTCCAGGTGACCGATGCGTGCGCCAATCGTGCCGGCAACGTCCTGAAAGTCCCGGACTGAGGCGCCTGCGAGGTCCATGGGATAGACCGCAGGCGTCGGCGCGCCGAGCGCTACAATCTCGTCATAGACAGCCTCGAGTTTGGATACCGTCCTGCCCAGCAGGATGACCTCGGCCCCGTGACGGGCAAAAGCGAGCGATGCGGCTCGGCCGAGGCCGTCTCCGGCGCCCGTTACGAGGATCGCCCGGTTTTCGAGGCACCGTGACGGCGTTTCAGTCTCTGTCATGCGGGGCCGGGATTTCAGAGGCTGCGGACATAGGCGGCCAGTGCACTCATCTGGGCGCTGGTAAGCTTGGCCGATACCGTACGCATGATTGCCAGCGGATCGTTGGTGCGCTCCTTGGCTTTAAACGCCATGAGCTGGGCGGTTACGTACGCCATGTGCTGGCCCGCAAGCCGCGGAAACAGGGGTGGCAGACCGAGGCCCGTGGAGCCGTGACAGGCTGCGCACGCCGGCAGGTGGTCCGCCGCATCACCGCCCTGGTAGAGTGCGCGGCCGGCGGCCACGAGCGTGGCGCTTTCGGTTGTACCTGCGGGCCCCTGCTGGCTGGCGTAGAAGGCCGCTATCTGCTGGA
>JAJYCY010000085.1 GCA_021778035.1 Pseudomonadota bacterium
GCGCGCTGAATGTCCGTGGCCCGTGCGGTCCAGTGGCCTCGACAGTCGCGACCCGGCGGCCATCGTCCGATGAGAGCAGACGGAGCACGCGCACCCCGGTCTCCAGCCGGATTGCCGGATCGTCGAGAGCGGGACGCACTGCGCTCACCTCGGCATCACCCTTGGCGTGCACCAGGCAGGGGAAGCCATCGCAGGTATCGCAGCGGATGCAGGGGCTGGCCGCGGGATGCGTTTCATCCAGGTGGATGGCCAGCGGCAGATGAAAGGGATGCAGGCCCTGTGCCAGGAGCTGGCGGCAAACCATCTCGACGGCCGGCTCGTGGCTCACCGGGGGGTAAGGGTAGGGGTGATCGGCAGGCGGCTCTGTCGGGTCCTCTCCCCGCTGTCCATGGGTGAAGAACCAGGTTTCTGCCCGGTCATAGAAGGGAGCCAGATCCCGGTAGCCGATTGGCCACGCTACGGTATCGCCGTCGGCATGCCGTATGGTGCGGAAATCATGCTCGCGGCGGCGCAGTACAGCGGCACCGAACAGTTTGGTGTTGCCGCCCACGTGGTAGCCGGTGACCGGACGGAACGGCCTGCCCTGGCCGTCGAGCCACTGCTCACTGACATGAAAGACATGCCGGTGAAATACCGCCTCCGGGTCCCAGTTGCTCTTGCTGCGTGGGAGAAAGTCGCCACGCTCCAGCAGCAGCACTTTCAGTCCGCTGCCGGACAGGGTGCGGGCGAGCGTGCCGCCTCCGGCGCCGGTACCTATGATAATGACGTCAGCGTCCATCTTTGCCGGTGGTGCTGTGCGGTCTTACGACGACAGTATAATCTTCACCCTGCCAGCGGCAGTCCTGGCTCCAGCGGAACGTGAAATCGATGCGCTGGCCAGGCTGCAGAGAGGCTGTCGGCAGTTCTACCATGTGGATACCGAGACCGGTTTCCCGTGTCACGATGTCCGCCACGTTGTGCCAGCCATCCGTGCCCCAGTGGATCATCGCAGGTTGCGGCAGGCAGATCCGCAGGCGTTTGCCGCTCGGAATTCGGCGCAGGCGGACATTCGGACTCCAGTGCGCCCATGGAGTTTCTGGCCGCCGCCCCTCGTAGCGTTTCCAGACCGCCTCCGGCCGGTCGAAAGGTCGGCCGAGCGCCATGCTCGACGCCAGCTTGATGAATTCGGAATGCGCCCAGACGAGCGGCATGGCCGATCCTGAAGGCCGTCCTGGGTAGAGACCGCGCTCCGGAATCGGCGCGCTGTCCCAGACCTGTTCCGGGATCAAGCCGCATGGGCCGGTCATGGCTGCCATGGCGCGCAGGTAGGGCAGGGCGTCTTCTCCGGCACTGAGCGCGAAATGACCCCGCTCGCCGGTGAGCAGCGGCCACGCGCGGCCGCGACCCGTGCCGTTGAATCCGGATCCGTCCGGATGTTCACCGTAACCGTCGCCGTTGTAGCGGTGCCAGGCGGGGCCGCTGGGTGTATCGACGCGCAGCAGCGCATCGGTCACCTTGACGGTGGCGCGCACCAGCGGATCATCGGCACGCCTCAGCCCGAAACGTACCAGCTGCAAGAAGTCTCCGCCGACCTGTTCTTCGGCAGGAAAGTTCGGATCGTGCATCCGGTTCTTGATAGACAGCACCCACGCCAGTGCCGAACGACCTTCCAGGACCTGAGTGGGTGCCATGCGCACGTAGTAGCCCGACACGCCGTACGCCTGCGCAAGCTGCGTGCCGTGCACGGTCGTCCAGTGTTCGATGCGCGAATTCCAGTAGTCCGCCAGATCCAGGGCAAAGTCGCGCGCAGGATCCGCAAGGAATTGTGCGCCGCAGACGAGGGCGGCGATGCTCACCGCAAGCGTGAAGGGGTTGATCCCTGCATCCTCTTCCCAGCGGTCCTGCTGTGTACCGGGACCATTCTGGGCGATGAAACTGAGCGCACGGCGGACCATGTCATTCACGACGATCCCGTCAAGGGCATTGCGTTCCGCAAGCTCCGAGGCGAGCAGTACCGCAAAGCCTGCCTCATCGAGCTGAATGCCCGACCAGTACGGTTTGCCCCCGAGCCACTGGTTCTGGAACCAGTGTCCGTCCGCCTGCTGCGTCGCAATGAGGTAACGGAGGATATCGCGCGCTTCGTCTACGGCCCCCAGGGCGAGCAGCGCACCGGCACTTTCCACCAGGTCGCGTGGCCACACCAGATGGTATCCGCCGAGATCATCCTTGGTACTGCCCCAGGGAATGCTCAGGCTTGCCACCATGGCTCCCGGGTAGGTTTTGTCCTGGTGGGTACGCAGCACCATGGCCGAAGTCTGGAAGATATCAATCAGTCCGGAGTCGAGACCTTTTGGCAGGGCGCAGGTGCGGGTACGGTCGGCATGCCAGCTCTGCCAGCACGTAACCTGACTCTGCCAGGCATTTTCGAATGGCTGCGCCAGTGATGAAATCGCGAGCGTTGCGGCGGCTTCCTTGCTGCTGCCGAATCCGACGGCCAGCGTGGTTTGACGCGGCAGTTCCCCCACGAGCGCGACATTGCCGGGTCCGGCAACATCATAAGTCCAGGACATCACGCCGTTGGCGGAGAAATCCTGCCAGCCGTCGCTTACGCCGACATATCCGGCGCTGGTACGCTGCAGGGCATCGCACTGCTGATCGTCGGCCGCGGCGAGGGCGAGACCAAAAGGCCCCTGTTCCGCCCAAAGCATGGTCCAGCCCGCGTGGCGGCCAGTCATGGCCGTGTTGCCATAACCCGTACCGCCAAGATGCGGTGCGAGCAGCACATAGGGGCGCAGGTCTGCGTCACCCGTCAAGCTTACCTCGACCAGCATCACATCCCGCAGCGGATCAGGGGTTAACCGCAGCCGCAGCCTGAAACGCGGATGGGTGTGCTCGATTTCCATCGCTGCGATGCCCGGGCCGGGGAGACAGACTTTACAGCCTTCCAGCCGCTTCACCTCGACCCAGAACCCGTTGCCATCGGCGACGATGAATCCGAGGTCCCTTGTCTGGGGAATGTCGGCGCGCGGATAGTAGATCTCATTGAGAATGCCATGGCTGGCCGTGAACCAGATGCGTGAGGGTCCAAGCGCCGTGCCTACCATCTCCTTGGCGCTGGTCGTCCATGTCGGGGAAATTCCAGGATGGCCTGGTGCGTGCATTAAGTTGCTCCTGATGGGGAAAATCTGCCGGTTACCCGGCGCCCTGAACCTGCCGCGCAGACCGCAAAGCCTGGCGGGTCGCGTGAAACGACGTCTGACCTATTCCCCGGTGGCCCGTAGACCGCAATCCGATGCCGCGCCCGGTTTCCCGAAGCGGCAACCGGGCCATCTGGACAGCAGCGATGCCTGATAGATGTATATAGAATCCCCTGCGGCGGCTTCTGTGGTCAGGGAGATAACCCCCTCCATTCCGGCAGGGCCGCCACGCGCGGTTTCCGGATTATGTAGCACGGGGCGGTGACGCAGCGCCCGCACACAGGCGTCGCAGCGTCATGCAGCCACATTCCCCTGGTTCGACCGGCTGGAGGTCGTGACGTTCCGGAAATCGTTTCAAATTACTGCAGATCCGGTTGGCCGGGATCATCCGTCTCCCTGAACCTGCCCGCCAGCACCCGGGACGGCAGAATAGCCAAACACCACGGATCGATATCGGACATTCTGTTGCCGACAGGATGGGGTCGCAGCCGTGGCTGCTGCGGAGCAGCTATTTTATACCATAAAAATAAATACTTGTATAAATATATTCAAGTTATCTATACAGACGTGCCAACGCCTGTTACATCGCATCACCGGCGTTTTTTCCTATGCATCGCGAAAATAGAATGTATTTAGGAATACCAATCCCGGCGTCAACCAGTGGTCCGCGCCGACGATAGCCTCCTGCGAAGCGGTGACGTGACGGACAGATCTGGACAACAGGACCAGCCGGATCCTGCCATGCAGGACCAGAGCCAACTGACAGAGATCAATGTGGAGCGTGTGGATACAGGCATGATCAGATGTGGGAGACCGGCAACAGCAGCCGGATGGGTGGGCTGCCCGGTGATTTTTCGCGCTGCTTTCGCCGCTCAGCCAGGATCCGGCAGAGGGCGCGAACCGGAGTGTCCCGGCAGACGGCACCGGCTCATCAACACGGAAAAACGGGAGGCCAGCGCATGTATGCACAGCTGAGAATATTTCTGAAAAATAACAGCGGCATGAGGAGCAAGGTGTCAACCGTGATGCTGTTGCTTGTGGTTTTCAACGTGGCAGCATGGACCTGGGCGCTGATCGTACTTCACGGCAATCCGGTACTGCTTGGAACCGCAGTGCTGGCCTATTCATTCGGCCTGCGTCATGCCTTCGACGCCGATCATATCGCGGCAATAGACACCGCCACCCGCAAGCTCATGCAGGGTGGCAGGCGTCCCGTGACCACCGGGCTTTATTTTTCCCTGGGCCATTCGCTGGTGCTTATAATCGCCACATTCGCGATCTGCATGACCATGAGCTCGATAAACGGCAGATTCCGGTCGTTAAATGAGGATGCCAGCATTGTCGGAACGGCCATTTCGGCGACATTCCTGTTCATCATGGCGCTGATCAACATTACCATCGCGAAAGCCGCATATGCCACATTCAGACAGGTCCGCAACGGTGGCGTGTACGATGAACATGAAATGGAACTGCTGCTGAACAAACGCGGATTCCTGTCGAGGATACTCCAGCCGATGTTCCGGCTGGTCACGGAAAGTTCGCACCTGTTCTTTGTCGGCCTGCTTTTCGGCTTCGGTTTCGATACCGTAACCGAGATGAGTCTTCTCACAATAGCGGCTGCCGGAGCGCTCCATGGCATGCCGGTCTGGGTGATCATGGTGTTTCCGGTCCTTTTTGCGGCCGGCATGTCCCTTATGGATACCGCGGACGGAATCCTGATGCTGGGTGCATACGGCTGGGCATTCATGAAGCCGATACGAAAACTCTATTACAACATCACCGTGACAAGCGTGTCGGTTACCGTTGCCGTGCTGATAGGCGCGATTGAAACCATCGGCCTTGTTGCCGGGGAATTCCATTTCAATGGATTTTTCTGGGACAAGGTCCGTTCCGTAAACGGGCATTTCGGAATGGTCGGTCTTTTCATCGTCGCAATTTTCATTGCGGGCTGGGTTGCATCGGTGATTGTCTACCGGGTCAAAGGCTATGAGGCCAGCTGATATCCTGTGCCCGACCGGAACCTCCGGACAGTGCAGGCGTGCGGCAACCCGAGCCTGACACGCAGCAGTTGTGCAAAAACCGGTGATCGCATTCCGTCCGGGCTCCGCCCCGCCAATCACGGCGCTTCATAGTCTAGGTTTGTGCCTGTTTGTGCGGTGCACGGACTTCAGCAGCGTGGCCTGTGGTGTTGATCACGGTTATTTTTTCGTTATTCCCGTTCAGAACGGAGTAGGGGTACAAGATGCACCGGTTGTCTCGGATCCGGCTGCGGTTGCATGAACAATGGCATCAGGAAATTCGGGATTGCCGGTCATTCCATCCCGGCAATCGAAGGAACATTGTTGCGATGATACCGCTGACGGTACCCGGCAGATTGCAGCGGCCAGCCAGCCTCAAGAAAAGATGTGCCTGGATAAGATATGGAATCTGTTCTCGTTAGTGCCTGCCTGATGGGGCAGGCGGTACGATTCGACGGCGCAGGCCGGTTCTGTGACCATGCAGTGCTCAGGCGATGGCGTGATGAAGGACGCATTGTCGAGGCATGCCCGGAAGTGGCCGGCGGTCTGCCGGTCCCGCGTCCGCGCGCGGAGATCGCTGCGGCTGCCGGTGGATTGAAGGTACTGCTGGGAACCGCGAAAGTCATAAACTGCGAAGGCCAGGATGTGTCAGAGTATTTCGTGCACGGCGCCAGAAAAACGCTCAGGCTCGTTCAGGAGAAGGGAATACGCATCGCCATCCTGAAAGAAAACAGCCCCTCGTGCGGCACAGGAAACATCTACGACGGAACATTCAGTGGTACACGGATTGCCGGTCTGGGCGTCAC
>JAJYCY010000086.1 GCA_021778035.1 Pseudomonadota bacterium
CCCCCGCTCTTATCCGGGCAAGGCAGCATGCCATGACCTGGCCGATAATCCTCTGGTCGATCCGGTAAACCTGGTGCAGATGCCCGGCCGCTTCGATGAAGTGCGCAGCATCCAGGAATTCGCCGTCGACGCTCTTCAGCCGTGCGAGCGCCTCATCTGCAACAACCTCCCCCGTAGCCAGCGATACCACTGGCTGGTAGGCAGGGACAATCCGGCCGTCAGAGAGGGCTTCTTCGACCTGTCCACCGATCAGGAAGATGCCGGGCTTATGCCCGCCCTGAGCCACCCGGTCCCCTCCCGCTTTCTTCGCGCTGTACAGCGCCGTATCAGCCTTGACAAGCAGGTCGGACACCGACGCGCCATCATGCGGGAAGCTTGCCACGCCGACACTGACAGTAACACGCAGCGAACGCTCTCCTGCCGGGAAAAGATCAGCGCTGATATCCTCGCGCAGCCTTTCCATGCTGTGCAGCGCCAGGTCCGAATCCGTATCCGGCAGCAGACACAGGAATTCCTCTCCTCCCCAGCGCCCGATCCAGTCCATAGCCCGGCACTTTGCCAGAAGCGCGGCCGAAACCTGTTTCAGCACTTCATCTCCCACCGCGTGACCATAACTGTCATTGATCACCTTGAAATGATCAATATCAATCAGCGCAATGCTGTAGCATGACTCCAGGCGCTGCGCTTCCGCGTGGCGATGAACCAGCGCCTCCTCGAGCACTGTACGCCTGTGAAGCCCCGTCAATGTGTCGTGCCTGGCCAGATAGACAATACGGGCTTCGGCACTGCGCCGGCGGACTTCCTGGTCGATTCCGTCCAGCGCAAAGGAAATATCGGCAGCCATGCGGCTCAGGAGCATGGTCAGATCATCCGAAAAAAAATCCTTTTCGGCCGCATACACACCCAGCGCCCCGATCACCGCTCCGCCCCGGCGCACCGGAAATGAAGCCGCCGCCTTCAGCCCCTCGGATCCGATGGACCCGTGCCAGCACTGCCGGCACGGGTCACCGGAACAGTCGTTGATTACCACCGCGCTGGCACTGCGAATGGCCAGGGTCATCACCGAGCATCCACCCGGAAGATCCGGATCGACTGAAATGTCCATCTGGCGCACGCGTTCGCTGCCCCTGCCGTACATGGCCACCGGAACGACACGCTGCGTGTTTCCATCAACCACACCGATCCAGGCCAGCCTGAACTGTCCGTGATCCACCGCGATACGGCATGCACTGGCAAACAGTTCATTCTCGCCCGGATGACGGGCGATCAGCTGGTTGATTTCGCTCAGCGCTGAATACAGGCTGGTCAAACGCCTGAGCTGCTCTCCGGCCCGTCTGAGCTCGCTGATATCCGAAAACACGCTGACCTGATGCACCATCTCGCCCGATTCGTCATGCACGGCGCTGACGCTAAGCCACGCTGAATAGGCTTCACCGTTTCTGCGCCGGCCGCGGATTTCACCCTGCCAGCGCCCTGAATCAGAAGCTGCGCCGGGCAGCGTCCCGCGGAACACTGTCTGGCCGGAACTGTCTTCGAATAAGTTTGGCAAACTGCCGATTACCTCCGCGGCCGGACACCCCGTGATATGCTCAAAAGCCGGGTTGACCGCAATGACCCGGCTCTGCGAGTCGGTGATCATGATCCCCTGGAGACTGTTCTCGAACACCGCCGTGACCAGCCGCTGCTGGCGCTGCGATTCCTCCCGCGGGGTCATGTCGCGCAGGACACTTACGAAGAATTTCCTGCCGTCATCCGTTACCGTACTGACACTGGCATCAGCAAGAAACGTGGTACCGTCTTTGCGGAACAGCCACACCTCGTAGATCAGGCTGTCGGGGCGTGTCTCATAGGGAAGCGGCCTGATGCCTTTCGGGGTCCTGAGAGCGCGGAACGTCAGGCTGACCAGCTCGGTCCGTGAACGGCCGAACATCCGTTCCGCTTCCGCGTTTGCAGCCAGGATAACGCCGGCTTCGTCCAGAACGAGAACGGAATCGTTACTCAGTTCCAGCAGGAACTCGAGATTGCGGCCTATCGTGCAAAAGGCTGAATACATGCTTCAGTTCCGGGTCGCAGCATTCGAATCGGAATGATCGGTCCGGTCACATCACTCAACATGAATCCCGGCCCACCCTGATGCATTCAGTATAGGCAAGCTCGTGGCCGGCAGCTGCCGGCCACGAAAAGTCCGCAGGGACACTACAGCTGGGCGGACATGCGGCGTCCCTGGCAATGGGTTGCTACCCGCCCGCTCCTGGCCCGTTTCCGGCCAAACCTATGCGCGAGGCCAGGGCCGCTCAGCGGCGATGCCGGCAAACCCGTGCTTTGGGATTGTCCAGACAGCGACTGTCCTTGACCGGAGTAGGAAGCGGGTTGATGTAGCGGTATCCTTTAGATTCAAGATAAATGATTTCCGCAAAACCTGCCGGAATCACGGTAATGAAGCCATCGATGTCGCGTGCACGGAATCCGGCAGCATGCATCGCATTGTTGCACATCCGGAACTCGACTCCATGACGCGCCAGACCGGCCATTTCGTCTACGATGGGCTGATACTTCACGTAATTTTCCTTGGCGAATGCGCGAATCTCGGCGCCATGAAGCACCACCACGGTCTTCCCCGGCACCACCTTGTTCACGTTGACGATGAAGTGGTACAGGGCGTTAAGTTCCTGCGGCTTATAGTAATTGACATCATAGACCCGGTTGATCGCCGGGTAGGGGTGCATGTCCTTCTTGGCGGTGCCATAGGGTTCCAGATTTCCGGCGTGTGCGACGGCAGACAGTGCCATGGCACACACGGCAAGACAGGCTGGCAGAGATTTCATTGCATTATCCTCCTGATCGGAAAAACCACTGAGGCTAGCCAACCTTCCTGGCCATGTCTGTGATCTTGGCTACACAGACCGCCTGACGGACCACGAACCCAGCGCGGCCGGAGACACCAGCTCGATCTGGCCGCGGAAAAGCCGGATGCATCCTCGATGCTCGAAGCTCTTGAGCAGGCGGCTCAGCACCTCACGCGTGGTCCCAAGCTCCCGGGCAAGCTCCTGATGGGTGATTTTCAGCCGCGGACTGCCGCCCGCCTCGAAGCGCTGCCCAAGCATGCAGGCCAGTCGCAGATCCAGACTATGAAATGCCACCTGCTCGACCAGTTGCATCACGTCGCTCAGGCGGCGTGCCAGCGCAAACAGGACCGCTGTGCGGAATGTCTCCGATTCCGCCAGGGTGCGCTGGAACTGGCTCAGGGGAATGCTGACGACACTGACATCGTTTTCGGCGACGGCGCATGCAGTATAGGCAACGCCCTGCAGAAGATGGGTCAGAGTCAAAACACAGATTTCCCCTCCGTACAGGCGGTACAGCAGAATCTCCCGGCCGTTTTCGCCAGTCTCGTAGACGCGGATGGTGCCACTCACAACGAGCACAAAATCGAGACACGGTTGTCCCTTGCGCACCATCACAGTTCCAGCTGGAATGTCCATGCACCGCCCGGACCGCATCGCATCCCGCCAGCTGGAATCCTCGATACCGCTTAGCGTGGGAAACGCAGCCAACCGTTCCACTACGCTGTCAGCAGATGAGCGCATTGCTGTTCTCCCCCCGGCCTCTAGTTACCGGATATTTTTCCGTACTGTTTCCCGATCGTCGGGTGCCCGCAATCCATGACCCGCGTCCGGGTCAAGCAGCGCCCCTGGCCAGATCAAGCTCGGGCGCTCCGAGCGGCATGGATCACCACGACCAGATCCGGACGAGACCAGTGACAATCACTGTGTCATTGCCCGGGTCATGACCCGTCTGCGGTATTCGCTCTGTAATGATATTACCCGGACCGCGGAGATACGCCAGTTCACCATGCACCCGACTAGGTACTTATTTATTATAGTAATGATTCGCACGCAACCCAGGCCGCCGTGGCAGGCGGACATACCAGTATACTTCCTGGATGGTATCGCGATAACATGCTGTTTTCAAAGCGTTATCAGTACCGGCAATCGCTTTGCCGCGTCCGGCCGGTGCCCGCAACCCGGGGCTCAGGGCAGGCGGAGCACCCCGGGGTTTCATTTTTTCTGATGAATTTCGCGCTGGAGAGCACCCCTGACGATACGTGGGTACCAGCTCAGCAGCGAACACCGCGGCGGCGGGACAGCGCCAGCAGGATAAGCGCTCCAGCCGCGAACAGACCCTGGGCCGGCGGCAGCGGCACCGGCTGGAATGCCGTCAGCTGGGTCTCGCCGAATCCGCCCTGTGCGTTGAAGCCGATCAGTGTTGCCGTCCCGAAATCATTATAGGAGATCGCATTCGTACGGACGAAGAAGGATCGCGACGCGTCATCCGGGGCTACCGGCCCTGCAAGAAAGCCGAACAGCAGCATGTTGCCGTCTGCAGATCGCGATGCAGCACTAGGCGCAATGGTACCGGAGCTGTCCAGGCGGTAATTGGCGTCAGTCGTGAAGCCGCTGAAGCCACTGCGCTGGACTACGCCGATTGATCCCGATGAATTCTCGGAACAGCCGTCCGAGTCGGTACCGTTGACCACACTGTAGTAGAAATCGAGCGTGCCGGTCGCCGTTTCGCGCACAACGCTGTCTTCCACATATCCCTGCACCACACTGCCCGTACCCAGACTGACAGAAAACGGGCTGATCACATTCTGGAGCACAGTGCCATCCAGCGCCGGGTCTGCTGTGGCAGTCGTGCCAGACAGCAGCACGCTTGAACCCGCCGCGACCAGGGAAGCCATCGCGGCAGCGCTGAATAACAGAAGACCCAACGCGGCGATACCGGCAAAAATTCGCCGCGCAACCCCCGTCCCGACCGCACTGCCAACCCCCGATTCTTGTAAACGCATCTCTACCCCCTCCTCGTCCGGCCTTCCGGATCTGTCTGGCACATCCGCTTCCGGCAGATCGTTGTGAACTTTTATATTATGTTCAATAAGCCTGCGGACTGTTGTATGATCCTACTCTCGCCGCCCGGCATGGTCTGTGAGTTTTAGCACACAGGGTTCCGGGGCACACCAGCCGAAATCACCAGGCCATTTCGTGCCGCCGAAAAATCCTGTCTTCATGCTCAGGCTGCTCTTTCGCCTGCAAAAACGGCAGGCAGCCCCGGCAATCAGGATATGCGTGGCGAGTCCGGTACGGAGCAGAATGGCGCGCATGGCACCGTACCAGGGAGCCCGGCACCAGCCAATCTGCCAGGCTATTACTTACGACAGCGGAATAATCCGGGGGGCACATCAGTCCTGACGGTAGTACCCTGCTGGCAGCCACTATATCCGGCACGGTACCGCCGGAGGTCCTGTCTGACAGGGCAGGACCAATCCGTCCATATCATGACTACGCGAGGAGAGGAGAAAATGCTGAAACGTCTTGTTCCTGTTCTGCTGGCAGCCGGAATACTTAGTCTGGCAACAGCCGGTGCCCCGGCGTCCGCGGCCGGCGCCTTCGAACCCTACGGTACTGCAGTCGACCATAGTCACCATATTTACCATGGACTGAAAGTGGTCATGGATGCAGGAGGCGCCACCCCTGCCGACACCGCTTTCCAGACAATGGTCGCGGAACGCCTCATGCAGATGCCGGGCACCAAGCTCATCATGGTGATCCAGGGCCCGGTCATCAGGATATTTTCCAAGCGGGAATATGCTGACCATCAGGGTCTGGTGGATCGCGTGGCGGCGCTGCGGAAAAAGGGGGTGAAAATCGAGTTCTGCGGCAATTCGGTCCATGCTGTCGGCCTCAAGCCTTCTGACATCATCGGCATCGGCACCGTGGTGCCAGGCGCCTACCCGGCCATTGCCAACGCGGAGCGTCATGGCTATGCGCTCATCAAACCCATCCGGTTCATCCCCCCGCACCCTGCCATGAAGCGCTGAGGCATTCCCCTCCACAGGTCCGGCCTGCACGCGGGCCCGTGGAGGGAAGTTTCCGGGGCAACAACATTCCGGTCGCACACTGCCGCGCACCGACGTTTCTCCGCTCCCTCGGA
>JAJYCY010000025.1:0-6571 GCA_021778035.1 Pseudomonadota bacterium
CCGAGAATGATCGCCAGTGCGGTAAGCAGTATCGGCCGCATCCGTGTAATGCCGGCCTGGAGCACGGCTTCACGTAAACCGTGCCCGGCACGGCGGAAGTCCAGGATGAAATCGATCAGCAGCAGGGAATTGCGCACGACGATGCCGGCAAGGGCGATCACGCCGATCATCGACGTGGCGGTGAAGTAATAGTGACCCTCGATCAGATTCATGATTGCATGACCGGGAAATACCCCGATGATGGTCAGGGGGATTGCGCCCATGACGATGAGCGGTGTCATGAACGAGCGGTAGTAGGCAACAAGAACCACGTAGATCAGCACGATCGCCACCCCGAACGCACGGCCGAGGTCACGGAACACATCAAGCGTAAGGCGCATTTCCCCGCCCCAGCGCAGCCCGTAACTGGTCGTCGAAGGATAGGACATGAAGTCCTGTTTGAGCTTCACGCCATCAGGCAGCCGGTGCGTGCGCAGGTACTCCCACATGTGCAGGACCGCGTACACCGGACTGCCGGTCCCCATTTCTCCGGTCACATAGACGACCGGCCGCTGGTCCTGGAACAGGATGGGTCTGGGTTCCGGCACGGGACGAATCTGCGCTATGGACCCGAGAGAAATCTCGTTGCCTGCCGGGTTGGTAAAGAATATGTCCTGCAGGTCGGATGGCTGCACGCGGTCCGAAACCGGAATCTGGAAGTGGATCAGGACAGGTTCCTTCTCCCGCGCGATATGGACTGCCCCGGCGTTGTAGCCCCCGAGAAATGCCTGCAGGGTCTGCGCGACCTCGACCGGCAGAATTCCGGCAAGTGCTGCTTTCCTGCGGTCCACATCGATCCGGTACTGGGTTGTGCTGGCAGTTGTGCTGTCGTCGATGTCGACGACATCCCTGGTCCGGGCGAACACGTCGTAGCGCACCTCCTTCGCGATCTGCCGCAGTGTGTGGTAGTCGGGACCATAAAGTTCGGCCAGAATGGTCGCACGCACTGGCGGCCCTGGCGGTTCCTCGACAAGCTTGATATTGGCTCCGGTTCTGGCGTCCAGCCGGGCGATCGCCGGCCGTAGCCTGCGTACGATCTCGATCGAGCTCTCGGAACGGTAGCGCTTGTCTTTCAGGTTGACGCGTACCTCCGCATACTGCGGGCCCTTCTTGAAGCTCGAGCCGCGGAGCAGTCCGTTGAAGTCAATGACCCCCGGACGTCCCACGGTTGCCTCGTAGTCCGTTACGTCCGGTACTTTGCGCAGGATATCCCCGATGCGACGCACTACGCGGTCGGTCTGCTCGAGGGCGGTACCGGCAGGCATGTCCACTGTGATGTTGAACGTGTCGGAATTGTTGTTGGGCAGCATCTTGAACTGCACGAGCCTGAACACGGGCATGGCAAGCACAGCAAGCATCAGCAGTCCGATGCCCGCGAAAAACCCGATGCGCAGCCGCCGGCTGGAAAGAAGCCTGCCCATGATCCTGGCGTAGCTGCGCTCGAGCCAGCCTGGTGCGTGCTCCTCCGCGTGCTGTCCGGGGGCCAGCCGCAGCCAGCGGTACGCCGCCCAGGGCGCCACCGAATAGGCAATGGCGAGCGAGGTGATCATGGCCACCGGAACATTGAAAGGGATCGGCGCCATGTATGGCCCCATCATGCCGTGAACCCAGAACATCGGCAGGAAGGCCAGGATCACGGTGAATGTCGCGAGGTTGGTCGGGCGCCCTATCTCATTGACGGCGCGGATTGCGCCAGAAAGCCGGTCAGTACCCTTGCGGCTGTAATGCCGGAATATGTTCTCGATGACCACGATCGAGTCGTCGACCATCAGGCCGAGCGAAAGAATGAGGGCGAACAGCGTGATGCGGTTGATGCTCTGGCCAGAGACCATGCCTACGGCCAGCGTTATGAACATGATCAGCGGAATGGTGATCGTCACAATGCTGGCGGCGCGCCAGCCAAGGAAGACCACCAGCAGCAGCACCACGGTGACTATCGCGATCGTAAGGTGTTCGATCAGCGTATTCACCGCCTCATTCGCGCGCCGGCCATCATCGCGCGTGATGTCGACGTGCACGGAAGGGGGTATGAGGATCGGGCGGATGCGCTGAAGCTCCGTCAGGACGTTGTGCGCGACCGTCACCGCGTTGGTGCCCTTGCGTTTGGCAATCGCAATGGTGACTGCAGGTTCCTCGAAATCGGGACTGCGCTTCCCGGTGTAGGCCGGTCCGTATCCGATGCGGTGCACGTACCGGATGTTGCCGGGACCGTCCGTGATCGTCGCGATTTCCTTCAGATACACCGGCCGGTGGTTGTACAGCGCGACGACCAGATCGCGGACTTCGGCGGCGTTACGCAGCATGCCGCCGGCGATGACGGTGCTCACCCTGCCGTTGCTCACCAGCGTGCCGGAGGGGATGTCCACGTTCGTTGCCTGGAGTACACGGCGGATGTCGAAAAGACTGACGCTGTAGTGGCGCATGCGCGCCAGGTCGAGGTTGACGCTGATCTGCCTCTGGCGCCCGCCGAGCAGATAGCTGAGCGATGTGCCCTGGACGCGGCGCAGGTGCTCCAGCACATCGTCGGCGATGCGGCGCAAATGGTAGTCGTCCAGTGATGCCGACGACAGCGTAATCGTCATTATCGGCACGTTGTCCACGTTCACCGGCTTCACCAGCGGCAGATTGGTGCCGGGCGGCATGCGGTCGAGATTGCTCATGATGCGGTCGTAGAGCCGGACCATGGACGCCTCGCGGTTCTCCCCCACCTTGAACCGCACCGTTACGATTCCCATGGAATCCATGGCGATGCCGTAAGTGCGCTTCACGCCCGTCAGTCCCTGAAGAATGGACTCGAGCGGCTTGATAATGAGCTGTTCGACCTCCTTGGGGGATGCGCCCGGCTTGGATACAAGGATGTTGGCGGCCGGCACCACGATCTGCGGGTTTTCCTCGCGCGGCGTCACCGAAATCGCCAGCATGCCGGCGAGCACGGCCACCACAAGGATGAGGATCGTCACTCTGCTGTCGACGAAATAGCGGGTCAGACGCCCGGCGATGTTCAGGTGGCGGTCTTCATCACCCGGATTCTGCATTTTCGACGGATCGGTCACAGGGTTCCTTTTCGGATCCGGTTATCGGCGTACGGTAATCGGACTGCCGTCATGCACATCTGCCAGGTTTCCGAGAACGAGTGTCTCGTTCCCCGACAGCCCACTCAGCACCTGCAGGCGGTCACCGCGCTGCCTGCCGGGCCTGACCATGCGGAAACGGGCGAGTCCCTGGCGCAGAACAAACACCCCGGGGATGCCGCCGCGCACGACGAACGCGGCGACCGGTATCAGCACCTCGTCCCGGGAATCGGGAGGAGGTTGCAGTCGCATGACGGGGCGCACCAGCGCCGGCAGTTCGAGTGGCGGTGAGGGAGGTTTACCGGCGCAGGCGCCAACCGCCAGGGCAAGCAGCGCGACCACTGCCGCGTGCCAGGTCCGCGGCCGTCGGCGTCCGGCCTGAAAGGTTGCAGACTGCTTCATTGCGGTGCCGCCAGGGTGCCTTCCGCCAGCTCCAGCGCTGCCTGCCCGGCCGCGAGATCAACGGACGAAGCGAGCTTTTCCTCGCGGGCAGCTATCAGCAGCTGTTCGGCATTGAGCACATCGAGAAGTATCGTCCGTCCCTCGCCGTAACGTTTCTTGACCAGGCGCACCGTTTCCCGTGCACGGGCCACGTTTTGCGCCGCGATCTGCCGCCGTGCCATTGCCTCCCTGAGCCCGTAGTAGGCGGTGCGCACCTGGTTGAGGATCTGCTGTTCGAGATTCTCCACGCGCAGTTCCGACTCCGATTTGCGGTCCCGGGCGGCGTCGAGTTCGTGGGTGTCCCGGTTACCGCTGAACAGGTTGACGCTGACTACACCAATGATGCTCTGGGAGTTGGCGGAAAAACCGAGGTTATGGCTGTACCAGTCGCTGCTGGCGACAACACTCACATGCGGCCGGAATGCGGCATGTGCTTCCTCGACGGCGGCATCTCCGGCAGACAGCATGGAGCGCGCCGCCTCGAGGTCCTGGCGCGTTGCCAAAGCCTGCTGCTCGAGTCCCGGCAGCGGTGGCAGGGGGCTCGCCACCGGCTCCTGCCATGGCGGCAGTTCCAGATGTGCATTGACCGGCAACCCCATGGCGAGTTTCAGCTGGTCGAACGCAAGCCGCTCGCGGTCGACCGCCTTTTCGTGGGCGCTTTCCATGGTCGCCAGGTTGAGTTCGGCGGTCATGCGGTCCGACACGACAATGCGGCCTTCACTGACCAGACGCCGGGTGGTATCCACGTGTTCGCGGGCCGCCGCCACTGCGTCACTGGCAATCTGCCGGTTGTGGACCGCAGCCTGGGCCGCATAATAGGCGCTCATGATCCGGTAGATCGTGTCCTGGCGTGCGCGGTCCATGCTGAACCCTGCCGCCCGGGCGTTGTCACGTGCGCCCCGGATCGCGGCACGGATCTTGCCGCCGGTGTAGACGGGAAGCCGCACCGCGATTTCGGCGGTGTTGACCGTGGCTGCCCCCGGATCGTTCAGCGCGCTTGCCGTGAAATCCGTGGCCGGATTCACCGAACGGGTGTTCAGCTTGCCGGCAAAAACGTCCAGCGGATTATTGCTGCGCTGCACGAAATAACGGGCATCGAGCTGCGGGAAGTGACCGGATCTCGCGGCTCCGAGACGCGCGCGGGCTGTCCGCAGCTGCTCGTTACCCGTTCGCAGTTCGAGATTATGCTGTAGCCCGTAACGGATCGCTTGGTCGATTGTGACCAGATCCTGTGCCGGCGCGGCCTGCACGCTGCAGGCGGCCAGCACCAGGGACAAAGCGATTCTTGTGCGCATTGCCTTCTCCTGACCGGGTAGGCTCCTCCGCTCCCGTAGGTCCGTCACGTGATTGTCGTCATGTGATCGGCAACACCCTCTTCAGCCATGTTGAGGTCATGGGACAATGATTTCAATAGCGCCGTATGTCCGGTCACACAGGTTTCACGACGACCAGGATCACCACGGCCACCAGGATCAGGGCCGGAAGCTCGTTGAGCCAGCGGTAAAAAACATGTCCGTGCCGGTTGCGGTCATGCCGGAAATCGGCCAGCAGTTTCCCGCAGTAGACATGGAATCCGATGAGAACCGCGACCAGCACCAGCTTGATGTCGAGCCACAGCCCGTGAAACCCGTATCCGAGCCACAGCCACAGCCCGAACAGCACTGTCATGATGCCGCCGGGCGTCATGATGCCGTAGTAGAGCTTGCGCTCCATGATTTTAAACCGCTCGATGCTGGTCGCGTCGCTGGCCATGGCATGATAGACGAACAGGCGCGGCAGATAGAAAAAACCCGCAAACCAGGTCACCATGAAAATGATGTGCGCTGCCTTGACCCACAGCATCGTGGCCTCCCGAATCCCGCAACTCAATGATGCACGCGGGTCAGTGCCCCGTCATGCCGGCTGTGCGAGCGGCACCATTGTAACCGGATTCCCCGGTCTGATGCAGCTTGCGCTCCGCAGCGCGGAGAGGATCCGCAGGACTTACTGCGCCAGGTTGTGACCGGAAGTGGCGTGTGCATCTTCCGCCGTCTGCCGGTCAGAAAGAAACAGCGCGACCAGATCGTTGAGGAAGCGCTGGCCCAGTGGGGTCGGGTACAGCAGGCCGTTGCTGCGGCCGACGAGACCCTTCTCCACGGCAGCATCCAGCGCAACCCCGATCGCGGAAAGCGGCAGCCCGGTGCGCTGGGTAAACAGCTCGTCCGGAAATCCGCCGGCCAGACGCAGTGCATTGAGCATGAACTCGAATGCGCGGTCATCCGGTGTCAGGCGCCATTCTCCGCCGATCGCCGCCGGTGTACCCGCATGGCGCATATAGGCATCCGGATGTTTCGTTTTCCACAGACGCGTGATGCCGTCTGCGCCGGTGATCTTGGCGTGCGCTCCGGCTCCTATGCCGAGATAATCGCCGAAGCGCCAGTAATTGAGGTTGTGGCGGCATTCACGTCCGGGGCGCGCGTACGCCGAGACCTCATAGTGAACATAGCCGGCGTCCCGTACCCGGGACTCGATTGCCTCCTGGATCGCGGCAATCTCATCTTCCGCCGGAAGCGGTGGCGGCTGCGCATGGAACAGCGTATTTGGCTCCAGGGTCAGCTGGTACAGGGAAAGATGCTCGGGATGCTGTGCGAGCGCGGTATGGCAATCCTCCACTGCCGCACGGCTATCCTGTCCGGGCAGCCCGTACATGAGGTCAATGTTGAGATTGTCGAAGCCCGCCCGCCGAGCGGCGTCGATCGCGCGCAGCGCTTCCTCTCTTCCGTGGATGCGTCCGAGCGTACGCAGCATCGCCGGATCGAAGCTCTGTATGCCAAGCGACAGACGGTTGACGCCGGCGGCGCGGTAGCCGGCGAAATTCCCTGTTTCCACAGCTCCGGGATTGGCTTCCAGGGTGATCTCGGCGTCGGCGTGCAGCGGCAGCCGTGCGCGGATGGCGCCGAGCAGTCGCGCGATTTCATTCGGAGAAAACAGACTGGGCGTGCCGCCACCGATGAAGATGCTCTGCACCATGCGTCCCTGTA
>JAJYCY010000025.1:6671-27403 GCA_021778035.1 Pseudomonadota bacterium
CCGTGCCATGTGCCGGAGCAGATCAGCGGGGTGGGATCCAGGGCATGCCGCAGGTATACCAGCACACACTGGAAGCGCGCTGTGCGCTGCGAATCCCCGACGCTGTCGAGACCAGCCAGAAGCTTCTCGAGGTTGCGCCGGTCGTCGGAGCCCGGCCCGCTGTAACGGGCCGAATAGATGCCGGGCGCGCCGTCGAGCGCATCGACCTCTAGGCCCGAATCGTCGGCAATTGCCGGCAGGCCGCTGTGGCGCGAGGCGTTGCGGGCCTTGATGATCGCGTTTTCCACGAAGGTAAGGCCGGTTTCTTCCGCCTCCGGCGTGCCGAACTGGGATTGGGGAAGGATCTCGTAGTGCAGGCCGGACAGCAGCGCCGCGAATTCCCGGAGCTTGCCGGGATTGCCGCTCGCGAGCACGATCCGGTGCCCCCCGGGCTGCGTCACGGCGCCAGTCCCAGAGCCGCTCGCTGGAGCTCAAACAGCCGGCGTATCCCGACCGCGGCAAGTTCGGTCATGGTCAGGAGTTCTTCGCGGCTGAATGCCTCGCCTTCCGCCGTACCCTGTACTTCTATGAAGTGGCCGGCCTCGTTCATGACGACATTCATGTCGGTGGCGGCCGATGAGTCCTCGGCATAATCCAGATCAAGCACAGCCTGGCCGCCATGGATGCCCACGGAGACAGAGGCGACGAGATGCCGAAGGGGATTCGCATGCACGAGACCTTTTGCCCGCAGGCGCGCCAGCGCATCATGCACGGCCACGCAGGCGCCCGTGATCGAGGCGGTGCGGGTGCCGCCGTCGGCCTGGATCACGTCGCAATCGACAGTCAGGGTGCGCTCGCCCAGCTGTTTCAGGTCGACGGCGGCACGCAGCGAGCGGCCGATCAGGCGCTGTATTTCCTGGGTGCGTCCGCCCTGCCGGCCCTGCGCGGCCTCGCGCGCCATGCGATTGCCGGTTGAACGCGGCAGCATTCCGTACTCGGCGGTTATCCAGCCCTGGCCCTTGCCCTTCAGGAACGCCGGCACCTTCTCATCGACGCTTACGTTGCACAGGACTCGTGTGTCGCCGAATTCGACCAGCACAGACCCCTCGGCGTGCCGGGTATACTGACGGGTGAAACGGATGTTGCGCAGTTCGTGCGGCAGGCGGTCACTGGGTCTCATGGATATGACGGATGGTTGGTTTAGCCAGCGGGCATTGTACAGGAATCGGCGTGCCGCAAGGGTACGCAAATTCCGCGATCCTGCGGTTTTCAGCGATCCTTTCCGCGCTTCGGGTCGAAGCGGCTGACAAAGTCCTCGAGCTCCTTGATGGCTGCATCCAGGGTTTCCACCCGGCTATGAGTGGGGGGTCCGGTGTTTTCCGGCCGCCGCCGGTGGCCGGCCCGGTTCCGGAAAACGGCGGTCATCATCGCTTCATGGGAGGTTTCCGCCACCCTGACCGGCTGCAGGGGCGGCGCAGCAGTCGGTCGATCTTCCCAGCGCAGTCCCATGGCGCTGAGATTGTCGCAGTTCTTTTTCATCTTTCTTTCGGCCACAAGCAGCATTTCCTCGACGCCCTCGTCGAGGGACCTGAACCCCATGAACCGGGCGATTTCGGCGGGATTCATGGCCTGCCACAGGCCGTCTGAGCACAGCAGCAGCGTGTCTCCCTGTCCAAGGACCGTTTCCTCGCCGAGACTGATGATGGGTTTCTGTGGACCGCCAACGCACTTGAGCAGATGCCCTTTCTCGGGGTGCAGCCGCATTTCGTCCTCGCTCAGCAGACCGTCAAGATGCATCTGCTCCGTCGTGCTGTGATCCAGCGTGCGCTGCAGCAGCTTTGCGCCCCGGAAATGATAAAGCCGGCTGTCTCCAACATGGGCCCAGTAGGCATAGCCGCGCTGCACCATGCAGACAACGCAGGTTGTGCGTGGTGATATCGGCGGGATGCTTGCGCGGCCATTCTTGATGATCAGTTTATGGGCTTGCATGATTGCGAGCGCAAGGAACGCGGACGGCTTGTCAATTACCGGCTGCCGTACCGATTCGAACGCACGAACGATGGACTGGGTCAGTGTTTCGGCCGCCAGCGCTCCGCCGTCGTAGCCGCCAAGGCCGTCGGCCAGAACCATCAGTATGGCGCCATCGCGCTCGGCGTAGGCGACGCGGTCCTGGTTTGTCGGCCGTGACCCCTTGAGTGTGTGGTGTGCGAGCTGGATCCGCATCGCGACTAGCCCCTTCTCCACGGCAGACGGAACGGCCAGAAGGGTTCTGGCGGCTCGAGTTCGGGCTCGGCGGTCTTGGTGGGGTTGAGGATGTCCAGCAGCGCCTGCGCGTTCTGTGGGCGTTCGAGCTGGTTCATCTCGAGGCACCAGTCTATGGCTTCGAGCAGCTGGGGAGAGTAGAGGCGCGCGAACAGCCGCACCGCCGGCCGGCGCGAATCCTTGATGGCCCGCTGGGTCGCTGCCGGCGGAGCCTTGCCGCTGATGCATGCCCACATCGAGGCGCCGATGGCGTACATGTCGGTCCAGGGACCGAGGTGTCCGCCCATGTGCTGCTCGATGGGCGCGTAGCCGATGGTCAGGGTCTGCGGGCCACTCGGCCTGCTGCCGGCTACCGATGCGCGCGCTGCACCGAAATCGAGCAGCAGCGGCTTGCCGCCGGGGCGCAGGAATATGTTGGCCGGCTTGATGTCAAGGTGCAGCAGGCGGTTTTCGTGCAGTTCGCGCAGGCCGAGCAGCAGTTGCGGAAAGATGGTCCGGATGAAACGTTCGCTCAGCTTTCCGGATTTGTGCTTGATGTACCAGCGCAGATCCTTTCCCTGTTCGTAGCGCATCACCATGTATGCGGTATTGTTGGCGCGGAAGAAGTTTTCCACGCGCACGATGTTCGGGTGATTCACCTTGGCCAGCGCGCTTGCCTCATCGAAAAACCGCCTGATGCCCTGCCGGTAGGCTCCCGCGAGGCTCTCCGACAGGGGCTCCACGCGCGAATCGTCAACACGCCTGGCCTGGGCACTGGGCAGGTATTCCTTTATTGCGACGCGCCGCTGCTCCTCCATCTGGGTGGCCAGATAGACTAGGCTGAAACCGCCACCGCCGATCGCTTTTTCGATGCGGTAGCCGTTTAGTAACTGCCCTTTTGCAAGGGAATTTTTATATCGTCTCATCTTTCAAGGTTTTCCGTGGCCTTTCTGGCCCCGGTCGTCGGGTCGAAGATCAGAAAGTGTCCAGACTCAATTCTAATATAGTCTTTCCAGCGGTGGACGGTAGCCGGACTGGCGGTTAACATCCCCGAACCTTACCGCGAACGACCCTCCATGGCACTGAGCATGACCGCGTACGCCCGCTGCGACCAGGATACGCAGTGGGGCAGTCTCGTTTGGGAACTGCGATCGGTGAACCACCGTTACCTCGAGATAACGGTGCGCCTGCCGGAAGATCTGCGGGCGCTGGAACCCCAGGTTCGGGAGCTGCTGGGCAGGCAGCTCGGACGCGGCAAGGTGGATTGTATCCTGCGCTTTCAGATGCGTGAGAATCTGGCGGAATTCGCGCTGGATGACGCGTTTGTTTCAAGGCTGATCAGCGCCGGCAAGAAACTTGAATTCCTGGCCCACGAGGCGGGAGCCTCGATCGGGTCCCTGCGGGTGATCGACATGCTGCGCTGGCCGGGTGCCCTGCGCGGCGCTGGCCTGGATACCGAGACCCTCGGCGCCGAAAGCCTGCGCCTGCTCGAGCGGACCGTCGGCGAAATGCTGGATACCCGGCGGCGCGAAGGCACTCACCTGGCCGGCACCATGAAGCAGCGCCTGGATGCCGTGGAGGATATCGTGCAGGCGGTGCGCGGCTGGCTGCCTGAGGTGATCCACCGGTACCGGGACCGGCTGGCCGCCCGGCTGGCGGATCTGCGCCAGGAACTTGACGCTTCGCGTCTTGAGCAGGAAATCGTCCTTTTTGCCCAGCGCATCGACGTCGATGAGGAGCTTGACCGTCTCACGGCCCATATTGTCGAAGCGCGACGGGTGCTGGATCAGGGCGGGCAGATCGGGCGGCGGCTTGATTTCCTGATGCAGGAATTCAACCGCGAGGCTAATACCCTCGGTTCCAAGGCGGCAGACGTGCGGCTCACCAACGCCGCAGTGGATCTGAAGGTGCTCATCGAACAGATGCGCGAACAGGTGCAGAACATCGAATGACCGCCACCGTGTTCCGGTTTCCCGTTTGCCCGCGGCAGGCAGGTCTCCGGCGGCGCGGAGCCTGCAGGCCATGAACCACGGCAAGCTGCTCATCCTTTCCGCGCCGTCCGGGGCGGGCAAATCAAGTCTGGCAAAAGCGCTTGCCGCCGAGGCCCGGGACGTTGCGGTTTCGGTCTCCCATACCACGCGCACCCCGCGTCCCAACGAAGTGGAAGGCAGGGACTATTACTTCGTATCGCCGGAACAGTTTGATCGCATGGTGAAAGAGGACAGGTTTCTCGAGCATGCCCGCGTGTTCGGCAACTGCTATGGTACTGCCCGCGAGTCGGTCGAGGCGCTGCTGCGCGCCGGCAGGAACGTGGTGCTCGACATTGACTGGCAGGGTGCCCGGCGGGTCAAGGAACTCATGCCGGAGGCGGTAACGGTTTTCGTGCTTCCCCCGTCGCGGGATGTGCTCCATCAGCGCCTGGTTGGTCGCGGCCAGGATAGCCCGGAAACCATCGCGCGCCGTATGCGTGAGGCATCGTCCGAAATGAGCCATTACGGGGAATTTGATCATATCGTCGTGAACGACGATTTTGCCGCAGCCCTGTCCGATATCCATGCCATCCTGCAGGGCAGTTTTGGTTCCGTGCGCCCCGTAAGTGTCGATATTCCGGCCCTTTTGCGCGAAGCATAGAAAAAAACCCGGATTATCAGTAAGATGTCAATGAGGCTTGGTTGAAACGCGGTATTGTGTACCCGCGAAGCTCCTGCCGTGTTCTGTGCCGCCGGCAGGAATGCTGGCACGGATGGATGACCCTGTTACCGAGGTGAGGAATGGCGAGAGTAACCGTTGAGGACTGTCTTCAGAATGTGGAAAACCGCTTTCAGCTTGTGCTGGTTGCCACAAAACGCGCGCGGCAGCTTTCACTGGGTGCCGAACCCTGCGTTGTCCGCGAAAACGACAAGCCTACAGTGATCGCTTTGCGTGAAATCGCCGGGGGTTTCATCACGAACGCCATTCTGGACGAAAAGGCTCCGGAGGCCGCATACGAACCTGATGACGATACGGCGGGGCAAGTCGCGGCGGATGCCGCGGATACGGCTGCTACGCCTGCCGAGAAGGAAAGCGGCGCCAGCCCCCTCTGACAAGCTGGAACCGGTGGGCGGAGCCGAGCGATTCCAGATCGGGGACCTGTGCGTACTGCTGGAAACGTACCTGCCTGCCCCGGAAGTCGCTGACGTCTACCTGGCCTACCTGTTCGGCGCCCAGGCCCATGAGGGCCAGCGCCGCCGCAGCGGCGAGCCATACATATTCCACCCCCTTGAGGTCGCCCGCATCCTGGCGGCGATGCATCTCGACAGCCGCAGCATCATCGCCGCCATCCTGCATGATGTGATCGAGGATACACCCACCGCCAAGGAGCAGGTGGCCGCGGACTTCGGCAAGGACGTGGCGGAGCTGGTCGACGGCGTCAGCAAGATCGGCCAGATCGAATTCAAGACCAAGGAAGAAGAGCAGGCCGAGAATTTCCGCAAGATGCTTCTGGCGATGTCCCAGGACATCCGCGTGATTCTCATCAAGCTTGCCGACCGCCTGCACAACATGCGTACTCTGGGGGCGCTGCCATCGGAGCGGCGGCGCGACATCGCGCGCGAAACCCTGGACATTTACGCGCCCATAGCGAACCGGCTGGGTATGCATCAGTGGTCGCATGAGCTCGAGGATCTGGGTTTCGCCAATCAGTATCCGCTGCGCTACCGCGTGCTTGCCGAGGCCACACGCAGGCGGCACGGAAACCGCAAGACCCTCGTGGAGAAGGTCCGCGGCGCCATACTGAACCAGCTCAGGCAGGAAGGGCTGGCAGCAGAAGTATCCGGGCGCGAGAAGAATCTTTACAGCATCTACAAGAAGATGCGGCAGAAATCCCTGACGTTCGAGCAGGTCTACGACGTCTATGCATTCCGTATCATCGTCGACAAGGTCGACGCGTGCTATCGCATGCTCGGGATCATCCACAATCTGTACAAGCCGATTCCCGGCCGCTTCAAGGACTATATCGCCATCCCCAAGGCAAATGGCTACCAGTCGCTGCATACCGTGGTGTTCGGCCCGTTTGGCGTGTCGATCGAGGTGCAGATACGCACGGAGGACATGCACCGCGTGGCGCAGGCCGGGGTTGCGGCGCACTGGCTGTACAAGAGCGGTGATCGCGGCGCCCAGGTGCACAAGAGCGCGCTGCAGTGGCTGAAAGACCTGCTCGAGATCCAGCAGCAGGCCGGCAATCCGAATGAATTCCTGGAACATCTCAAGGTCGATCTGTTTCCCGACGAGGTCTACGTGTTTACACCGAACGGCGACATCAGAAAGCTTCCCCGCGGTGCGACGGTGGTCGACTTCGCCTACGACGTTCACACCGATGTGGGTAACCGCTGCACCGGGGCGAGGATCAACCATGAGCTTGTTCCGCTGCGTACGGCACTGCGGAACGGAGACCATGTCGAGATCATTACCTCAAAGCGGGGTCGTCCCAATCCGATGTGGCTCGACTATGTGGTGACCGGCAAGGCGCGTGCCCACATACGCAGCTACCTGAAGAACCTGCAGCGCAGCGAATCCGTCAAGCTCGGGGAGCGGCTTCTCAACAAGGCTTTGCAGGAGGCCGGCATCGAGGCGTCCGCCCTGGACGAAGCGTGCCGCACCACCCTGCTGCGCACGCTCAAGATGCGTGGCTGGGAAGATCTTCTGGCCGATATCGGTCTTGGAAACCGGCTTGCCGCGGTGGTCGCCCGCCAGCTGTTTCCGGCCGCCGCCCTGCCCAGTGCCGCCGGCAAGAAACCACCGGGTCTCGCCATTCGCGGGACCGAGGGAGTGGTGGTGACCTTTGCGCGCTGCTGCCGCCCGATTCCCGGTGATCCGATCCTCGGGTTCCTGTCGGCGGGTCGCGGAATTGTCGTGCATACCGAGGACTGTCCGAACGTGGTCAAGTACCGGAAACATCCGGAACAGTGGATTGACGTGCGCTGGGAAAGCAGTACGGAGTCGGTGTTTCCGGTCAATCTGCGCGTCGAAGTCAAGAACCAGCGCGGTGTGCTGGCGACGGTGGCGGCGGCCATCGCCGAGATGGATGCGAATGTGGATGCGGTGTCGATCGAGGAGCGCGACGGCGTCAATGCTTCCATCGACTTTACGGTGGAGGTGCGCGACCGCGCGCATCTGGCCCGGATCATGCGCCGCATACGTTCCCAGGAGCCGGTCATACGCATCAACCGGATGAAAGGATAGCGGCAGGAGAGCGCAGGCATTTCCCGGTCCTGTCCTGCGACCGGGTTCTGCACCAGGATTCACAAGGTTTCAATTCGAGGACACCCGATGAGCAAAGAACCGGTCCAGACAGACGCAGCCCCGCAGGCAATTGGCACCTATTCGCAAGCGATCCGTGCCGGCTCCACGGTCTATCTTTCCGGCCAGATTGCACTGCTTCCCGGCAGTGGCGCGCTTGAAACCGGGGGCTTCCGCGCACAGGCTGTCCGGGTCGTCGAGAACCTGGCAGCGGTCGCCAGGGCGGCGGGCGGCGGGCTCGAACAGATCGTTAAACTCAACGTCTACCTCACGGATCTCGGCAACTTTCCGGTTGTGAACGAGGTCATGGCCAGCTACTTCAGCGGACCGTTCCCGGCGCGTGCTGTGGTGGGGGTTTCCGGCTTGCCGCGGGGGGCGGCCGTCGAAATGGATGCCATCATGGTCCTGGAGAGCGGCTAGGCGTACCGACCCGCAGCCGATGGATATCGAGATGCAACCGGTCTCGGCGCTGAAGGGGGTTGGACCCCGAGTGGCCGAGAAGCTCGGGCGCCTCGGGCTGCACACCATCCAGGACATGCTGTTTCATCTTCCGCTGCGCTACCAGGACCGGACGCGCATCACCCCGGTGGGCAGCCTGATGCCGGGACGTGAAGCGATGTTCTGCGGTCGCATCGAGCTGGCCGACGTGGTCTACCGTGGCCGGCGCAATCTGCTGTGCCGGGTGGCTGACGGCACCGGCAGTGTGCTGCTGCGGTTCTTCCATTTTTCCGGGGCGCAGCGTGATTCGCTGCAGCGCGGGGTGCTCATGCGCTGTTTCGGCGAGGTGCGTAGCGGACAGACAGGACCCGAGCTGATCCACCCCGAGTATGAACTGCTGCCGGCCGGCAGCGAGCCGCAGCCGGAAAACCGTCTGACGCCGGTGTATCCGACCACCGATGGCATGCACCAGCTTTCGCTGCGCCGCCTCATCGGCGAGGCGCTCGACACGCGCCTGCAGGGCATCCGCGAATGGCTGCCGGACGAGGTGCTGGATCTGCTCCGGCTGCCCACGCTGCGCGAGGCCCTGGACTTTGTGCATCGTCCGCCCCCGGGTGCGCCGGTCGGCGTGCTGATGCAGGGCCGGCATCCGGCGCAGCAGCGCCTTGCTTACGAGGAACTGCTGGCGCACTGCCTCGGTCTGCGCAGGCTGCGCGAGCGCATCCGGCAGCATGATGCGCCCGGCATCGATGCAGACGGCGCCCTGTTCAGAAGGCTGGTTTTGCAGCTTCCGTTTGCCCTTACCGCAGCGCAGCAGCGGGTGATTGGGGAAATCGTGGAAGATCTGCGGCAGCGCCAGCCCATGCAGCGGCTGGTGCAGGGCGACGTCGGCTCCGGCAAGACGCTGGTCGCCGCGGCTGCCGCCCTGCACGCGGTCGAGGGTGGCTGGCAGGTGGCAATCATGGCCCCCACCGAGCTGCTGGCCGAACAGCACTGGCGCAATCTGCGGGAATGGTTCGCGCCGATGGACATCGAGGTAGCCTGGCTCGCCGGGCGTCACTCGGTCCGTGCGCGCCGTTCGATGTCACAGCTGCTTGCGAGCGGCAGGGCGCCGGTCGCGGTCGGAACGCACGCGCTGTTCCAGCGGGAAGTCGGGTTTCACCGGCTCGGCCTGGTCATCGTGGATGAACAGCACCGCTTCGGTGTGCACCAGCGGCTGATGCTGCGTGAAAAGGGTGCCGCCGACGGCCGCATTCCGCATCAGCTGATCATGACGGCGACGCCCATACCGCGCACGCTGGCCCAGTCGGTCTATGCGGACCTGGATGTTTCCGTGATCGACGAGCTGCCAGCGGGCCGGCAGCCGGTGGAAACCGCGGTGGTTCCGGACAGCCGGCGGGACACCGTGGTACAGCGTGTGCGCCGCGCGTGCCTCGAAAAGCGCCAGGCCTACTGGGTCTGTCCGCTGATCGAGGAAAGCGACGCGCTCGAGCTGCAGACCGCCACGGCGACCGAGGTGGCGCTGCGCCAGGCACTGCCAGAGCTGCAGATCCGGCTGGTGCACGGCCGCATGAAGCCGGCGGAAAAGGAGCAGGTCATGGCCGCTTTCAAGGGGGGTGAGGTCGACCTTCTGGTGGCTACCACGGTCATCGAAGTCGGCGTGGATGTTCCGAATGCGAGCCTCATGATCATCGAAAATGCCGAGCGGCTCGGGCTTGCGCAGCTGCACCAGCTGCGTGGGCGCGTCGGGCGCGGCGCCGCCGCGAGCAGCTGCGTGCTGATGTACCGCGCGCCACTTTCAGCGGCAGCCCGCGAGCGGCTGGCGACCATGCGCGCGACCAGCGATGGTTTCGAAATAGCGCGCAAGGATCTCGAAATGCGCGGACCGGGCGAGGTTCTCGGAACACGCCAGGCCGGCGAACAGCAGTTCCATATCGCCGATCTCGTGCGCGACCAGTCGGCACTGCCGCAGATCGAGAAGGTCGCGACCATCCTGCTCGATCGCTACCCGCAGCATGTGGCGCCCATAGTGCGCCGGTGGCTCGGCATCCGTGGCAGCTATGCCGATGTTTAGGCCGGATGTGGCCGGGATTCCGTACGGACGGCATAATAAACGCATGAACCTCTTCGCGTTTGGCGGCTCCGGGCCGGGGCTGGCGCTCTCCATCCCGGCATGCCTGGCCCGTAGCCAGCACTGAAAGCCGATGCGCACGGGCATAGCCGGAACGCCGTGGCTGCGGCGCCACCTCATGCATCTGCCGCGGATGCCGGCGGAGATGCGTGACTGGCTGCTTGATCCGGCATCGCTTACCGCGCGGCTCAAGGCGGTGTGCAGCGGAAATTTCAGGGTGGACCTGCTGGAGCAGCGTCATCTGCTGCCGCGTCCGTGTGAGGCGGCCGATCTGGGGATATCGCCTGGACGATATGCCCTCGTGCGCCAGGTGCGCCTGCTCTGCGACCGGGAGGCCTGGGTGTTCGCGCGGACCGTCATTCCGGAAGAAACGCTGCGTGGACCCCAGCGCAGGCTGCGGTACCTGAAAACCCGGCCGCTCGGCGAAGTGCTGTTTTCCAGCCCGACGCTGACGCGCGCACGCGTGACGATAGAGAGGCTGGTTCCAGGGGGCGCGCTGTATGCGCTGGCGGCCTCCGGCATCCGCCGGAACGCCCCGGCCATATGGGGCAGGCGGTCGCTGTTCGTGGTGGGGGGAAAGCGGCTGCTGGTGAGCGAATATTTCCTCCCGGGCATACCTCCGTGCAGGCCGTGACGACTCTGCGCTCGCGGCTGTACGACTATGCGGTGCTGATGCGCTGGCACCGCCCGATCGGATCACTGCTGCTTTTGTGGCCCACGCTCTGGGCGCTATGGATGGCGGGGCGGCCTTCGGCGCAGCTCGTGCTGGTATTTGTTGCCGGGGTATTCATCATGCGTTCCGCCGGCTGCGTCATCAATGATTTTGCGGACCGGGATTTCGATCCGCACGTGAAGCGCACACGCGACCGGCCGATCGCTGCCGGGCGCGTGACGCCCCGTGAAGCAATCGTGCTGTTCCTTGTCCTGTGCGCTGTCGCCCTGGTGCTCGCGATGCGGCTGAACCGCCTGGCGATTGCCCTTGCGCCGGCTGGAGCATTTCTGGCTGCGAGCTACCCCTTCACCAAGCGCTTTACCCATCTCCCGCAGTTCTATCTCGGCGTTGCCTTTGGCTGGGGAATTCCCATGGCTTTTGCCGCCCAGAGCGCCACCTTGCCGGCAGCCGCCTGGGTGATGCTGGGTGCAAACATAGTGTGGGCAGTGGCCTATGACACCGAGTACGCCATGGTTGACCGCGACGATGACATCAGGATCGGTGTGAAGTCGACCGCCATCCTTTTCGGCCGCTGGGACCGTGCGCTCATCGGCATATCGCACGTGCTGACGATCGTGCTGCTCGCCTGGTGCGGTACCCTGACAGGACGGGGAATGCTGTATTATTCAGGGCTGGCGGCAGCGGGAGTTACCGCCGGCTATCAGCAGCTACTCATACGGTCGCGCGACCGGGAGCGATGCTTCCGCGCATTCATGAACAACAACTACTTCGGGGCGGCGGTCTTCGTCGGACTGCTTCTGGATTACTACCGCTAGGAGACTTACATGAAACTCTACGGATCGCTCACTTCACCGTATGTGCGCAAGGTGCGCGTGATGCTCAAGGAAAAGCGGATTGCCTGCGATTTTGTGGTCGAAGGACCGGCGGATCCGGCGGGACACGTGGCTGGCCTCAATCCGCTCGGAAAAGTCCCGGTTCTGCTGCGTGACGACAACGAAGCGCTGTTCGATTCGCCCCTCATCATCGATTACCTGGACAGCCTCTCCGGCGAGCCCCTGATTCCGCACAGCGGCGAGGCGCGCTGGCAGGTGTTGCGGTGGCATGCGCTGGCGCAGGGGATGCTGGACGCCGTGGTTGCGCGCCTGATGGAGATGCGGCGTTTGCCCGAGAAGCAGTCGCCTGAAATCGTGACACACCAGGAAGCCAAGATCATCGCGGCACTGAAATATGCCGATGACGCCAGGAAAGGGCCGGCTTACCTCGTGGGTGACCGCTTCAGCGTCGCCGATCTGGGGCTTGGCGTGGCGCTCGAATACATCGATTTCCGTTTTCCGCACGACTGGCGTGACCGGCACCCGCGCCTCGCGCACTGGCTTGCCGGCATCAGCACCCGGGGGTCCTTCGCCGAGACCCTTCCGCCTGGCATGGAGAGATCGCTCGATGCGCCGCACTAGATCCGGATCGGCGGCAGGTCTGGGTACGGCGCGCGCGAGGTGGCCGGATTGACGTACCGGGACCTGCGCCAGTTCATCAGCGAGCTCGAGCGCCGCGGCATGCTGAAGCGCGTCGATGTCGAGGTCGATCCCTATCTCGAGATCACCGAGATCTGTGACAGGACGCTGCGCGCCCAAGGCCCGGCGCTGCTTTTCAGCCGGCCGAAGGGCTACGCGACACCCGTGCTGGCCAATCTTTTCGGCACGCCGCAGCGTGTGGCCCTGGCGCTGGGAGCAGAAACGGTTGAGTCACTGCGCGACGTCGGCCGGCTGCTCGCGTTTCTCAAGGAACCGGAGCCACCGAAGGGGTTCCGTGACCTGTGGGAGAAACTGCCGTCATTCAAGCAGGTGCTCAACATGCCGGCGCATGTGGTGCGGGATGCGCCCTGCCAGGAGTGTGTGATCGAGGGCGCCTCCGTCGATCTGTCACAGATTCCGATCCAGACATGCTGGCCGCTGGACGCCGGCCCGCTCATCACCTGGGGGCTGACGGTGACGCGCGGCCCGCACAAGGAGCGCCAGAACCTCGGGGTCTACCGGCAGCAGGTGATCGGCCGCAACAAGGTCATCATGCGCTGGCTGGCACACCGTGGCGGGGCACTCGATTTCAGGGACTGGTGCAGTGCGCGCCCGGGCGAGCGTTTTCCAGTAGCCGTGGCCCTCGGCGCCGATCCGGCGACAATCCTTGCCGCGGTGACGCCGGTACCGGATACGCTTTCCGAATACCAGTTTGCGGGACTTCTGCGTGGCGCAAAAACCGATGTGGCGCGATGCCTGACCAGCGATCTGCAGGTCCCCGCAACCGCGGAATACGTGCTTGAAGGATTTATCGAAGCCGGTGAAGAGGCTGAGGAAGGCCCATTCGGGGACCACACCGGCTATTACAATGAAGTCGAGCGCTTCCCGGTATTCACCGTGGAACGCATCACCCACCGTACCCATCCCATCTATCACAGCACCTATACCGGCCGGCCTCCGGACGAGCCGTCCATACTTGGCCTCGCGCTCAACGAGGTATTCGTGCCGCTGCTGCAGAAGCAGTTTCCGGAAATCGTGGATTTTTATCTTCCGCCTGAGGGATGTTCCTACCGTCTGGCGGTAGTAAGCATCCGCAAACAGTATCCCGGCCACGCCAAGCGCATTCTGTTCGGGGTCTGGTCATTCCTGCGCCAGTTCATGTATACCAAGTTCGTCATCGTCACCGATGAAGACATCAACGTGCGTGACTGGAACGATGTCATCTGGGCGATCACCACGCGCGTCGATCCGGTGCGCGACACGGTGCTCGTTGAGCATACCCCCATTGACTATCTGGATTTCGCGAGTCCGTCAGCGGGGCTCGGCGGAAAGATGGGTCTTGATGCCACCAACAAATGGCCTCCGGAGACGACCCGCCAGTGGGGGCGGGCGATTTCCATGACCCCGTCGGTGCGGTCGCGGATCGACCAGATCTGGGAGCAGCTGGGTATCCTGCCTGCTGAGGGGGGCGGGTCATGATTCCGGTGGTCCACGCGGTGGTGTGCCGTGGCCGTCGGCCGTGGCGGGTTACCAGGCCGCGTGCGGCGACAGAGATCCTCCTGTGCCCGCGGCGCCCGGCCTTCGCGTGCCTGTCGGACCGCTGAAATCCGTGCCGGAGCGGGCGCCGTGCGAGCCAGGTCCGTCGTTCATTGCCGGTCCTGCCGGCCGGCTGGAGGTGCTCGTGTCTTGCCCGGATCCGGCGGCCGCAAGGAATCTGCAGGTCGTGATCTGTCATCCCCACCCGCTTTATGGCGGCAGCATGCAGAACAAGGTGGTGTATACGCTTGCGCGGGTTTTTACGGAACTGGGCGCGCAGACCGTACGTTTCAATTTCCGCGGGGTCGGTCAGAGCGCCGGCAGCTACGATCGCGGCATCGGGGAGTCAGACGACCTCGCTGCGGTCGCCGACTGGCTGGCGGGCCGCAATCCCGCCGGCGAGACATGGTTTGCCGGTTTTTCATTCGGAGCCTATGTTGCGCTCCGTACTTCGGGTATCCGTCCGGTATCCGGGATGGTACTGGTGGCTCCTCCGGTCAATCTTTACGATTTCAGTGTATTGCCCCCGCCGGGCGGGGCGGCGCTGGTTCTGCAGGGCGATGCGGATGAAGTGGTTCCATTGCGTGCGGTGCAGGACTGGGTGCAAAGCCTGGCCGTTCCGCCACGGCTGGAAGTTATCCCCGGCGCCAGCCATTTTTTCCACCAGCGCTTGAATGACCTGCGTGCTGTCGTGCAGCAAGCGGTAACCTCGGAGCCGGATACGGGGCCTCGAAGATGAGGGGGACGCAACCGTGAGCTTGAGCGGCAAGTGACGCGGGCAGGAACGTGACGCAGGATCGAATGACGCACGATGACGATGCTCCGGACCGCTACGCCGTGATGGGCAATCCCGTCTCGCACAGCCGGTCGCCTGCGATCCACAGGATGTTTGCTGCCCAGCTTGGTGATCGTATCGAATACACGGCGATTCAGGTGGAGCCGGGTGGTTTTGCGCAGGCTGTGGAGCAGTTCCGCGTCTCCGGCGGCCGCGGGCTGAATGTGACCGTGCCATTCAAGCTGGAAGCCTATCAGCTGGCCGATTCGCACACACCGCTTGCACAACAGGCACAGGCCGCCAATGTACTGCGCTTTGCGCCCGACGGGGCGCTGGAAGCCCACAATACCGACGGGCCCGGTCTGGTGCGCGACCTGATGCGCCTTCTCGGCATCGGGGGGAGCGGTCATCCGGGATCGTCTGCACAGGACGTGTTCCGTGGCCGACGCATGCTTGTCCTGGGAGCAGGTGGCGCCGTGCGCGGGGTCTTGGCTCCACTGCTTGCCGGCGTGCCTGCTTCGGTTGTCGTTGCCAACCGGACCGTGGAACGTGCCCGGGATCTGGAGCGGCTGTTCGGTGCCGGCCGGATCCGGGCCTGCGGTTATTCCGATCTCGCAGGCCACAGCTTTGACATCATCATCAACGGCACCAGCGCCAGCCTGGGCGGAGAAGTGCCTCCGTTGCCAGCGGGCCTATTCAATGCCGGTGCGCTTGCCTACGACATGATGTATGGCGACCGTTCCCTGCCGTTCCTCGACTGGGCGCAGCGCAGCGGTGCGGCCAGCGTCTCTGATGGTCTCGGTATGCTCGTGGAGCAGGCCGCCGAATCCTACCATTTCTGGCGCGGCAGGTTTCCGGATACGGTGCCGGTGCTGGCAGCGCTGCGTCTGGGAACTAGATAGCCGCGGGGCGGCTGTCAGGCCGAGCAGTCACCAGCATCGCAGGTTCCGCCGGACAGACCTGTCCGGCGGACAGCGGTGTCACCCGGGGCCGGCGCGGTGCTGGTCCTTGAGCCGGACATAGTGATCCGCCGAGTAACCGATCCACGCCAGCTCGGAGGCGGTCAGCGAGCGGACCCGCCGCGCGGGCGTTCCGAGCCAAAGGTAACCGCCTTCGAGTTCGTGTCCCTCAGGAACCAGGCTGCCAGCGCCAAGCAGTACGCGGGACCGCACCAGCGCCCCGTCCATGACGATCGACCCCATTCCGATCAGGCACTGATCCTCGATCTTGCAGCCGTGAAGCACCACACGGTGTCCGACCGTTACCTCGCTGCCGATGCAGGTAGCGTGGCCGGACGGATGTTCCGCATGGCGGTGGGTGACGTGAATGATGCTTCCATCCTGGATGTTGGTGCGCATGCCGATGCTGATGCGGTTGACATCACCGCGGATGACGCACAGCGGCCAGACCGAGCTGTGCTCACCGAGGGCAACGTCCCCGAGCAGCACCGCCGTTTCATCAACGTAGGCGGTCGTATCCACGGCGGGTGTGGCGCCCAGAAAGCTGCGGATGGTCACTGTTCCTCCTGTCTCTCTGCGGCCACAGGGCGAACGGCCTGGCAGCGCTGCGGCGGCGTTCAGGCCACCGAAAGCGGCGGCTCGTCCATCAGCGCCTGTTGTTCGCGCAGACTGAGCACCTGGTCCTCCCAGTAGCGGGTGGTGTTGAACCAGGGAAAGCTGCGGGGAAATGCCGGATCATCCCAGCGGCGCGCAAGCCAGGCGCTGTAGTGGATCAGCCGCAGGGTACGCAACGGTTCGATCAGGGCCAGTTCGGCGATGTTGAAATCCATGAATGCCGTATATCCCTCCAGCACCTCGGCAAGCTGTCGCTGCATCGCATCCCTGTCTCCTGACAGCAGCATCCAGAGATCCTGGACCGCAGGCCCCATGCAGCAGTCATCGAAGTCGACGAAATGCGGGCCCGTATCGGTCCAGAGCAGATTGCCGAGATGGCAGTCACCGTGCAGCCGCAGCACGCGCGCCGATACGGTGTCTATCACCGCAGCGACACGCTCGACGAGTTCCGAGGCAAGTGTGTGGTACACCTGCTCGAGATAATTGGGCAGGAATCCGTGTTCCAGCAGGAAGCGGACCGGTTCCCGGCCGTAAGTCCCGACATCCAGCGGCGGGCGGGCCCGAAACCCGCGGGTTGCTCCGGCGCGGTGAATACGGCCGAGGAACCGTCCAAGCATGTGCCGTTCCTCCATCGTGCCGAGTTCGGACGCACGTCCCGGTTGCCAGGGAAACACGGCGTAGCTGAAGCCGGCATGATGGCACAGCGTGGAACCAGTCGGTCCGGGCGCGGGAGCAACCACGGGAATCTCCTGTTCGGCCAGCTCCAGCAAGAATGCGTGCTCCTCGGAAATCTGCGCGTCCGTCCAGCGGCCAGGGCGGTAGAATTTGACCGCCAACCGTCCCGGGACCTCGGTATCGACCCGGTAGACCCGGTTTTCATAGCTGTTGAGCGCAAGCAGCCCGCCGGTGCAGCGCATCCCCAGGCGCTCGACTGCGCTCAGGATGACTTCCGGCATAAGACCCTCGTAGGGGTGGGTGCTTGTCATGTTCTGTGCCCGGATGTGGGTACTGTTGCCCGCTGATCCATGCTAGATTAGAAATCTCCAGTCAATCTGACCTGCCCCAAAGCTATCATGCCGCAAGTGGCGCGCGAAGCGGACAACCCCCTGCTTGATCTGGGCGGGCTTCCCCGGTTCCCGGAAATCCGTCCGGAACACGTGGAGCCGGCGCTCGACGCCATGTTGGCACGCAACCGGGAAGAGCGCGAGCGGCTTCTCGCCCGGGGTGAGCCGTTCAGCTGGGACGGTTTTGCCCAGCCAATGGAAGATATGGAGGAATGGCTGCACCGGCTCTGGTCCCCGGTTTCACACCTCAATGCGGTCATGAATAGCGATGCACTGCGCGCTGTCTACAACCGCTGCCTGCCGAGGCTGAGCGACTACCATGCCGAGCTTGGCCAGGACGAGCGCGTGTATCGTGCCTACCGTGCAATCGCTGGCGACGCGTCGTTTGCGGCCCTGACGGCGGCCCAGCGCCGGATCATCGAGCATACGCTGCGTGACTTCCGGTTGTCCGGGGCGGAACTCGGCGCGGCGGACAAAACCCGTTTCAGGCAGATCCAGCAGGACCTTTCGGTGCTGACAAGCCGCTTCGAGGAGAATGTGCTTGATGCAACCAACGCCTGGGAGCTCCTGGTAGAAGACCAAGCCGATCTGGAGGGTCTGCCGGAGTCATCGCGGGCCGCTGCTCGCCAGGAAGCGGAGCAGGAGGGCAAGGCTGGCTGGAAATTCAGCCTGCATGCCCCTTCGTATGTCGCGTTCATGACCTATTCGGACAGAAGACAGCTCCGTGAGCGGATGTACCGGGCCTATGTGACCCGCGCAAGCGGGCAGGATCCGGATGGCGCGCACTGGGATAACAGCGGGATTATCAGACGCCTGCTCGAGCTGCGGGCCGAGGAAGCACGTCTGCTTGGCTATCCTGACTTTGCTTCCCTGTCGCTCGTGACGAAGATGGCGAAGAGCCCCGGCGAAGTCATGGATTTCCTGCGCGGACTCGCGGCCCGCTCGCGTCCGGCGGCACAGCGCGAACTGGAGGAACTGCGCGCGTTTGCCGCGGCGGAATTTGGTGTTTCGGTGCTCGAGGCCTGGGACATTGCGTATTATTCAGAAAAACTGCGCGAGCGTCGCTATGCGTTTTCCGACGAGGATCTGCGACCGTATTTTCCCCTGCCTCAGGTCATTTCCGGAATGTTTGCGGTGGTCGAGAGGTTGTATGGGCTGGAGATCCGGCAGCTCGAGACCGCGCAGGTATGGCATCCCGACGTCCGGTTTTACGAAATCCGCGACGCGCACCGCGAGGTGCGGGGGCGTTTCTATATGGATCTCCATCCCAGGCCGGAAAAGCGGGGCGGGGCATGGATGGATGACTGCATCAGCCGCAAACGTACCCCACAAGGTGTCCAGATTCCGGTTGCGTTTCTGGTCTGCAATTTCACCGCGCCCGTCGGCAACGATCCTGCACTGCTCACCCACGATGAGGTGACCACGCTGTTCCATGAATTCGGCCATGGCCTGCATCACCTGCTGACGCGCGTTGATTACGTCGGCGTGTCCGGGATCAACGGTGTGCCCTGGGATGCAGTGGAACTGCCAAGCCAGTTCATGGAGAACTGGTGTTGGGAGCGCCAGGCGCTGGACGGCCTCGCGCGCCATTACCGGACCGGGGCAGCGCTGCCGCAGGATCTGTATGACAAGATGATCGCAGCCCGGAATTTCCAGTCGGCCATGCAGATGGTCCGTCAGCTCGAATTCGCGATGTTTGACATGCGCCTGCACAGTGATTTCGACGTGTCCGGAAAGAAATCCGTCCAGGAACTGCTGCGGGAAGTGCGCACCGAAGTGGCGGTCATGTTCCCGCCGGCATACAGCAGGTTCGAGAACAGCTTTTCGCACGTATTCGCGGGCGGTTACGCCGCCGGCTACTACAGCTACAAATGGGCCGAAGTGCTTTCAGCCGATGCCTTCAGCAAATTCGAGGAAAACGGGATCTTCGACCATCATACGGGTGAAGATTTCCTGCACTGCATCCTGGAACAGGGCGGTGTGTACGAACCAATGGATCTGTTCGTGCGGTTCCGCGGCCGGGAACCGAAGATCGATGCGCTGCTGCGCCACTCCGGCCTGGCTGGGTGAATTCTGTGGCCGCCGAATAGCCCTGCCCGCATTTTGCCGGCGTGCCGCAGGCCCGGCGTCCCGTCCTGGCCGCACCCCGCCCCGCCCGACGGCCTGCTATGCTCAGGAGAGGTTTCGCACAGACGCAGCCGGAGTCAGCCATGAAAAATGCCTTGCTTGCCGTGCTGCTGGCGGTTTCCGCCCTGACGGTATCGGCCAGCCATGCCGCCGTTTACCGCTGGGTCGACCGCAACGGAAACGTCACTTATCAGGACGAACCGCCCCCGGCCGATGCCGCCCAAGTGGAGGTCCGGCATCTGCGGGTGGCGCAGTCTCCGGTCACGAAGCGTGGTGGCCACGGTAGCGGAAGCAGCGTCACGCTGTATGAGGTGCCGCACTGCGACTCCTGCCAGATGGTCCGCATCTATCTTGCCCGCCATCATGTTCCCTACCAAGAAGTGAATGTGGCAAAGAATGCCGCTGCCCTGCAGCAGCTGCGCAAGGTGGCGGGCAATCTTTCCGTGCCTACGGTGACGGTCGGCCCAAAGGTGATCCAGGGTTTCATGCCGTCGCAGCTGTCGAGTGATTTGCGGCAGGCAGGGCTGATTTCGGCGAACAAGGGCAGACCATGACACTGCGCCGGGACAGTGAGCGGGGAGACATTCGGCATCAGACAAATTCCGAACGCGGGCATCGCAGGCTGGTCGTCTGTCTGCCCGGGCCGGATCAAGGCCGGTACGGCGCGTGCCTAGCTAACCGTGCCTACCGGCGTGTTGCAAAACCCCGGGCTACTTCCCGGCTGCGGAATCCGCGATTCCTGCGAAGATCGTGTCCAGGCTGACCGCCATGGCGTTGAGTGCTGCATTGTGATAGGGCGCGAATACCGCGCTCGGCTTCCGATACGTCAGGTCCGCGGTGCCGTCGGCGTTTTCCGTCAGGTAAATGCGCAATGGCGCCTCGATGCCGGCCGGGACGCTGGCCCTCAGCATGCGCACGGCATAATCGTTGCGAAATACCATTAGCACCGCATTGCCCGGAATGATGATTCCGCGCGCGGCTGCGCCGCGGCTGGCACTGGCTTCCGCGACCAGCGCCATGTGGTGAGCGGCGATGGACTGTTTGACCCGCTTCACCAGCGTGTTGAAGGAATAGCGCGTATGAATAGTGACGGTACCCGGGTAGGGCGCCTCGTTGTCGGCGCGTGCCATGCCTGACGCCAGGACGGCTACAGTGGCCAAAACGGCAAAGATGAAACGCTTCTTGAGCATCAATTCTTCTCCTGTAAGGTTTCTCATCTGATCCGATGTTCTATTTGCGCCCCGCCAGTGTTTGAAGATGCCGGGGCAATCACGCTGATGGTGCTAGGCCGGCGGATCCTTAGGGTAGCCAGGGCGGTGCATCAGGCCCGGAGATAGGCGTGAAAACTTGCAGAATCTTACACGCGCACCATCGGCGGTTGTCAAGATGGATGTCGCCTGAACTTT
>JAJYCY010000026.1 GCA_021778035.1 Pseudomonadota bacterium
GAAGAGGGTATGGTCCCTTTGCGTCGCAGCAGGTGCTGAACCTGACCTCCTGGGCCCGTGGACCCGTCGATCGCGTTCCGTGCCTGCCCCGTCCTGGGGCGTGGATCCGGCTGGCGGGGTGCCGTCGTCATGCACGGCGGCTGCGCAGCGTCGGCCCACGCGGGGGCGTGTTGATGTGGTTGCCGGAACCCTCCTGCATCGGTGACGGGTCCGGCTTGCGGTACCAGTTATGGTATCACTTCCCGCAGCCCCTTGTAGCGGGGCTGCGCGCCGATCAAACCTGGATGTAGACCCACCCCCTGCGCTGCAGACGGATGATCTGGGCTACCCCCGAGTCGATCACCGTGGTGCCGGGCAGCAGCGTGGTCCTGATGCCCTCGCTGTCGAGCTGATTGATCGTGTTCATGCATGCCGCAAACTGCAGGTTCCGGTACTTCTTCAGCATGGAAACCACGCGTGCGGGATAAGGTGAACGCCCGGCGAGAAGCAGATTGAGTCCGTTGCCATTGGCAATGACTTCCACCCGCGCCTTCTGGTGCTTCTGCTGGTAGCGGTTCAGCAGGTTCTGGGTTTCATCCAGCACCTCTTTCATATGTGCCGGGTTGCCGCTGTTCAGACTGAAAAGTACCTTGATTACTCCCCTGTCCGCGACCGTCGTGCCTGCTGTCCGTGCGGCTGGACCGGCTGCGGCGGCATGCGCCCGCAGAGTGATGGCTGCCTGTCCGGCAGCCACTGCGGATACCGATCCGGCGCTGCCGGTGTCCTGCTGCAGCCCGCCGGCCAGCACCAGGACGCCGAGGACGGCAGCGGCGCTGGCAGAAAACCGCGGCCAGCGCTGGGCACGGCGTGTGTCCTGCGAGGGGGCATTGTCCGGAGCCGGAGGCAGGTCCTTGTAGGCCATACGCACCAGATCCTGCAGCATGCGCAGATCGCAGACGCGCCGGTGCGTCGTTTCGTCCGTGTTGATCTGCGAATACAGGCGGCCTCTTTCGTCGAGAGCCAGCTGGTCGTCGACGAACGCGTTCAGATATTCATCTGAAAAGATTCCATTTTCACTCATTTGACTCTCCGAAGGCCGGCGCGCCTGAGTACTTCCGGATTTCCGAACTCGGTCGAGAGCAGCCGGAGCAGCGCATCGCGCGCGCGGCACAGGCGGCTCATCACGGTCCCGATGGGGATATCGAGCACCCTGGCCACCTCCACGTAGGAAAAGCCTTCCAGATCGACCAGCGTGATGACCTGGCGCTGACCCTCGGGCAGTCGTGTGACGGCGGCACGCACCTTGCGGACGATTTCGAGCTGGCTGTTTTCGGTTTCCGGAGTCTCGTCATGCGGCACATCGATCTCGTCGATGTCTTCCATTTCCCGCTGGCGCCGGAAGTGGTCTCGGAAACAGTTGGTTAGAATGCTGAACAGCCAGGCATCGCGTGCCTTCGGGTCGCGCAGCTGGGAGGATTTCTGCATCGCCTTGGTCAGCGTTTCCTGCACAAGATCGTCCGCCAGCGCGCGGTTATGGCACCATGCATAGGCCATGCGGAAGAGTCTCGCGCGGCTCTGCTCCAGTGCATCACCCATGTCACGCGATTGGCAGAACAGTTTCAGGAAATCCATGAATCACCTTAGCCGGGATTGGTCTGCAGTACGTCAAGTTAAGACGGATTGTGGAATGATTTTATTCCCGATTGGCCCGGGTTGCGAGGAACTGGCCGCGCCCGGTTCAGACCCCTGAAACGTAACGGATAACCATCGAGGCAGACTGGCCGTCGTCAGTCGCGACGATGCGCACCGGGATGTTGTGACGGTCACGGGCAAGCCAGGCCGTGAAGCGTTTGCCATGACCGTGACGGGTCTGTTCCGCCCAGTAAACCACGGTTGTGCGCAGCCTGCCGAGGACGCTGTCCAGCATCTCCTCGCGCACATACCGGTATTTGTAGACGATGATCTGGCTGCCGGTGGTGATGTGCAGCACCTGGAAGGCTGTGCTTGTCGGCGGATGCAGCATGAGCTGGAAGATGACGGTATTTTCGTCCTGGGTCCCGGGGGGCAGGGGTTCGCTGCTGTGGTCCGCGTAGATGATGCGGGCGTGCTGCCAGTCGAACGTCGCATCCTTGCGGCGCTTATCCCGCGATCCGGTGCGGTACTTGAGGTACTCAAGCGGACGCACCTGGTCATCGACGACGCGGAACAGTCCCTGCTCGAACCATTGCAGATGCGTGAACAGACGCAGGGCGCCGGTCGGGTACGAATGCAGGGTGTAGCGGTAGGTGCCGTCGGGACGGCGGTCCAGGGTACGCGTGCTGATGCCGACTGGAATCGGTCCGTAATACACCTGGTAGCTGAGTACCATGTGATCCGGAAACGGCGCCGTGTGCGGACCGCGGCCTCCGGCGACCACGCCGAGGGCGACAACCATCAGCAGCGCGGCCAGTATGCGCAGGCGCGCGGTGTTCATGGCCCGTTCCCTTCCGCCGGCGGGCTGGCAGTGGTCCCGGACGAAAACGGCAATTCGCCGGGTGCGGGCTGTACGCACAGCTTGCCATCCAGGAACACCCGTCCGTCGTGCATCGACAGGCGGCCCTCGGCAAACCAGCGGATTGCCTCGGGCAGGATGCGGTGTTCCTCCTCGAGCACGCGCGCCGCCAGGGTCTGCGCCGAATCGTCCCTGCGTATGGCCACAGGCGCCTGGATGATCACCGGTCCGCCGTCGACATCGGAAGTCACGAAGTGGACGCTGGCTCCGTGATAGCGTTCGCCGGCCTTCAGTGCGCGTTCATGCGTGTTAAGGCCCTTGAAACGCGGCAGCAGGGACGGATGGATATTGATCAGCCGGCCTGCGTAGTGGCTGACGAACCCGGCTCCGAGGATGACCATGAATCCGGCCAGCACCACGAGCTGCGGGCTGAAGGCATCGATCTGTTCCATCAGAGCCTCCTCGAACTGCGCGCGCCCGGGAAAGTTGCGCAGATCTACGGCCAGTGCGCGCAGTCCCGCGCGCTCTGCGCGCACCAGGCCTTCGGTGCCGGGCCGGCTGCTGATCACGGCGCGGATGTCGACGGGCAGCTCGCCGTGCGTGGACCGGTCGATGATGGCCTGGAGGTTTGAGCCGCGTCCAGAAACCAGGACTACCACGGAAAGACGCGCGGTCATTCCGTTATGACAAGATCCGCTTCACCGGTATGCGGTTCGACATGACCGATGACGAATGCCGTCTCGCCGGCGCCTGCGAGGTGCTGCACCGCCGCCCGTGCATCGGACGCCGCGACCACCGCCACCATGCCGATGCCGCAGTTGAATGCACGGTACATCTCCGCATCCGCAACATTGCCGCCGTCCTGGAGCCAGCGGAAGATTTCCGGACGCTCCCAGGAGCGGCTGTCGATCACCGCCCGGGTGCCGGCCGGCAGCACGCGCGGGACATTCCCCGGCAGTCCGCCGCCGGTGATGTGCGCCAGCGCATGCACCGGCATGCGGGCGATCAGCTGCAGCAGCGGCCTGACGTAGATGCGGGTCGGTGCCAGCAGCGCGTCGGCCAGGCTGCCCGGGCCAAACCGGTCATCCAGCCGGGCGCTGCGCTGTGCGATGATGCGGCGAATCAGGGAATAGCCGTTGGAGTGGGGGCCGCTGGATGCGATACCGATCACGGCATCGCCCGGCCTGACGGCGGCGCCGTCCAGGATGCGTGTTTTTTCAACCACGCCCACGCAGAATCCGGCAAGATCGTAGTCGCCGCCGGCGTACATGCCTGGCATTTCGGCGGTCTCTCCGCCGACTAGCGCGGCGCCTGCCTGCCGGCAACCTTCGCCGATGCCCTCAATCACGCTGCGGGCCACGTCGAGATCGAGTTTGCCGGTGGCGAAATAATCGAGGAAAAACAGCGGTTCGGCTCCCTGCACGACGATGTCGTTTGCGCACATGGCCACGAGATCGATGCCGATGGTCCCGTGCCGGCCGGACTCGATTGCCAGCCTGAGCTTGGTGCCGACACCGTCGGTCCCGGATACCAGCACCGGTTCGTGGTACTTGCCGGCCGGAATCTCGAACAGTGCACCGAATCCGCCGAGGCCGGCAAGCACGCCGGCGCGCCGGGTGCTGGCAGCGACGGGCTTGATCGCCTCGACCAGGGCGTCGCCCGCTTCGATGTCGACCCCCGCGTCACGGTAAGTCAGGGATGGTTTTTGCGACTTGCTCACGGCAGCCTCCGGGGCATGGGGGGCAATGGTAGGCCCCCGGGGGCGCGGCTGCAAACCTTGACTTCCCTGCGTGGCTTCGCATAGCTTGGGCGGCAGCCGCGCCGGGACATGCCTGATTGCCGTCCGCCCCGGATCCGCGCAATGCCTGTGAGAGGCCCCGACTGGGCTGGTTCCCGGAACGATGATTCTGTCGCAGCTTCCCAACGCCATTACCCTGTCGCGGATCGCGCTGGTGCCGGTGCTGATCCTGGCGCTCAAGGGACGCCACTTCGGCGCCGCCCTGGGAATATTCCTGGCCGCGGGCCTGTCCGACGCGCTCGACGGCTTTCTCGCCAAGCGTTTCAGCTGGACCAGCCGGCTCGGCGCGATCCTTGATCCGGCCGCTGACAAGATCCTGCTGGTGAGCGCCTACGTCATGCTGACGGTACTCGATTACATTCCGTTCTGGCTGATGCTCGGGGTGGCCTTCCGCGACCTGCTGATCGTAGGCGGCTACCTTGCCTACACGTCGCTCTATGGTCCCGTGACCATGCGTCCGAGCTATCTCAGCAAGTTCAATACGCTGATGCAGATCACGCTGGTCTGCGTCATACTCGTGCAGCAGGCGATGGGGGTCGCGCTCGGCGGCATCGACCGCCTGCTGGACTATGTCGTGATCGTCACCACCGCTGCCAGCGGCGTGCACTATGTGTGGACGTGGGGTGTCATGAAGAATTCCGTTCCGGCCAGGTCTGGCACCGCTCCGGCCGAACGGCCGCCGCGCGGGCCGCAGTGAAGGACATCTGGCGCCCGTGGCTGTGGTGGACGGCGGCGGCGGTTGCCGCCGGACTGCTGCTGCATCTGCTGGGGTCGGTGCTCACGCCGTTTCTGCTTTCGGCGCTGCTCGCTTATGTCGCAAGCCCGCTGGTGAACCGCTTCGAGCGCTGGCGCATTCCGCGCACGCTGGGGGTGGTGCTGGTATTTGCGCTGTTCGTCCTGGTCCTGTTCGGCCTGGTCGCCGGACTGATCCCCGAATTCCAGATCCAGATGGCGGCATTCATTGCGCGGGCGCCAGGCTATCTGGTCGTGATCCAGCAGCGGTGGCTGCCCTGGCTGCAGCGGATCACGGGCGGGACGGTACAGCTGGACATGAAAACCCTCAACCATGCCCTGCTGCAGCATCTGGGTGGCCTGGGCAGCGCGGCAGGACCGTTTCTGAACTACGTCAGCCGGTCCGGGGCGCATCTGGCCATCTGGTTGCTCGACCTGGTGCTGGTTCCGGTCGTGACTTTCTATCTGCTGCGGGACTGGAACCTCATTCTCGCGCGTACGCCGCAGCTGATACCCCAGGCAAGCCGTGGCGCGGCCGTCCGCATTGCACGTGAGACCGACAGCATCCTGGCCGCGCTGCTGCGCGGCCAGCTTTCGGTCATGCTGGTGCTGGCGCTCATCTATTCAACCGGGCTGTGGATCGTTGGCGTCGGTCTCGCGCTGCCGATCGGCCTGCTGGCCGGCATCGCGAGTTTCGTTCCCTACCTCGGGTTCATCACCGGACTGGTGACCGCCGGCATTGCTGCCTGGCTGCAGTTCCAGGATGCCTCGGTGCTGGTATGGGTGGGTCTGGTCTTCGGTATCGGCCAGACCCTCGAAAGCATGGTGCTCACGCCCTATCTGGTCGGAGGGCGCATCGGTCTGCATCCGGTTGCGGTGATCTTCGCAATCATGGCGGGGGGGCGCCTGTTCGGCTTCATGGGCGTGCTGCTCGCGCTGCCGGGGGCGGCGGTGCTCTCGGTCATCTGGCGGTACGTGCGCGCGAGCAGCGGAACCGACCCGGCGGGACAGCAGTGAGCAGGAGCCCGCATGCCGGCACGCAGCTCGCACTCGATGTGCGGCTGCGGGATGGTTCGTCGTTCGACAATTTCCATGATCGGCCGAACCGTGAAGCCCTGGCGCACATCCGGGCGGCGGTGCGGCGCGTGACGGCCCGGCCGCACGGTGCTCCATTCGAGCAGATTTTCCTCTGGGGCGGGGCGGGCTGTGGCAAGACCCATCTGATGGAGGCCGCGGCACGCGAGTTCCATGACGCGGGTCTTGCGCCGGCCTATGTTTCGCTGCGGCCGGGAACCACGGTTGCACCCTGCATCCTCGAGGGCCTGGATTCCTGCCCGCTCGTGTGTCTCGATGATCTTCATCTTGCCGGCGGCAATCGCGACTGGGAGACGGCGCTGTTGCATCTCTATGAACGCAAGCGCGTGGCCGGAGGGCTGCTGCTGGCAGCAGCGTCCAGCGGACCGGCACAGCCTGCGGCACTGCTGCCGGATCTCGCAACACGCCTGGGTGCGGGACTGGTGTTCCGGCTTCTGCCGCTCGGTGATGACGAGAAGCTCGCCGCGCTGCGGCTGCGCGCACGCAGCCGTGGCCTGGAGATGGGCGAGGAGGTGGCGCGCTACGTGCTATCGCGCTATCCGCGTGATACGCACGCGCTGTTCCGCCTGCTCGACCGCATTGACCGCAAGTCTCTTGCTGCCCAGCGCCGTCTGACCATCCCGTTCCTGCGCCTGCTGCAGGATGAGGATGGACTCTAGGCCGGGTGCCGCGTGCAGGATGTGCTAGCCGGCACGAAGTTCGGCCGCACGGAACCGGGCATAGAACGGCGCGCTCACGATGAACACAGCCGACAGCACGGTCTCGGCCAGCGCGCAGCCGAAGGTGTCGTGGAAGGAAAGCGGCTGGGCGCGGAAGGTATAGCTCAGTACGATGCCTTCCGTGAGGTAGAGCAGCACGAGCAGGCTCGCCCATGCGTACGTGTATGGCTTGCCATGCAGCAGGCCGAACAGCGGCAGCAGCAGCGGCACCGATTTGATGACGAGCCACATCTCGGGCGGCACGCCGGCGGCGGGCGCAAGCCAGCCTTCCCACAGTACCGTGAGGAAGATGAGCGCGATATAGCTCACGACGCACAGCAGGTACAGCCTGTGTGTGTGCCGTGAGAGGGACACCTGCGGTTCAGTGCCTGCGTTCATGGCGGGCAAGCTTCCCGGCGACCGTCGCCAGACGTGTGCCGAGTGACTGGCAAAGATCCCGTTCCTCGGCGGAGAGCGGCCGGTCGTTTCCGGGTCCGGCAACGTGACTCGCGCCGTAAGGAGTACCGCCGGTGGTTGTGCTGCCCAGCGCTTCCTCGCTGTAGGGCAGTCCCACGATCAGCATGCCATGGTGCATGAGCGGCACCATCATCGATAGCAGCGTGGATTCCTGCCCGCCATGCTGGGTCGCGGTCGAGGTGAACACCGCGGCCGGTTTTCCGGACAGCGTTGCGGACAGCCACAGCGGTCCGGTGGAATCGATGAAATGCTTCATCGGCGCGGCCATGTTGCCGAAGCGGGTCGGACTGCCGAGCGCAAGACCGCAGCATTCACGCAGGTCATCGAGTGTGGCGTAGGGCGCACCGGAATCCGGAATGCTGCGGGCGGAAGGATCGTAAGCCGGCGCGACCGGAGGGACAGTCCGGATGCGCGCCTGCATGCCGTCGACTTTGCCGATGCCGCGAGCGACCAGGTTTGCCATTTCTGCCACCGCCCCGTGGCGGCTGTAGTAGAGTACAAGCACGTCGTCCATCGATGTGTCCTCTTGAGGCGGCGACCGGTCCGGCAGCCGTATCGGGCCTGGGACACACCCGGCACCGCCCGCAGTCAGACATAGTCCAGAACCGTTCATGGCGGGAGCAGCCGGGATTTTCCTGGCCGATCGTACAGCAAGAATGCATTCTAAACAGTATCTTCTTGACATTACAGCAAGCGGAATGCTAACTTTTTTAGGGACCCACTCCCTGACTAGATTTATTTAGCAAGAACAATCAACCTGTTTCGGAGACTCACAAAAATGAGCAACAAGCTGGCGGGAGGCATGAAGGCCTCTCTGTTTGTGGCGATGGCTGTAGTCCTGGGTGCGTGCGCAACGACGCCGAAGCAGGAGACGGCCCCTCCGGCGCAGACCCCGGCACCAGCGGCCGCACCGGCCGAGTCCTCGGCAGCGCCGGCTCCGGCCGCCCCCGCGTCTTCGGGCATGGTTACGAGCTATCAGGTGAATCGCGGAGACTGCCTGTGGACGATTGCCGGACAGAGCCAGATCTACGGCAATCCGTACGAGTGGCCGCTTATCTACAAGGCCAACAGTGCCGAGATCACGCGTGGTCCTGACCTGATTTTCCCTGGCCAGACGTTCACCATCGAGCGTAATGCATCCAGCGGGGAAGTAGACCATGCCATGCACTACGCGAAGACTCGTGGCGCCTGGAAGCTGGGTGTGGAAGGATCCGCGGACCGCGCCTACCTCTCCGGCAATTAACCGCCACCGGTAAACGCTTCAATCCGTCGCGGCAGGCAGAAAGCATTTTCGCCGGCTTTCTGCCTGCCCGGCGTCTGTAGGGTGTACCCCCCGTAGAGCGCGCCCCTCAGTCCGGGGATGCGAACTCAAACTGTTCAAACGAGCTGCTCAGGTTCAGGAGCCGGGTTGCCCGCACCGGGCGGCTGCGGTAGCCATCGTCCAGGATCAGGATGCGTTGCGGCCTGAACAGGCCGCAGGGTGTGACCAGAGTATGGGGCCGCCGCAGAGTCCTGATTTCCGGGAGCCGCAGCGCCGTCATGAATTCACCCCCGGGCGAATCGCTGGCTACCACCGCCACTGCTTCGGCAGCCGGGGCGAGGCGCTCGGCACCAAATTCGATGCGGTCCGGCGTTGAGCTGCGTGCCCAGCGTACGACCGCGATGGTCCAGGCCGTCTGCTCACCGCCGAGACGCACCGCGATCAGATCGCCCACCTGTAGCGGTCGGTCGGCTGCGCGCGAAGTGCCGAACGAGAATCCGCCGGCGCCTTCGTCCAGCAGTTCCCAGGACTCTCCGGAGCCGCCTGTCCTGTCCATGTAAATGCCGGATTCCTTCTGCTGGCCGCTGATTTTCGAGCGTGCCGGCTGCGGTCCGACATCGCTTGTGCTCGGCACGAAGGTCGATCCGTTACCCAAGCAGCGGCTGATGTGCGTGATGCCGCGGGCGATTTCCACTCTGGTGCCGGTTTTCGGTGCGCGCGAAAAGAGCCGTTTGGGGTTGACGCCCCATGCAGTGATCAGGCGCGCCAGGAGTTCCTGCCCGCGGTTGCTGTAGAAATTCCGGCCCAGCGCGTCGTCGGGCACCGCTCCGGTCCGCAGCGTCGTAATGTGCTGGTGCAGGGTGCGCGCGAGCGCGACCGTGGCCAGAAGACGGTAACGGCGCTGAGGGGTGATGTCGGCATTGCCGCCACCGGCCACTCCGGCGCGATCCTGCTCCAGGTCCACCAGGAACTCGCATTCCGGCTTGAGCGCATCCGCGAACAGCGTGAGCTGTGCCAGCGGTGCATAGGCGTCGAGGTAGCTGTCGATCTTCTGCAGCAGCTGCGCGGGCATATGGAACGGATCGCTGAATCCGAGCAGTAGCGCCTGCTTGTAGGCGTGGGCGACACCGCTGGGCACTACCGCGGCGTTGAGGTTGTCGGCGACCGGCAATTCCGTGACGGCTTCGGCTTCGGCGAACTGGTAAAGCTGGTGTATTTCACGCCAGGTTCCCTCCGGGCCCGCCGCATACACTTCATACGAGCGCAAAAGTGTCTTCGTCAGGCAGCGGATGGCACGCTGTACGGCCTGTGCCAGTGCCGAGCGGGCTTCGGGCGTGAGAATCGGGTGTTCGCTCAGACCCAGGACGACGCGCTTGTAGCCATAGGCAAGCTCGACCTGAAACTGCAGGGTGCGGTCTGCTGCCGGCCTGCGATCCATGGGCAGCGGCACCGGGAGTCCGAGATACCGTTTCTGCTGTTCTGCGCTGACGACCTCGATGGGGCGACGGTAGAGCTCCAGAATCCGAAATAGAACCGTGCTGTCCAATGGTCGCCGATTGAGCGTGCTGAGCGTCATAAACAGCTGATGGCTGGTTTCGGACACATTCAGGACGGGAAGGTTGGCAAGCCAGCGTTCGGTTGCCGCAACATCCACATCGGGCGCCGTCTGGCCGACCATCGGCGGCAGGGAGAGCTGTAGAGCCATCGCAGACATGAAGTGATTTCCGAAGTCCGGTTCCAGAGTTTCTGGATTTCCGGAATATTTATTGTTGATTATAGAAGTTTTCTGCCGGTGCTGCCGCGGCGTTTCCGGACAGATCCCGCATCGTTGACGCGTGCGTGCACGGGCCGCAGCCAGCCCGACCGCAAGCCCGGGTGACCCGCGGGCTCCACCTTCCGGAGCAAGCCCGCTCCCGGGCGGCTTGCCAGGATTGTCCGACAACCCGGACTGGAGCAGGGGCGCGCCGGATTTCGGGGCACTTGATGCGCATGATGCCCACCATGATCCGTGGATGACGCCAGATATGTGTCTGATTTCCCACTTTTCTGCCTAGATGCTGTCTAACGACCGGTCAGCGGTTGGCGCGGTTGTGGATGAGATCGTCAACCACCCCTGGATCGGCGAGTGTTGTCGTATCGCCCAGGGAGTCGGTTTCATTCGCCGCGATCTTGCGCAGGATGCGGCGCATGATCTTGCCGGATCGCGTCTTCGGCAGTCCGGGTGCCCACTGGATGACGTCGGGTGTGGCGATGGCGCCGATCTCGTTGCGCACCTGGGCGATGAGTTCCTGGCGCAGTCGTTCGTCTGGTTCCGTGCCCGCCATCGGGGTGACGAAGGCATAGATGCCCTGGCCCTTGATATCATGCGGATAGCCCACGACCGCTGCTTCCGCGACGGACTGGTGCAGTACGAGCGCGCTTTCGATCTCGGCGGTGCCGAGGCGGTGTCCGGAAACGTTGATCACGTCATCGACGCGTCCGGTGACCCAGTAATAGCCATCGGTATCGCGGCGTGCACCGTCGCCGGAGAAATACATGCCGGGGTAGTTCCTGAAATACGTGTCCACAAACCGCTGGTGGTCGCCGTACACCGTGCGCATCTGGCCCGGCCATGAACGGGTGATCACCAGGTTTCCGCTGCCGGGCCCTTCCACAAGCTTGCCTTCGGCATCGACCAGTGCCGGAACGATTCCGAAGAATGGAAGGGTTGCCGACCCCGGCTTGAGGCGGGTTGCCCCGGGCAGCGGAGTAATCAGAATGCCGCCGGTCTCGGTCTGCCACCAGGTATCAACGACCGGACAGCGCGAGTCACCGACCACCTGGTAGTACCACTCCCACGCCTCGGGATTGATGGGCTCGCCGACGGATCCGAGCAGACGCAGGCTGCTGCGCCGCGTGCGCGTGACCGGTCCATTGCCCTCGCGCATCAGTGCGCGGATTGCCGTGGGCGCCGTATAGAAGATGTTGACCTTGTGTTTGTCGATAACTTCCCAGAAGCGGGATGCGGTCGGGTAGGTCGGGATGCCCTCGAACATGAGGGTCGTCGCCCGGTTCGCAAGCGGCCCGTACAGGATGTAGGAGTGGCCGGTTACCCAGCCGACGTCCGCCGTGCACCAGTAGATGTCGCCCTCGTGATAGTCGAACACGTACTTGTGTGTGATGGCCGCATACAGCAGATATCCGCCGGTCGTGTGCAGCACTCCCTTGGGCTTGCCGGTGGAACCGGAAGTGTACAGGATGAACAGCGGATCCTCGGCGTCCATTTCCTCGACCGGACAGTGTTCGGCGGCTCCAGCCATCGCCTCGTGATACCAGATGTCGCGGTTCGCATGCCAGGTCACCGGTCCGTGGCTGTGCTTGACGACCACCACGGTATGCACGCCCGGGCAGGCCGCAACGGCCTTGTCGGTGTTGTGCTTGAGCGGGATCTTCTTGCCGCCGCGCACTCCTTCGTCCGCGGTGATCACGATATGGCAGTCGGAGTCGAGAATGCGGTCCTTCAGGGATTCCGGCGAGAACCCGCCGAATACTACGGAATGCACCGCGCCGATGCGGGCACAGGCCAGCATGGCATATGCCGCCTCCGGGATCATCGGCATGTAGATGCAGACGCGGTCGCCCTTCTTCACGCCGCGGCTCTTCAGCACGTTGGCCATGCGGCATACCTGTGCGTGCAGCTCGCGGTAGGTGATCCGGCGGTCTGTCGCGGGATCGTCACCTTCCCAGATGATCGCAACCTGATCCGCGTGCTTTTCGAGATGGCGGTCTACGCAGTTGTAGCAGGCATTGAGCCTGCCATCGATGAACCAGCGGATGAAGATCTTGCGGAAATCCCAGTCACTGACGCGGCTCCAGGGACGGGACCAGGAGAGGAACGTCTTTGCCTGCTCGGCCCAGAAACCGTCCGGATCCGCGACGGAGCGCGCATACATCTCCTGGTACTTCTGCGCGGAAATGTGGGCAGTGCCGGCCAATGCGGCAGGGACGTCATATACCTTCTCGTTTGACATGATCTTTCCTCTCGCTGTTCTGTCTGCGCGGATCCGTTCCCCGTGACCGGCGCGGCAAAATACATTATCTGGCTGGTGTCCGGAGCCGGGCAATGGAAGTGCGGTCCGGGCAGCCGTTTCCCTCACGGAACGCGGCTGTCGTCCGCACCGGCGCCGCCGGGGTGCGGCCCGCCCTGTGGGCGGACCGCACGCTATGGGGTGTCCTGCGGCAGCGTCCGGGACGGCGGCGCTGCGGCAAAAAGACCCCGGGCCCGCCTCAGCTGCGGGGAGCGCCGACCGGGATCACTGTCCTGCCGAACGTGGCATTCGTCACCAGCGCAAAGCTTGTGTACATGGCGAGCAGCCCGCAGACCAGGCCGACCCAGCCTCCGGCGATCCCCAGTCCGCTGCGGCCGAGCAGGGTGCCGAAACCCAGCAGGAAAAACGTGATCCACAGCGTGAGAAAGATCCACCACAGCGCGCGGCTCAGCCGGAAGGTGGCTATCCACATGTACAGCGTGAATACTCCCCAGGCGATCAGCGTTGCGCCGATCGTGGTTCCGGCCTGAGACAGATCCAGCACACCGTGGCTGCCCAGCAGGACCAGCAGCGCGAACCACCACCAGAACGCACCATAGCTGAGAAATGCTACGGTGCCGAAGGTGTTGCCGGTGCGGAATTCCAGTATGCCTGCAATCATCTGTATCAGCCCGCCATACGCCAGCGCCAGGGGGAGGACCACCTGTTCTCCGCCGGACGGAAGCACGCCCGCATTGACCAGACTGAGAATCACCGTGGTGAGTCCGAACCCGACGAGACCGAGTGGTGCCGGATTCGCGCAAGCCGATGTGTCTGAAGCCATGAAATCCTCCCGTCATAATGGATTGCAGGGACCTACACGATATGCGGGGCGTTATCCGCGCGCAAGTGCGGTACGCAGGGCGCGGTACACGGTCCGCCAGGGTGGTGGTAATGTATCGCGCGGGTTGCGCGTGCAGGCACCCGCCGCATCCGGCCGCTCACGGCAGGAAGCCAGCCCGGGGCTGCACGGCAGGGCAGTACGATGGCAGCGGCATCGTGGAGGTGTTCCATGATCAAGATTCGCAGTGGGCAGACACGTGGCCATTCCCGGCACGAATGGCTCGACAGCTACCATACTTTTTCCTTCGCCGATTACCATGATCCGACGCATATGGGGTTCGGCCATCTGCGGGTGATCAATGAGGACCGCGTGCAGCCTTCAGCCGGTTTTCCCACCCACGGGCACCGCGACATGGAGATTATTAGCTACCCGGTCGCAGGCGCCCTCGAGCACCGCGACAGCATGGGCAATGGTACCGTGATCCACGCGGGCGACGTGCAGCGCATGAGTGCCGGGACCGGTGTGCGTCACAGCGAATTCAATCCGTCGGCCGATGTGCCCGTGCACTTTCTGCAGATCTGGATCTTGCCGCGCGAGAACGGGTTGCCGCCTTCCTATGAACAGCGGCACTTTCCGCCGCAGGAGCTAGACCACCGGCTGTGCCTGGTGGCGTCCGGCGACGGACGGGACAATTCGCTGCTCGTCCACCAGGATGTCGCGCTGTATGCGGCGCGACTGCATGACGGTGATTCGGTGCGCCATTCCCTGGCGCCTGGCCGCCGTGCCTACCTGCAGGTGGTGCGTGGTTCGGTACGTGCCGGCGGCGAGCCGCTTTCCGCCGGCGACGGGGCGGAGGTTACCGGTGAACGTGAGCTGGTCCTGGATTCGACCGGTGAGGCCGAGGTGCTGTTGTTCGATCTGGCCTGATGGCGGCCGTCAGCCGGTGGTGTGCCGGCTGACCGGCAGTGCCTGACGTGGAACCTGCCGCAGATGCCAGTGTCCGTGCGCCCAGCGCCAGACCTCATCGAGACCGGCGTCGCGCAGGGTTTCCGGCGGCTGCTGGCCGAGGAAGCGCAGCGCCGCGATCAGGAGCGGGACCGGATCCCGGCCTCCGACCGGTGCAGCGCCGGTCTGTTTGGACAGCTTCTGGCCGTCGGCATCCAGGGCGACAGGAAGATGGGCGTAGGCGGGGGACGGCAGGTCGAGAAGCTTCTGCAGATGGATCTGGCGCGGCGCGGATAACAGCAGATCAGCACCGCGCACCACCTCCGTGATTCCCTGCGCTGCATCATCGACCGTTACGGCAAGCTGGTAGGCGTACAGGCCATCGGCGCGGCTGACGATGAAATCTCCGATTTCGCGCGCCAGGTCGCAGCGGACCTCGCCCTGCACCAGATCGTGGAACATGATTGCCTCGCCGCCGGTACGCACCCGCAGTGCGCCCTGGCGGCGCCCGGCGTCGCGGCAGGTGCCGGGATAGACCGGGCCATCCACGCCGCGTGCACTGGAATCGGCGATTTCGCGGCGCGTGCAGCCGCAGTGGTAGAGGGCACCGCGGGCGTCCAGGCGGGCAAGCGCATCGGCATAGGCCGCGCCATTCCGGCTCTGGCAGGTCACCTTGCCGTCCCACGTGAATCCGAATTCTTCCAGCGTTCGCAGGATGTCGTCGGCGGCACCGGCCGCGGTGCGCGGCCCGTCGAGATCCTCGATGCGTACAAACCATTCGCCCCCGCGCGAACGGGCCTGAAGGAAACTTGCGGTTGCCGCCACCAGCGATCCGAAATGCAGCGGCCCCGTGGGGGAGGGTGCGAACCGGCCGCGGTATGCCGCCGCGCGGTCGCCCGCCGCGGTCATGGCTTGTCTATGTTGCCGCGCAGGGCCGCTTCTTCCACGAGCAGTTCGAAGCGGTCGGCGTCCATGAGTCCACGCTCGGCGACGATGTCGCGTACGGGGCGACCGCTGCGCTGCGATTCCTTGGCGACTTCGGCGGCCGCCGCGTAGCCGATCGCGGTGTTGAGCAGGGTGGCAAGCCCGACGCTGGCGTGCGCGTACCCGCGGCAGCGGGCGCGGTCGACGGTCAGCCCCCGCAGGTTCTTGTCGGTGGCAGCTGTCATGGCATTGGTCAGCCAGTCCATGGCATCGAACAGCGCCGAACCCAGCGCCGGCATCATCACGTTCAGTTCCAGCTGCCCGGCCTGAACCATGAGCGCGACTGCCGTATCCTGTCCGATGACCTGGTAGCAGACCTGGTTCAGCATCTCGAACATCACCGGGTTTACCTTCCCCGGCATGATGCTTGATCCGGGCTGCACCGGCGGCAGCAGGATCTCGGCGAATCCGGTGCGCGGTCCGGAAGCCAGCAGGCGCAGGTCGTTGCTGATGCGGGTGAGTTCGAGCGCAAGCGCGCGGACCGCACCCGACAGCTGCATCAGATCCGACATCGATTGCATCTGGGCGCTCAGGTCGGCGGCTGGCCGGACCGGTTCCCCGGTGAGACCGGCAAGCTCCCGGGCAACCCGCACGGCATAGCCGGGGCTCGTGTTGAGGCCGGTGCCGACGGCCGAGCCGCCAAGTCCGGTCTCGCACAGCAGCGGGTGTGTGGCTTCCAGTGCAGCGGCACAGCGGCGCAGTGTCCAGCCGTAGGCGCGAAACTCCCGGCCGATCGTGGTCGGCACCGCGTCCTGGAGGTGGGTGCGCCCGCTCTTGACCGTGTGCGCTTCGCGTTCACCGATCTGTTCGAAGGCGGTGGCCATCGCGTCGGAGGCCGCGAGCAGGCGTGGCAGCTTGGCCAGTGCGGCAAGGCGGATGGCGGCCGGAATGGTGTCGTTCGTGCTCTGTCCCATGTTGACGTGGTCATTGGGATTTACCGGGCGGTATTCGCCTTTCTTTCCTTCGAGCGCCACGTTGGCCAGGTTGGCGATGACCTCGTTGGTGTTCATGTTGTGACTGGTGCCGGCGCCGGCCTGGAACCGGTCCACCACAAACTGGTCGTGGTATTTTCCGTCGATGATCGCCGTGGCCGCCTGCTCGATGGCGCCGGCGCTGCGTGCATCCAGCCAGCCGGCGGCGAGATTTGCGCGTGCAGCGGCGGCCTTGATGCGCGCGTGGGCGATGATGAAGTCGCGGTCGGGAAGACGGCCGGAAACCGGGAAGTTCTTCACGGCGCGTGCCGTCTGGATGCCATACCAGGCGTCGGCGGGTACCGGAAACTCGCCGAGGCTGTCTTGTTCCATGCGGACGGATGCGGTCATAGGGGCTCCTGGATGGCGAAGGCTGCAAGGGCGGCGGGACGGGTTGTCCCGGCAGCCGCGGCAGCGGCATTATATCGCAGCCACGCGCTGCCAGGTCCGCAAGCGCAGCCAGCGCGGCGCGCGGCCCGACACGAGAACCCGCTGCCGGAGGAAGCAGAAACGGGATCCTGATTACCCATGAACGTTAGCCCTTCTTGTGATAGCGTATTATCCGGCATTGATCAGGACTTCCATCCCGGATGGGATCATGGCCAAGAATCGGGCTCAATGTCAGGAAGGGTTGAGTTTCCCGGACTTTCAAAAACAGTCCGGGACCGGGGCGCAATGCCGGAAGACCGTGTTTCGCCATCGCTGGCCCCAGGGCTTGCGTTGTCCGGCCTGTGACCCTGACCGCTTCTGCCTGGTGTCGGTCGGAAGGTATCAATGCCCTGCCTGCTGCCACCAGACCTCGTTCAGCGCCGGGATGATCTGCGCGGGGACGAAGTTTCTCCCCTGGTTTCTGGCGACCTGCCTCCTGACCACGAGCCGGAACGCGATGTCGGCGTTGGAACTCAAGCGCCAGCTGGGGGTGTCCCATCACGCTGCCTGGCTTCTGAAGCAGAAGATTCTTCTGGCCTTCGTTGCGAACGCGGGTTCCGACACGCTGACGCGCTACAGCTACAATCCCAGCACGGGGCCCCTGACCAGCACAGGGTTCTCTGCCCCAACCGGGACATACCCTGACTCCGTGGCGGTGGCCCCGTGAGGGTTTTGTGGACCCGGTCATCTTCCGGCAGGAGACGAGCGATTTGGCCCAATCCCTAAGGACCTTTCTCCCGGACCGATCCGACCCTCGTGCACAGGTTCCTTCGCATTACGGGGAGGACTTTTCACTGGAGGACCTCCTTCCCCGATTTGTGTCTGTTGCGGCCAGAACCCAGCCCTTGCCTTACCGGCCAGTCACGCTGGCTGAGCATTCCGGGTAATCAGGAATGGGATTGTCCGCCAGCGTTCGATTCGTCGTGTCGGGCCGGGTCCAGGGAGTGTCTTTCCGTGCCTCCACCTGTCACGAGGGGCGGAAACTCGGGCTGGAGGGCTGGGTCCGGAACCGGCAAGACGGGACGGTGGAGGTGCTGGCCTGCGGCAGCGATCAGCAGCTCAGGCTGCTCGAAGAGTGGCTGTGGCAGGGACCGCCCGGAGCCCGGGTATCGGCGGTCGAGCGCTTTGCGGCGCCACCCGGGCGGTTTACCGGCTTCAACATCCAGTACTGACGGCCGCTCACTGGGGAAACCAGTGCGTCTGGAATGCCTGATAGACCTGTGCGACATACCGGTCATGACCCGGGCTGCCGTTGTAGAGGGCGAGGGCGTGGCTCAGGTTGCCATGCGCCACGTCGAGATAGTACTTGAGGATGGTGCATCCGTAGCGCAGGTTGGTCCGGATGCGGAACAGGTCGTCACCCGGCTTGCCGATCTCCTTCAGCCAGAACGGCATGACCTGCATGAGGCCACGGGCACCGGTCGAAGAAATGGCGAAACGGTGGAAGCCGCTTTCCACCTGGATCACGGCCAGGACCAGTTCCGGCTTGAGGCCCGCGTGCACGGCCTCGGCGTGTACGTCCTCGAGCAGCCGCATGCGGAACGCATCATTCGGAATCCGCGATCGCAGCCGCTGCGACATGTCGAGAAGCCAGACCTCGGCGGAATAGCGGTCGCGGAAGCTGCGGGGATCATTCACCGCTTTCCTGAGCAGCGCCCGCAGCGCGGGGTCGACTGCCGGGGGTTTTCCGGCGCCGGGCGCCGGAGCAGACCAGATAAGCGCTGCCAGGACTACTCCGAATGCGGAAAACCGTCTTGTCGTCCGGAACTCGAACATCTTCCCTCGCAGAGGTGAATGCTGCCGTTGCGAGAAAGCATAGCCGGTTGGCGGGATGCGCGTCGAACCGGGTGCAGCGGGGCCGGTTCTATTGACCGGAACCGGAGGCAGGACGGCCTCCTCCGGCGGACCTCAGTGCCATCCTGGAACAAGCCTGCCACGGCGGTGTCCGGTCCGGCCGGTTCCAGCGCATCCGTGCCCGTCCGGGTCCCGGACCCGATGAGGCCGGATTCCTACGGCGCGCCACGCAGCAGCTCCTCAAGCGCGCGTACCCGCTCGCGCAGATGGGTGATGTCTTCGAGCAGCTCGACGGCGAGCACGGCCCCCGCGAGATCGATATCGAGCCCGCGCCTCAGCCGCAACAGGGTATGCAGGCGTTTCAGCGCCGGACCCGGAAAACTCCAGGTGTCGGGGCTGTCGCCGAACGGTTCCACGAAACCTTCCTGTACGCAGGCAACGAGCTCGGACAGGTCAAGGCCGAGCGACTCGCAAAGCTGGCCGGCTCCGATCGTCATGTCTTCGTCAAGCACGACGGCCCGGACCACTGTGGTCTTCTCCGACATGCTACACCCCCATGTGGCTGCGCGGATTGAAGGGAAACTCCCGGCTCATCCGCTCATAGAACTCCCGCGCGGCCGCAGTGCCGGCAGGTGGTGTCATGATCTGCAGCACGATGTACTGGTCGCCGGCAGTCTTCCCGCCGAGACCCCGGCCCTTGAGCCGCAGCCGCTGCCCGGACTGCGAACCGGCAGGCACCTTCATCTCGACTTTGCCGCCGAGTGTCGGCACTGTCAGCTGGGTGCCGAGTGCTGCTTCCCACGGAGTGATGGGCACAGTCAGATGGATGTCGTGGCCCTCCGGGTGGAATAGCGGATGCGGCTCGAATTCCACCTCGAGATAGAGGTCCCCGGACGGGGCTCCTCCGGTTCCCGGCGCCCCCTGTCCGGCCAGGCGGATCTGCTGTCCCTGGATAATGCCGGCGGGAATCTGGATCTGGAGCGTGCGGCTGCGCGGTGACATGCCGCCCCGGGCATCCCGTTCCTGCACCCCCAGCTGCACGACGCGTGCCGCGCCGCGGTAGGCCTCATCAAGGCTGACCGTGATCCGGGCATGCTGGTCCTGGCCGCGCATGCGCATGCCGGATGTGCCGGTTCCGCCATGGAACGCATGGCCAAAAAGCGTCTCGAAAAAATCGCTGAATTGATGGTCGGCGGCGTAGCCGGTACCGGTGTCCGCGGACCCGGATCGGCTGTTTCCCCAGTCCGGCGGCGGCGTGAATTCCTGGTCCGGCCGCCACGCCGAACCGAGGTGATCGTAGGCGGCGCGTTTCTCCGGGTCACGCAGTACTTCGTAGGCTTCACCCAGTTCCTTGAACTGTTCCTCCGCCCGCGGCTCCTTGCTGACGTCGGGGTGGTACTTGCGGGCGAGTTTGCGGTAGGCGCGCTTGATCTCATCGGCGCCGGCCTCACGCGCGACACCCATGATCTTGTAATAGTCTTTGTATTTCATCGGGTGGTTCCGGTTCGTCCAGCGTCGTGAGGAATGATGCGGATGTACCCGGACAATAAGGGCTGAGGCGCCCCGGTTCAAGTCGGCAGGGTGGTTATGCGTGTCTGGGGCGGCCCGGCCAGCACGGGATGCGCGGGGACGGGGTTACCCCGTCCCGCGGTTCATGCCGCCAAAGCGGGCAGGCTTGCCCGGTCCGGCCGTCGGGCGCCCCGCCTACTTCGGCATGTTGTAGCGCAGTACGTGCAGGCCCTTCTGGCTGGAGAAGTAGGCGGCAATATCCTCCATGTCCCGGGTCGACAGGGTCGACGCAAACGTGTTCATGATGGCATTCTTGCGTGCGCCGGATTTGTACTGCTTGAGCGCATGGACGATATAGTCCGGAAACTGGCCGGCGAGGCGGGGGAAATCGGGATTGCTGCTGTTGCCGTCAACCCCGTGGCAGCTCTGGCACACCTTGGACTTCACTTTTCCGGCTGCGGCATTGCCGGCAGCCTGTACGTTGACAGAGGTGAGGGCGAACAGGCCCGATGCGGTTATGGCGAGTACTGTCTTGATCACGTTACTGGTCCTCTCGGGCGGGTTAGTTGCCGGACTGGCCCTTCTGGCTGGAGAAAAATGCAGCGATGTCCTCCATCTGCTGGGTCGTCAGAGTCGCGGCGTTGGCATGCATTGTCGGGTTGGGGCGCGCTCCGGATTTGTACTCCTTGAGGGCGTTGACGATGTAGGCAGCATGCTGGCCGCCGAGTTTGGGGACCCGGTTCGACGGATACAGATACCGGTAGCCGCGCACTGCATGGCAGCCGGAGCAGGTGAAAGCAAGAGCCTTGCCGGCAACTGGATTGCCCACGGCCAGTGCCACCCCGGGTGCGGCGAGCAAAAAACCGCAGAATACGATGCTGCATACGCTACGTTTGTACATGCTTTCTATGCTCCTGACTGAAGTGGTGTTGCCCATTGTGTTCGGCGGGCGCCATGTCGGCTGCCGCTACCGGTGCGTCCGCGCACCGGCAGTGCCCGGAATGCCCGGTGCTGCTGCGCGAGCCGTTCTGTTTGCGGGGTCGGGACCGCCGCCGCGACCTGCGCCGCGGGCCGCGGCAATACGCCGGTCCCGGCCCTTCTCTCCTCCTCCTGTTCCGATGGCGCGGTATCTGGCCGGCAATCAGGCAGGATCAGGCTTGAATTATATTCAGTCTAAATTGGTAACGCTATCGTTGGATCGCGCCGGAGAGCGTCCGGGTTGGCGCCTGGGGGGCAAATCAGCCCTCCGCCGGGCAAGTACCGCGGTGCGGCCGGCGGCCGGAACAGGACAATGGCGGGGGGACGCAGGCCAAACAGGGTTGACGCTGGCTGCGGCGACCCCATCATCAGAAGGATCAGCAACGGCGGGGACCCTGGCATTATGGTGAAAGTAAGCAGCAGGCATTCCGGCAGCGGGGGCGAGGACTCGCCTGAGCTCGAAGACTGGCTTGCCAGTCTGGGTCGGGAGTACCGCCCGCAGGAGTGCGCGTTCATCCGCCGGGCGGCCCTGTTTGCCGGGCCAGACCCCGGCGTTGGCGAACCGGCCGCCGGACCGGCGGGTTTCCGCGACGCTCTGGCAGTAGCCCGCATCCTGGCCGAACTGCGCCTCGATCACGAGACGATTGCGGCCGCAATCCTGTATCACGCTACTCCGGCAGCGGCGTCGGTGCGTGACCTCATCCGGCAGGAATTCGGCGAACGGGTATCGCTGCTCGTCGACGGGGTTACCCGGATGGGCATGATCCAGGACAGCCGCGAGCCGTCCGACCAGCGCAGACGGGAGCACGCGCAGGCCGAAAGCCTGCGCAAGATGTTGCTGGCGATGGCGGAGGACATCAGCGTGGTGCTCATCACGCTTGCCGGCCGCCTGCACCGCATGCGCATGCTCGGTCCGCTGCCGGAAGAAGCCCGCCGGCGCATCGCGCGTGAGACCATGGACATCTTTGCGCCGCTCGCCAACCGTCTCGGTATCTGGCAGCTCAAGTGGGAGCTCGAGGATCTGGCATTCCGCTACCTGGAGCCGCAGGCCTATCGCCAGATCGCCGGCTTCCTGGCCGAGCGGCGCGTCGACCGCGAGCAGTACATAGAGCGGTTTATCGACATCCTGGGCAGCGAGCTGCGGCGCAATGGCATCGACGCCGAAGTCACCGGACGGCCCAAACACATATACGGAATCTGGCGGAAGATGCAGCGCAAGGGCAAGGACTTCGCGCAGATCTTTGACGTACGTGCGGTGCGGGTGCTGGTGGCCGAGGTGCGCGACTGCTATGCGGCACTCGGCATCGTGCACACGCTCTGGCAGTACATCCCCGGAGAATTTGACGATTACATCGCCACACCGAAGGAAAACAGCTACCGGTCCATTCATACCGCGGTGATCGGACCGGAAGGCAAGACCGTGGAAGTGCAGTTGCGCACCCGCGAGATGCACCAGCTGTCCGAACTCGGGGTGGCCGCGCACTGGCGCTACAAGGAAGATGCGCGGGCGGATACGGCATTCGACCGCAAGATCGCGTGGCTGCGGCAGCTGCTCGAATGGAAGGACGAGATTGTTGAGGCGAGCGAATTCGTCGACCAGTTCAAGTCGGAAGTGTTCGTCGAGCGCGTGTACGTGTTTACGCCCAAAGGCAAGATCATCGATCTCCCCCGCGGGGCGACGCCGCTCGACTTTGCCTATCATGTCCACACCGATGTCGGTCACCGATGCCGGGGCGCGAAGGTGAACGGGCGTATCGTGCCGCTCACGCATGCGCTGGAGACCGGTGAGCGGGTCGAGGTGCTGACCGTCAAGGAGGGAGGTCCGAGCCGCGACTGGCTCAGCACGCACCTCGGTTATCTGTACACGTCGAAAGCGCGCGCCAAGGTGCAGTCCTGGTTCAGGCAGCAGAACTATGACAGCAGCGTATCGGCCGGACGGGCGGGACTCGAGCGCGAGTTCCAGCGCCTCGGGATGAGCGACGTGAACTACGAGAAACTGATGCACCAGTTCCGCTTTGCCAAAGTGGATGATTTCCTGGCCGCGATCGGACGCGGCGAGGTGCGTGCGGCACAGATCGCGGCAGCCATCCAGGAACTGGCGCCGCCGAAAGCGGCAGCTGAAACCGCGCCCGTACCCCTTGCCCGTGCGCAGCCGGGACATGCGCCGAACGCGGGCGTGACGATACAGGGTGTCGGCAACCTGCTTACCCGCATGGCCCGCTGCTGCAATCCGGTTCCGGGCGATGCGATCGTCGGTTTCATCACGCGCGGTCAGGGCGTCACCGTCCACCGCAGCGACTGCCCGAATGCCCTGCGCCACCACGACGAACATGGGGAGCGCCTCATCGAAGTCGGGTGGGGCGAGTCGGGTGGCGCCACCTATCCGGTGGAAGTGGAAGTCATTGCCTACGAGCGTCCCGGGCTGCTGCGTGATGTAACCGCCCTGCTCGCGAACCAGCATATCAGCGTCTTGGCGGCCAGTACCGTGGCCGACAGGCAGCAGCATGTCGTCCACATGAATCTCACCGTGGAGATTCCGAATATCGCGACGCTCAGCCAGATCCTGGCGCAGATCGATCGGCTGCCGAACGTGACGACGGTGCGCCGCCGCACTCATTGACAGCCGTCCGGGGTCCCCGGGACGGGGTTTCGGGAACCCCGGGCGTTGCTCTGGCGGAGCAGTCTTGCCGCGGCATAGCGTCGAGATGGCATGGCTTTTGCTGCAAACCTGAGTGTAATGCAGAGGAATTCAACAACGCTGAATTTGCGTCTGTGATGAAGCCCGGCCAGGAACCGGGGTTGTTGCGGAATGTGCCGGGCGTATGTGGCCAGGGAACCGTCGACGCGGAGAAATGGAAACATGCAAAAAGAAAAAAAATATACGGAATCGGCAAGATATACGCTGTTCGGGACACTGTTCGGGCTGTGTTTTCCGGTGGGCTCGATCGTGTTTCTCAGGTTGACCGGACAGATTCCCGGTGCCCGCGGGTTCATCGGAATGCTCGCTGCGGCGCATGCATCCTGTCCGCTGCTGTATGTGATTGACAGCGCGCCGATTTTCCTCGGCCTGTTTGCCCGGCTCGCCGGGGTGCGCCAGGACCGGATCCAGCGCTTTTCCCGGGGGCTTGAGCAGCAGGTTTCCGAGAAGACCGAGTCTCTGCGCCGGGCGCTCGAAGATGCGCACCGGGCAAACGAAATGGTCATTCACATGGCCGAGCACGACGCCCTGACGGGTCTGTTCAATCGCAGGCGCTTCCAGAAAGATCTGGAACACTGGGTCCGTCATGCTGAACGCTACCATCGGTCGATTACGGTGATGTTCGTGGACATCGACCGGCTCAAGACGATCAACGATTCCTATGGACATGCCGCCGGAGACAGATACCTGATGGCAGCGGCGGAGGTTTTGCGGCGCAGCCTGCGTGCCACGGACTATCTTGCGCGCTGGGGCGGGGACGAGTTTGCGCTGCTGCTGCCGGAGACGGGCGGCGACGCGGCCATCGAGGTTGCCAACAAGCTGCTGCGGCTTTTTGGCGCTGCCAGGCCGATGATCGATGGCGAGCACAAGTCGGGCATTTCTGCCAGCATTGGAATTGCATTGATGCCGGGGCACACGACCAGCGCAAACGAGCTGCTGATGTTCGCCGATGCCGCGATGTACGAGGCGAAGAACTGCGGCCGCAGCTGCTGGCGCATGTATTCGGCCTCATCCAGCGAGGTCAGGCGTGTCAATGAGCACGCCAGCTGGGAAAAGCGCATACGCCGTGCCCTCGATACCGACCAGTTCACGCTTCTCTACCAGCCGCTGCTTGATCTGCGTACCGGGGCCACGCACAGCTACGAGGCGTTGCTGCGCATGGAGGACCGCGATGGACTGCTCATCACGCCCGGCATGTTCCTGGAGAGCGCCGAACAGTTCGATCTCAGCGTTCCCATAGACCGCATGGTGATCAGAAAGGTCGTGCACAAGCTTCTTACGGTGGGCAGCCAGGAACCCGGAGTCACGGTTTCCGTGAATCTGTCGCGCAAAACCATCAGGGACGACGGGTTCATGAGTCATGTCGCCGCCATGGTGTCGCAGGCCGGGATTGATCCGCACCGGTTTGCCTTCGAGATCCCGGAACACATTCTGCTGGAGGATTTCGCCCATGCGCGCCGGATTGCCGGCGAGATCCGCGACGCCGGCCATGTGCTGATCATGGATGATTTTGGCGCCGGCACGGCACCCTTCCGCAGTCTGCAGCAGCTCATGCCGCACATGCTGAAGCTCGGGGCCGGACTGCTGGAACAGCTTGCCGGTGACAGCGAAGCCAGGCAGCTGGTGAAATCGGTCGTTTCCATGGCCCATGATCTCGGTATAACCGTAACCGCCAAATTCATCGAGGATCCGGCGGTGCTGGATGTGGTCGCCCGGCTGGGTATCGACTTTGCGCAGGGTTTTGCAGTCGGCAAACCGATAGAGGCGATCGAGCAGTCGGCATTCCAGAACCAGCAGTCTGCCTGAGTGGACGTTTGCCGGTATTAGGCGCTTGCTGCCAGCAGGGAGCGTAGTGATTCTGCAGCCTCGGCAAGCGGCAGATCGCAGGATCTTCCGGAGCGCCGGTTCCGGTATTCGACGGTTCCGCTGTCCAGACTGCGCGCACTGACCACGAGCCGGTGCGGGATGCCGATGAGATCCATGTCGGCGAACATCACGCCCGTCCGTTCGTCGCGGTCGTCGAACAGGACGTCGAGGCCGGCGGCGAGGAGCTCAGCATAAAGCTGCCCGGCCGCATCGTGCACGTCGCGTGACTGGTGCATGCCGACCGGCACAAGGCTGACGGAAAACGGTGCTATGGGGTGCGGCCAGGAAATTCCGTGCCGGTCCTGGCGCTGCTCGGCAATGGCCGCTACCGCCGCCGATATTCCGAGCAGGCAGGATGTGCTTTCCAGCGCGACAGAGTTGCCGTTCCTGTCGATGCAGGACACGCCGAGCGGGACGGTGTACCGGTTGCCCGGTCTGGCCACCTGTCCGATCCCGGTGCTGCGGACAAGGTACAGCTGCCCGCCGCAGGCGGACGCCTCCGTGCTGCCAGGGCAGGGATCGCCGTCGACGGCGATGCGGATGTCCGCGACCTCCGGTTCGGCAAGGTCGCGTCCCCAGTTCACGTGCAGCAGATGTTCCCCGTCGCGATTTGCCCCGCAGACAAAGTCCGCGAGACGCGCCGCACTTTCATCCGCAATTACCGGAATTCCGAGTCCCACCGGACCTACTGACCCCGGATCGCACCCGGCCGCCATCCGCACCTCGGCAGGTGAAATGAACGACAGCGGTTTGGCAACGCGCGGCAGCCTTTCGGCTTTCGTGATGTTGAGTTCGTGATCACCGGGCACGACCAGCGCCACGGCGCCCCCGGAACTGCGCACAAGCAGCGTTTTGACGATGCGTCCGGCAGCGATTCCCAGATGCGCGGCTACTTCCCCGATGTGATGTTTTCCTGGCGTCAGTACGGTTTCCATGGGCTCCGCAGCCGGAAGGCGCCGGCCGACCGGTGGCAGCGCCATGGCCGATTCGATGCGTGCGCAGTAGCCGCAATGGCCGCAGATTGCCAGGGTAGTTTCTCCTGCCTCGTCTAGCACATGCAGTTCATGCACGGTGGCGGGCAGAGAAGGGTCATCAGCGAGTGCTACACGGAAATGGAGCCCCAGACGGGTAAGGGCGCGGGTGCAGGCTGCAAGCATCAGATCACGACTGTCCTGGATCGCCGCAGTATCGATGTGAAAGGAACAGGCATGTGCCGCGAGAAATTCGCGCGCGTGCAGCATGCCGGAGTGAGTCCGCGGCTCGTCCCGGAATGCAGTGCGGATCTGGTACAGGGTTAATGGCAGCTGGCGGTAGCTTTTGACCGCGTGACGGGCAAGTTCGGTGATCGCTTCCTCATGAGCCGGCGCAAGGCACAGTTCGCGGCCATGCCGGTCATGCAGACGCAGCAGCTCGTTACCGAGCTGCTGCCCGCGTCCGGACTGCTGCCACAGCGCGGCTGGCTGGACTGCAGGCAGGAGCACTTCCTGGGCGCCCATGTGCTCGAATTCCTCGCGCACCACTGCTTCCGCCTTGCGCAGCACCCGCATCCCCATGGGCAGCCAGCCGAACAGGCCCGCGCC
>JAJYCY010000087.1 GCA_021778035.1 Pseudomonadota bacterium
ACCATACTGCCCCTGTTCGGCGCGATGCTGGAAAACGGGTTTGGTCCGATTTTCGAGCAGCAGATCCTGCCTGCGATTCCGGCGTTTGCCGAAGTCGAGGCGCGCCAGGGCATGGCGGTAGATCTGGGTTGTGGCAACGGTTGGTACCTGCGCAGGCTGGCGGCGCGTTTTCCGCATATCCGGGGCATCGGCCTGGACGGTTTCGCCGAGAACGTGCGTCAGGCACAGGCGCGTGCCGTCGCAGCAGGATTCGGCGACCGCCTGCGGTTCCAGGTTGGCGATATCTACCACTACACCGTGCCGGAGCAGGTGGACCTGGTCTCCATGACGCGTGCCCTGCATCACGTCTGGGATCGAAAGGACGAGGTTTTCATGCGATTGCGGGATTCGCTGCGCCCGGGCGGCATGGCCATGATCTGGGAACCGAGCTGGCCACGGAACCGCGCCGATCTTCTGGATCCGGCGCGCAGGATGATGGCTTTTCAGAATCTTACGGAACACGTTCAGGGCAATCATTTCCTGCATCCGGACGACATAGCCGAGGAATTCCGCAAAATCGGCATGTCTCCGGAGGTCCATCTGTTTGCCGGCGGCAATGAGGCAGTGGTGGTTGGGCGGAAGCCCCGCTGATTGCACCCTGCGGGCAGGGCGCACGGTGTCGTGGCACTGCCGCCCGGCTATCTGGAATCAGACAGCAGGCGCAGGATCGGGCCATGCTGCTGGGGGAACTCGAGCAGCAATTCCGGGGAATGGACCGCGTGGCCCTGCACGTAATCGACGCCGAGTTCCTTCAGCTTTCTGAGGATGGCCTCGTTTTCCGCAGACTCCGCGATGGTGCGTATGCCCAGCACATGACCGACGCGGTTGATGGCCTCCACCAGCGCAAAATCCACCGGGTCGTGAGCCAGATCAGAGACGAATGATCCGTCGATCTTGAGATAATCGACAGGAAGATGCTTGAGATAGGCAAAGGAAGACATGCCGATGCCGAAATCGTCCAGTCCAAACTGACAGCCGATGTTCTTCAGTGCCCGGATAAACCGGGATGCTCCGCTCAGGTTCGTGATAGCCGCCGTTTCCGTCACCTCGAAGCAGATGGCCCTGGGCGGTATGGCGTGGATCGCGATCTGTTCCCTTACGAAGTCCAGAAATGTGTCGTCCCCGATGCTGGTTCCGGAGAGATTTATGGCGCACAGCGGCCCGGCTACCGCATCGTGTTCCTTGCCGTAGCCGCGCAGGAATGTGCCTTGGGTGCTGAACAGCGTACGTATCACCCACCGGTCTATTGACGGCATCATGCGGTAGCGTTCAGCGGCGGGAATGAATGCTGTGGGCAAAACGATGTTGCCTTCCTCGTCCAGCATGCGCAGGAGAATCTCGTAGTAGGCACTGGCACCCGCAATGCCCAGGGGAGCAATGGTCTGGAAAAAAAGACAGAGCCGGCCTTCATCCATGGCGCTACCGATCCGCGCGATCCAGTGCATTTCGCCCCGCCGTCGCACCAGATCACGGTCATCCGGACGAAAGACGTGTACCCGGTTGCGTCCATTCTCCTTTGCCGAATAGCAGGCCTCATCAGCGGAGCTCAGGATACTGGCCACGTCATGATTGTTCGGATCGATCTCTACCAGTCCGATGCTTAGGCCGATCTCGAATACCTTTTCCTTCCAGACGAAGCGGAAATCCCGAACGGCGTCGAGCAGGTTGCTGGCGATGCGTCTGGCATGATCTCCGGGGCAGCCATGCAGAAGCACCCCGAATTCGTCGCCACCCAGCCTCGCCAGCACGTCGGTTCCGCGCAGCCGCTGTCCGAGAATTGTCGCCAGCTGCCGCAGCAGTTCATCTCCGGCTACATGCCCGCAGGTATCGTTGACGACCTTGAACTGGTCGAGATCGATGTACAGGAGGGCATTGCTCCCGCCACGAACCCTGGCGTTCTCGATCATCTGTTCGAGGCCGTGCTCGAATTCGCGCCGGTTGATCAGCCCGGTAAGCTGATCGTGTGTCGCCTGCCACCGCAGCTGCTGTGCGAGCAGCTGCGACTGGGTGACATCGCGGAACACGAGAATTGACCCGACCGCACGTCCGGACCTGTCGCGGATTGCCGATACGTCGCCATCTATGACGAACTCACATCCATTCTTGTGGCGCAGTATGCTGTGCCGCGGAATACGTGTGACTGGCCCGTCGGGCGCGCCTGGAATCACCTCGATCTCGGCCGATTTGCGGGTCTGTTCATCCAGAATGTCGAGCACCCGGCCGATCGGCAGGCCACGGACACTGGCCGCCTTCCATCCTGACATCTGCTCAAAGACCGGATTGATATAGTCGGCGTTGCCGGTTGCGTCGACGGTCACCACTGCGTCGCCGATGGAGTGCAGTGTGATTTCGGCGAGATCTTTTTCCCTGAGCAGATCGTCTTCCGCGCGCACGACCCGGCGTATCACGGAGAGCGCGACCAGTCCACAGAGAATGACGGCAAGTGTCCCGAGCGACACCATGTACACGTAGGCGTTGTGATAGGACCGCTCGGTGCGCGCGAGTTTCGCGCGTCCGTTGCGCAGCTGCAGACGCAGCAGTGTCCGCAGCTGGTTGAGCACGGCGTTCTGTGCGGAAACCGTCCGGGAGAGGAGGAGCGCCGTCCCTTTGGCAGTGTGGCCCGCCATGAGCAGGTTGGCGACCCGTCGCTGCAGGGTCTCGGACGCAACGATAAGCTGGTTCTGGCGTGCCAGGATCGCTTTTTCCTGCTGCCCCAGTTCCATTTCCAAGAGATGACGGCGTGCCATGGCGAATTCCGTGGCCAGCCGGTTGAAGCGGGTGAACTCGGTTTCGCGCAAAAACGGATCCGGCGTCATGGCCATCGAGAACAGCAGCAGCGCCCGCTCCCGCGCCGCGTAGTGCATGGTAAAGATGAGCTCGGTTTTGCGGCTGTTTTGGCTGATCTCCCGGTGCAGGCGGTGGTTGATCAGCCGCATTTCATGCAGGCCGAGGACAGCAACACTAAGCAGCAGGCCCAGAACGAGGGCGAAGCCAATCGCAATAGTGAGGCGGGAACGATGCTGCAACATATAGAAAATATAGTCGTCCTGGGTGTTACGTGGTGCATTTCATCCGTAAAAATGTGAAAAAACGGATAGTTGCCGCGGGTTTCCGGGCCGCCGCCCGGCCATGGTTACAGGAGGTGGGGTATCCGCGCACGGAGTCTGTCAATTCCGGCGCCCCGTCACCGGTTGCGTTGGGGTAAGGACCTATTACGGGGGCAGGTTATTCCCGTCCAGAGGGCCGCCGGTCCGTCAGTCCGGGGAAAGCGGGATCCGGGACGTGTCGGATCGCGTGGATGCTGGCGGCAGGGTGTCCTTCAGCATCGCGACAACACGGGCGCCGGTGGCGCGATACCCAGTGAGCTTACCGCCATAAATGGCGATATATCGTGTGCGGCCGGACACCTCGCGCACCAGGCTGGTCCTGCGCGGGCGGCGGAACGGAAGGGCAGGGCTGCGCGGCAGGACGCGCAGTCCCGAGAAACTGTCGACAACATCGAGGTCCTGTCCGGGAAAATAGCGATGCACCGTTTCCTGCAGATAGGTGATTTCCCCGGGCAGGGGGTGGACCAGGGCGGGATCGCCGGCATAAGGCGACTCTGTGGTGCCGACGAGCGTCCGGCCTTTCCAGGGCATCAGGAATACTGCGCGCCGGTCCCGCGGGGCTTCTACATAATATACCCCTTGGGTCAGGCCGCCGGTCAAAACCACATGAGTTCCCTGTATCAGTTCGACAGGAGGCGCAGGTGGCAGTGGGGTCACTCTATGTGCGACCCGGTCCACCCATGGGCCGGCGGCGTTCACCAGTGCGCGACAGTTCCGCTCATAGCCAGTTCCGCCTTCCCGGTACGTTATGCGATAGCCGGTCTCGGTGCGCAGAGCGGACACGAATTCGGCCGGGCAGGCGAGTTCAGCTCCGAGGCTGACGGCCGATTTCATGACTGCGCGCGTCAGCGCAGCATCATCGGTCTGGGCATCGTAGTAGCGCCATACCGCCTGCAGTCCGGAGGTGTCCAGTCCGTCGAGATCGGGCCACGACCGCGGGGGGATGGCCGCGAACTGCGTATCCGGTGCCAGGCCTCCGAGCAGCGCATACAGCGACAGTCCCACGCCCACTTTCCAGGACCTGCGGGTGGTATCACGGTAGATGGGGATGAAAAACGGCACTCTGTGGACGAGATCTGGTGCCAGTGACAGAAGCAGGGTGCGTTCACGCAGAGATTCGCGCACAAGCCGCAGCTGTGCGTTCTCCAGGTAGCGCAGTCCGCCATGCACGAGCTTGCTCGATCGCCCCGAAGTGCCGCTGGCGAGCGCTGTCTGCTCCAGGACCAGCGTCCGGTATCCTGCCGCCGATGCGGCCTGCGCCACACCCGCACCGTGAATGCCGCCGCCGACGACTGCTATATCAATGACGTCTGCAGTCATGTGCGCGCCTCGCGCAGTGCTTCAAATGCGGCAAGCATCTCCCCGATCGCGAAGGTCTCGACCAGATCGACGCCGCGCCCGGCCAGTGCTGCTGCCTCCCGCGGGTCCGTGATTTCGTAGACTGCAAGCCTGGCCGGATCCGCACGCAGTTTTCCGTGGCGCGGGAGGCCGGCTGCATCGCAAAACAGATACTCAGGTTGGATCTCCCGGACCAGGCCGTGACGGCGATCGGACCATCTGTCGAAAATGGCTCCCACCTGGTACGGGCCGAGTTTGCGTACGGCAAGCAGGCATTCCAGGGAAAATGAAATTACGACACACCGGCTTTTTACCACTTCGATCGCCGGAAGCACTTTTTCCAGAACCGTGTCGATGCCAAAGCGCTCCAGAGCGATGCGCTTGATTTCTATGAATGCGCCGACCGGCGGATGCTTCTCAAGCACGCCCACCAGTTCCGTGAGGGTGGCCACGGTGACGTGGGCATAGCGGTAGCCAAAGCGCCCGAACTCCGATACGTGCAGTCTGCGCAGACGTCCGAGAGAAAATTCATGCACCTTACCGCTGATGCCGCACAGCCGTGCGAGATCCCGGTCGTGAACCAGAACCGGATGCATGTCGGCGGTAAGCTGGATGTCCACTTCGATAAAAGGCGCGCCAGCCCCGATCGCAGCTTCGATGGCGACCAGCGTGTTCTCGGGATAGTGCAGCGCGTAGCCGCGATGCGCCACAAGTTCCGGTAGCACCATGGATTTCTAATGTACCTGATCGCAAAACCCAATAGAAGGTCGGGCGATTGCCCGACGGATCCGGATGTCGACGATGCGCCGCCTCCTTGCTGTCGCCGGCGATCAGCGGCCTTGCCGTTTTTGCCAGCACACCGTGCCGGTCAGGCAGGAAGCTTGCGATTGCGGACAGATCGATTCGCCGGGACCGGCAGATTTGCCTGCCGATGCGGATCGTAAGTTCACCAACAGCAGCTCTGGGCTCCGTACCGTGTCTTCCGGGATCTCCGTCACAACATACTGATATGCTGAAACAACCGGAATCCAGAGCGCCCGACCGGCAGAGCTGGCGCGGATTTGCCGGCTGTCCGCCCACTGCATCCTGCCGGCCGGTTGCTTGCGGGTGGTATCTCGCGCAGAATGTCTTGACCAGTATGCAGCATCCATAACAAAAGAAGACACGGCGCGGAAGCCCGGACTGGATCAGGGCACACAGATTCCCGCCAGGAGGAGGAAAACCATGTGTACACTTCGGCGAAAGTTTGCGTTTGTTTGTCTGCTCGTCGGACTGAGTATCAGTGGGCAGGCGCTGGCGCTGAGTTTCAACGTGACCTATGACAGCAGTGTCAGCAGCGCACCATCCGGTTTCACGACCGATTTCCAGGATGCCATCAATTATTACCAGAGCA
>JAJYCY010000027.1:0-3419 GCA_021778035.1 Pseudomonadota bacterium
GGCCGCATGCCCAACGCCATGCCGCTCTGGGGCGCTGCCGGGGAATACCCGAAATATCAGGCCCGCACCCAGCAGGTCGTGACCCTGGGCGAGCGCATGCAGCAGTGTTTCATTGCGAGCCTGCACGGCTACGCACCGCCCCGGGACAGCGAGACCCTGCTCGCCCTCGAGGCGTACGCCAGCTGGCTGTCGACCGGTGCGCCGCAACGGACCGTGCTTCGGGGCGCAGGATTGCCCGAGATGCCCCGGACCGGACACGCCCCGGACTCGATCGCGGGACGTCGCACCTACGAGGATCACTGCGCCACTTGCCACGGTGACGGGGGTGGCATCCGCAACCCCAAGGGCGGCTATGCCGTGCCGCCGCTCTGGGGTGCCGACGCGTTTCCCCACGGGGTCGGTCTTGGACGACAGTCGATTCTGTCTCGATTTATTCTTGCAAACATGCCCCAAGATCAGCCTGGAACGCTGACGCCGCAGCAGGCGAAAAACGTCGCCGCCTGGATCCGTATTCAGTGGCGCGAGCCTAACCCGCGCAAGGGCCTGCTCGGGTGGCTTCCATGAGTCTGCGCGAAGCAGTCCTCAGGCGCGTGGCGCCCTTTTGCTTCTGGCTGCCCGGGGCATTCCGCGTACAAACCGCGCGCCTCGATCTCGCAGCCGGGGCGGCCTCTGCGGCGCTTACCCTGCCGCAGTCCATCGTGTTCGCCAATCTTGCGGGCGTGCCGCCTCAGTACGGGCTTTACACCGCTATCTTCGCCACTCTGGTGGCCGCGCTCTGGGGTTCCTCGCGCCACCTCCTGACCGGCCCCAACACGGCCATGAGTCTCATGCTGGGGTCGGCGCTCGCCCCCTTCGCGGGCGCCGACAGCCACGAGTACCTGGCGCTGATCGCGGTTGTATCGCTTGCTGTCGGCCTTACGCAGATCCTGATCGCGCTCCTGCGCGCCAGCCGTTTTCTGACCTATATCCCGCTCGTGGCACTTGATGCGTTCATGGCAGCGGTCGGATTCCAGATTCTGCTGTCGCAGATCCCCTACGCAAGCGGCATTACTCCGGTTGCCGGAGAGCCGGTCTGGAAAGGGGCTGTTTCGGCGCTGCTCGCCTGGCGGGACTTCCGCCCGTACTCGGTGCTCGTGTTCGCTGTGACGGTGGCAGCCGGAATCGGGCTGCGCCAGATGCGGGTGCGGGGGATCCACCGGTTCGCGCTGCCCGGGGCGCTGGGGGCAGGGCTTCTCTGCAATGAAATCCTGGTGTGGGTCCTGTCGCGCGCGCGGACCGGAGTGCTTGTCGCCGGACACGTTGCAGTGCATCTGTGGCCGTTCGCCTTGCCGCATCCGCTCAACCCGGAATACCGGGCACTCTTGCCGCAGCTGCTGCCGGATATCTTTGCGATCGCACTGATCGGGCTGGTGCAATCGCTGCTTGTCTCCCGGGCGGCGGCCGAGGAGTCCGGGCAGCCAGTCGATCCCGACCAGGACGCGTTTGCGCAGGGGCTCGCCAATCTTGCCGTGTCGTCGCTCTCCGGCTTCGCCGCCGGCGGGTCGGTGAACCGCTCGATGGCACATCAGGACGCCGGCGCCTTGACCCCCATGGCAGCCGTCTACTCGGCGCTGATCGTATTTCTCGCCGCCTGGGCGATTCCGGGCGTGATTGCGGCGATCCCGGTGCCGGCCATGGCGGGCATGCTGTGTCTCGTTGCTGCCGCGCTCATCCATCCGGTCGAGGCACGCGAGCTCGCCCGGCAAAGCTGGGGGCAGGCGTCGCTCTACCTGCTGGTGCTCTTCTGCGGAATTTTTGTGGGACTCACCGTGGCAGTCGTGGCCGGATTCGCGCTGCCGACGCTCTACTACCTCGTTCGCTCCGCCCAGCCGTTGCTGCGCGTGGAGGAATCCGGAGATGGGGAGGGGGTGACGGCCAGCCTCGGGGGGTCTGTATTCTTCGCGTCCGTGCCGGCCATCGCCCGGGAACTGCGGGCGCTGGGGGAGGCCCGCCGGTGGTCCGGGCGGGTCACGATTCATCTGCGTGGAATTCACTACCTGGATCACGACGGACGAACGCTGCTTGCCCGGGAAATCGCCCGCTGGCGGGAGGGTGGCGGGCAGGTGAATATCGATGCCGAGGCGCCGATCCTCGAAGCCCTGAATAGCGCGACCAACGCGGCGTAAAACGAGCCCTGTGCCCGTGCCAAACGATCGAGTCCGGCCGTACTGCGCCGGACTCAATTGAAGGTCTATCGTTTCCCAGTTACCAGGAGTGGCACCCTGGCTTTCGTTAAACGAGCAGTCCTTGACGATGCCGCGATCGTTGAAGGTGATGGCAAGCTGTTTCTGTTTGGTTTTTTCGCCACCACCGAGATGTGCCAACGCAACGATCGGCGACGCCGCCACCATCGCAATCTGTCCGGGCCCCTTTTAGTGCTTGGCCAGAAAGTAAGTCCACGTCACGCCTCCTTTGCCGGAGGTTTCGATGTTTTCCGGCTTTCCAAAGCGCCTGTGCACGTCAGCCTCCGTGGCGCGGGCCACGCACACGGTGTTCGTCGGCCGTACGCGGCCGTCTACCTGGCTTGAGCCGTTCGGCGGCCTTATCAACAACAGTGTATTGCTGATGCAATTGCTGCCGAGGCGCACGCTGCGGGGCATAGCTTTGTGTGCCGGTACGCGAGCACTAAAATAGTCTCGCAATCTGGAGATATGCCTAAAGGACCGAAATGACTTGCTTACATTCCGTTACGGAGCGGACGCCCAGTCCAGCTTTGCCTACCGCAACAGCCGATCAAGCTGATTCGCGAATGCCTGCCGATCTGCGGCGCTGAACGCCGCGGGCCCGCCGGTCGGCACGCCGGTGCGGCGCAGAGTGTCCATAAAGTCGCGTATGTTGAGCAGTTCGCGAATGTTCTCTTTGTCGTAGATCTGGCCTCTGGGTGATAGCGCGTGAGCGGCGTGTGCCACGATTTCGGCGGCGAGCGGGATGTCCGCGGTTATGACCAGGTCCCCAGGCTGCACGTGGGCGGCAATATATTTGTCGGCCTCATCGAAGCCCCCTGGTACCTGGACCATCCGGATCAGCGGAGAGGTGGGCACGCGCAAATACTGGTTCGCGACCAAGATCAGTGGACATTTGGTGCGCTCCGCGGCGCGGAACAGGATGTCTTTGATGACGCCGGGGCAGGCGTCGGCGTCGACCCAGATGTGCAATGGCGGACCCTTCCCGTCCCGAGCAGGGACGGTCATTGTGCGGCGGAAATATGCCCGGGAGCAAAATGAAATGCGGCGGGTGTCTGCGACACGCGAAAATTGGTTGCGGCCTGATGCCAGAACTCCCTATAACCGCTCCGCCCGGAAATCTGCCTGACCGCCGACGCGTGTTCCTCGGGTGCGCCGCGAAATTGTTGATTCAGGTGGCCAAACACCGGACTTAAC
>JAJYCY010000027.1:3519-23946 GCA_021778035.1 Pseudomonadota bacterium
ATTGGTTGCGGCCTGATGCCAGAACTCCCTATAACCGCTCCGCCCGGAAATCTGCCTGACCGCCGACGCGTGTTCCTCGGGTGCGCCGCGAAATTGTTGATTCAGGTGGCCAAACACCGGACTTAACGATAACCCACGGCGTCATCACGGCCGGCGAGAGTTGCAAGACCTCTGGCCTGGACGACCGAACCATCCCTGGATGGTGGATCATCTTGTGCCTACAGATAAAATCAAGGCTCTCAGTGTAACAGTCCTCGCCCAGGCCACCCGCGCACTGAAACCCGGGGTCGTCTCGCCAAGTCGGGCAGATCCGCATCTCTATATTAAAACCCCATGGCCAGCAACGGCGATGGCGCCCCCTATACCTAATAATTTCCTACCGCAGGCTTGATACCCCGACCCGGTCTCCGACCAAGGGGTGGCGGCGGGGAGCGGGAGACAAACGCCTTCAAAATCGCATCGGTGGATCACGGTGCACACACTGCTTACCAACGGGGCAAGCCAGCGCAAGATCGATCGGATGGCGGGGCGGGCCGCAAGACCGGCCGCCGCATCAGCCACGAAGACGGTCAAGCAACCCCCGGGGGCTGGCCACTGGCTGCGACGGCCGCCAGCAGGGTTTTCAGGGACCGGATTTCCACCCATTCACACGGCCGACATATTGCCGTCACCGAAGTGTCATTCGCCCTGTCTAGAATGCGCCTCCGTTTGCTGGTTTTCGACGGATCCCGCAATCAGATCCGTACCTCAACTGTTTGACCATGTGCGCGGAGGAGTCCATGTACAGCAGCAGGCATCACGATCCATTCAGGTTTTCCAGGCTCATGCAGGCAATCCTGCTTGCTATGGCAGCAACGCGTGCCACCGTGGCGGTTGCTGCGCAGCAGTCCGTGAGCCTGGGTACGGTGCAAGCCGCCGGCCAGGAAAATGTCTCCGCGCAGCAGTCACAAGAAAGCAAAAAGCTCACGAAAAAACACCAGTTCCGCTCCGGGCAGTCGGTAAAAGTCATCGACAAGTCCGAGCTGCGCGCCGTCGGGCCGGTCGCCGGCGGGGCCCAGGCCATTTCTGTCGCACCCGGCGTGGCCGTCACCGGATATGGTGCTACGGGTTCGACCAAGAACTCCATCAGCGTCAACGGGCTGAAGCAGGGGTGGGGCGGTTTTTCCGCCGGGCAGATCGACAACGGGGCGCTGTCCGTGACTTTCGACGGCGTGCCGATGGTCAACCCCTCCACCAGCCTGTGGGCGACGCCGCAAATTCCGCAGCTGCAGCTCCTGCAGGGAGTCGGGATCACCTACGGTCCGGGAAACCCCGAAGACCGCTGGTACAACAACATCGCAGGGCAGATCGACTTCGTGCCGCTGCAGCCGTCGACCAGGGCTGGAGGCACACTCAGTCTTTCCGCCGGCAGCTACAGCGCGAGAAATCTGTTCTTTGCCGCCAACACCGGACGCCATGATGGCTGGTCGACGATCGTGGCCGGAGGGCACGGACAGTCCGGCAGCTACCGCACAACGCCGGATGGTTTCGGCAATCCCAGCCACAATTACGCCTACTATCTTAAAACGCGCAAGACGTTCGATACCGGCAATTTCTCAATCGGCGTGTATCAGGCCGAGGGCCAGGGCTACCGCCCGGTCATGATTCCGGTTGCACCCATCGCCGGGGTAACCGAAACCGGCGCTGCCGGATCGCCGCTCTACAGCCAGCCGACGTCGGGCTTCTACAGCGCCATCTCGCCCAGCATATGGTACAAGCAGGATACCAACAAGACGCGCCTCATTTACAGCAAGCTCAACGTCGCGCTCGACTCGTCATTGACGCTGCATAACCTGGTCTGGTACCGGCTCGGCGAACGGGTGCATTTCCACTACAACAACTACGGACTGTCCAACCCGGGCAACCTCTTCGAATACAACGATCCACGCACGTCGGTGTACGGGGAAAAGATGTGGACCGACATTGCGCTTCCGTACAATCTGGTCAGCGTCGGCGGCTTTTTCCTCAAGAGCCAGTACAATACGCGCCAGTCGTTTTACAATCCCTACGCGCCTTATTTCGGCAGCCAGCAGGTACCGAACGCGCACTTCCGCAGCGATTATTGGGACCAGACCGATCTGGCGGCGTTTCTCCAGGACAAGATCAGCCCGACGCGTACCCTCGACATTACGCCCGGTGTACGACTGATCACCTATGAAACCAGCTACTTCAACGGCGGCCAGACCGATTTTCCGCAGGCCTACGCACTCAATCCCGCGAACAATCAGGGCACGCTCCCGGCTGCGAACGTCTCGCACGCCAAGGCTGAGCCCTCGATCGCTCTCAACTGGCGGGCACGTCGATGGCTCGCGCTGTTCGGCAATTACGGGGTTGCCTACAAGGAGCCGCAGGTCGGCGGTGGCGGCGGCTTGTTCCAGTCCCTGCCCCCGATTTACAACCTGGAGAAAAGCCAGGACTACAACGTCGGTTTCAAGGTCCATCTACCCCACCGGGGCATGTTGCGCCATTTCCTGCTGAGCGTTGCCTATTATCACCTTGACTTCAGCAACCAGTTCATCGCCCTGACCGACGCCAATGGCAACTATCTTGGGGACGCGGACGGAAATTCTGTCTACGACGGCGTCAATATTGCCCTGGCTGATGATCCCCTCTACAACCTGCATCTCTTTACCAACCTGAACGTGGAAAAGGCGACTTTCAGCAACTACACCACGGGCGGAGTCAGCTATTCCGGGTTGCCGGTTTCCAATGTACCGGACAGCACTTTCAATCTGGGCGCGGCCTATAAGTACTACGCGGATCACGTCCTGTATGTTCCAAGCGCCTGGTACCAGTACATCGGACAGCAGAACATGTTCAACAACAACCTTGGCATCCCGACCCAGCAGAAGATCCCCGGGTACGGTACGTTCAATCTGGCCCTGGACACGATCCTGCCAAAACCGGCGCGCGACGTGCGCGACATCAAGGTCAGCTTTGATGTCCTGAACGTTTTCAACAAGCAGTACAATTTCTTTGAATACATCACGAGCGGCGGTTTTCTCGGCCCCAGCTCCCAGGGACAGGTCCTGGCAGTGCCGGGTGCGCCGCGAACCTACTATGTAAGCGTCTCGGCCGATTTCTGACATGCAGATGCGGTGCAGGCAGGTCTCGATGGACCGAAGACGAGTGATGGGATGTGCATTGCCCGCCCGCGCGGTCCGGGCCCGGAAATACCCGGGCCCCGGCAGGACCGGTCACGCGAGCCTGCTCCGGCCTGGAATACGCGATAGGTCTTTCAGCGCCGGAGCCGCCGCGTGAACGCTGTGGTGCAAGGACTGCCTCCGGCGCTGCGCGAACCGGCCAATCTGCGGCGCTGGCCGGTTGCAGTCGGCATCGCTTTTCTGATCGAAGCGGGGCTGCTCGCTGCGCTGTTCGGGTGGCTGCGCCAGGCCCCGCTGCCGGCTCCGACGCACGTCATCCGTATCTCGCTCCAGGTCTCACGACCGTCAGCGAGGACCGTGTCACCGCCACCTCCAAAGCCAGCGGTAACCCCACCGCGACCGATGGCAGAGCCGAAGCCGCTGCCGCGACCGGCAGTGCCCAAACCGCCTGTCCCGGTCCGCCACCGTCCGGCACGGGCACCCGCCCCGGCCATGCAGACCAAACCCGTTCCGGCCCCGGTGCCTGTTGCCCGACCCGCACCCGTCACGCCAGCGCGTTTCACCGCGTCGGCACGGGCCCGCTTCGAAGCCGCGCTGCGCAGCGCCATCCAGCTGGCAGTCCGCTACCCCGCCGCCGCGGATCTGATGCAGCTGACCGGTAATACCGTGGTGGCATTCCACTACCGTGACGGTCGCATCAGCGCGGTCCGGGTAGCACACAGTTCCGGTATCCGCATGCTGGACCGGGCCGCGACGCGGGCAGTGCGTCGCGCATTCTATCCGCCGGCTCCTCCGGCGCTGAAAGGAAAGCGCATGACATTCGAAATTACCGTCCACTTCCGGTTGCATCACCGATGACCCTTGCACGTCTTTGCGGATCGTTGCTGAAAAAATACCGCCACGGGTTGTTCGCGGTACTTACCATCACAGGCCTGGTCGCGCCGGCGAAGGCAGCGACGCTCACCGTGTACGCCGCCATGGGGTATGGTGCCCGCCTCGCGCACGCCTTTTCGCAAGCCACCGGGATCCGTGTCAACCTGGTCCATCTGAGCACCGGACCGCTGCTCGCGCGCGTGCAGGCCGAAGCGGCGCGCCCGCAATGGGATGTGCTGTGGTTTGACGGCAATCTTGCGATGCGGGAATTTGCCCACCGCCGTATCCTTGCCTGTGGCTGGCGACCGGCGGTGGACTACCTGCCGCAGGGCCGGGCCCTGCTCCCGCCCGACCGCTGCTACTACCCGGTGGGCGTGACCCTCGCCGGTGTTGTCCTGGTCAATGAACGGCGTCTCCCGCAAAAAGCATGGCCGCGGCGCTGGTCCGACCTGCTGGACAGGTCGCTGCGTGACAAGGTCGGAATGGACAATCCGGCGATCTCCGGTCCAACTTACCCGTTCGTGGCCGGCATGATGCAGCACCTCGGAACAGCGGGCGGCAAACGCTATTTCAGCCGCCTGAAAGCCAATGGACTGCGGGTATTCCCGCGCAACAGCGCCACGCTTCGTGCGCTGCAGTACGGGCAGATCGATGTCGCGGTGGTGCAGAGCTCGGCAGCCCTGGGCATGGCCGCGCGGCACCCCGGCCTGCGCGTGCTGGCGCCGTCGCCCAGCATCCTGCTGCCTTCTGACATCGCCATCGGTGCCGGGGTCCATGGTCCGAAACTCAGGGCGGCGCGCCGATTCGTGCAATACGTCCTGTCACCGGCCGGGCAGAAGATACTCCTGACGGACAAGGCTACGGCTGATTCGAACTACGAGCCACTGCTCGCGCGCGTGCACCCGCCTGCCGTGCTGGCGCCTGTCGCGGGAGTGCATGCCCTGGTGCTTGATCCCGCCAAGTGGGGGCCGATGGAACCCGCGATTGTAAACTGGTTCACGGCCCATGTTACTGGCTGACGCGGGCGCGGATCACACCGCAAACGCACGCATTCTGCCCGGTGTGCGCCGCGCCGCCTGGCGGGCGGGCGCGGTGCTTCCGGCGCTGGCGGCCTGCGCGCTGTGGGGTTGGCCCCTGATCGGCTTTCTGGTGACCGCATTCGTGCCGGGATTGCTGCACGGCCGGTTTGCTCCAGGCATCGGATCGTTTCTCCAGGCGCTGCACGGCGGAGCGCTGCAGGCGCTGCGCAACTCTCTGGTGGTCGCGCTTGCCGCCGCGTTGCTGGCGTTGCCGGTCGGCAGCTGGCTCGCCTGGCTGTGCATGCGTACCACGCTTGCCTGGCGCGGGTGGATCGAACCAGCCGTGTGGCTGCTGCTGGTCATGCCGGGATACTTTCTCGCATCGGGCTGGATGCTGCTTGCCGCACCGGAGGGACCGCTCGCGCACTGGCCATGGATCCAGGATCTGGCCGGCCATTTGCTGGGACCGGCCGGCATCATCCTGACGCTGGCCATCAAGGCGCTTCCTTACCCGTTTCTCGCGACCCAGGCCGCATTTCTGTCCTCCAGTGCCGCGCCGCTGGAGGCTGCCCGCGTTTTGGGTCTCCCGCGCTGGCGGCAGCGACAGATCGCGATGGCGCTGCTGCTGCCGGCGCTTGTCGCAGGCTTCGCCGCCGCATTTGCCGAATCGATCAGTGACTTTTCGGTTGCCGCCACTCTGGGTGCCGGCAGCGGCACGGTGCTTGCGACCTATGCCATAGAACAGGCGGTCAATGCGATGCCCCTTAACTTTGCGCTTGCCGCCGCCGATTCCTGGCTGCTGCTGATGCTGATTGTGCCGGTACTGTCCGGGCAGGCATGGCTCGCACGACGCGCCACCGGGCATCGCAGCCTGGGGCCGCGGTTCCGGCCGCCAGCACCTGTGCGTCCGCAATTCACAACTTCCCTCATGCACGCACTCGCCGCCAGCCTGCTGGCGGCGCTGGCGCTCGGAGCTCCGCTGGTCGCTGCCGGCAGCCTGGCGCTGGCCGGCCGGGCACCGTCGGATTTACCAAATCTGCTGCGTGCCGTGATGCCGTCATTGCGCTACTCGCTTGAGCTCGCGATGCTGTCTGCCAGCGTGACCGTAACCCTCGCGTGGCCAATCGCCGCCGCGGTGGCCAGGCGCGGTCGTGCCGGGCGGCTGCTCGATTTCGCGTTGCTGGCGGTCATGGCGCTGCCGGGCATTGTGCTCGCAGCAGCCTATGTGCTGGCCTACAACCAGTCGTACACGCCCTTGTACGGCGGCAGTGGCCTCCTGATCATGGCCTACGTCGCGCTGGCGCTGCCCGCTGCAACAAAGGTGATTCAGGGGTCGGTCGCCCGGTTGCACGACCGGTTCGCGGAAGCCGCTCGCGTACACGGACTTTCCCGGCTGCAGACGATGTGGCACGTCGAGCTGCCTATCCTGGCGCGCCCCCTATTTTCCGCATGGTTGCTGTCCGTGCTGCACATTGCTTTCGAGCTGCCCGCATCCGAGCTGCTGTATCCGCCGGGACATCCGCCGCTCTCAGTGGCGCTGCTCGATTCCGTGAGCGCCATCAGGCTGCACCAGCAGGCCAGACTGCAGCTTTCCGGAATGGCGTTGCTCGTAGTGTTTGCGCTGCTTGCCAGGCTGGTCTTTTCACGCCTCTCTGCCAGGCAGGTCGCGACGATTCCGCCCGCGGTGGCTGCATGAGAAACCGGTGATGCTTCTGGAAATCGAAAACGTATACAAGCGCTATGAACGCCAGGAAGTGCTGCGCGGTCTCTCGCTCGGAGTCGAGCGTGGCGAAATCGTCTGTCTGCTCGGGGCGTCGGGTTCGGGCAAGACGACGCTGCTGCGTATCGTGGCCGGACTCGAGCGGGCCGACGCCGGACGCGTCCTGTTCGAAGGCCGTCCGGCAGATGCGCCAGGAATGTCGCCGGTGCCGCCCGAAAAACGCGCACTGGGCATGGTGTTCCAGGACTACGCGCTGTGGCCGCATCTGAGCGCAATCGAGAACGTCGCATTACCTCTGCGCGCCCGCAACCGCCGGGATGCGTTCCGTCAGGCGCTGCGCATGCTTGAGCGCGTCGGACTCGGCGGATTCGCGCAACGGCATCCCCATGAACTCTCCGGTGGCCAGCAGCAGCGTGTGGCCCTTGCCCGCGCACTGGCCGTGCAGCCGAAGTTGCTGCTCTGCGACGAACCCCTGTCCAGTCTCGATGCCGGCCTGCGCGATGAAATGCGTGACCTGATCGCCGAGGTGGTCCGTGAACATGGCCTGTCCGCGGTGACCATTACCCACGATCGCCGCGAGGCCATGGCCCTCGGTGACCGCGTAGGTGTCGTTGGGGCGGGGCGTCTCCTTCAGATCGATTCCCCGCGCAACCTCTGGCACCGACCGCGCTGCGAGGCTGTGGCGCGCGCTACCGGTGCATTTGGGCCATGGCCGGCGCGCATCACGCAAACGGGCCTGCAGGCACCCTGGGGCCTGTGCCACTACAATGCCGGAGGCGCAGACCTGCCGTCCGACGGCCGGGCAAGCCTGTACCTGCGCCCGTCCGCGCTGCGGCGCCTCGAACCTGCACCGTCCGGACACTGGTCTGCGCGCGCCCGGGTGCTGGGCAGCGCAGTAACCGGAGAGGGCGTCGAGCTGCGCTGCGACCTGCATGGTGTTACTCTGTCTCTGCCCGCGGCCGAACCGCTGCCTGCGGGCGCCGCTGTTGCGCTGGCAGTCGACCCGGCGCACTCGCTGCTGTATCCGTCCGAAACCGAACCGGAGAGCCTGTCCGCATGAATGCGACACAATGGGGTGGCATGGGTGCCATATTCCTCGCATCCGCTGTCGAGTGGGTGGAGGCATTTACCATCGTGCTTGCGGTGGCCCTGACTGCGGGCTGGAAGCGGGCTACCAGTGCCGCGCTGGCGGCACTGGCCGTCGTGGCGGCGCTGGTCGCGGTGACCGGCACCGGTCTGACCGCCATCCGCGCGGACATCAATCACATCCGCGCCGCGATCGGCGTGTTTCTGCTGCTGTTCGGGCTGCGCTGGTACGTGAAGGCCGTGCGCCGCTATTCGGGCCGCACCGCGCTGCATGACGAGGCCCGGGAGTTCAGCGAAACACGCGAATTCCTGGCACACGCCGAAGCACGGGCGGCCTGGCTGGTGGCATTCAAGGGGGTGTTGCTTGAAGGGCTTGAAGTCTGGCTGCTTGTGACCGCCCTCGGCCACACGCTGAGCTATGCTGAAGCGAGCGCCAGCGCCGTTGCGGCTCTGCTGGCCGTCATCGCGGCCGGTCTAATGCTGCGTGCACCCCTGACGCGCGTTCCCGAAAACGATCTCAAGTTCACGGTTGCCTGTGCGCTCCTTGCTTTCGGCAGTTTCTGGAGCCTGGGCGGGCTTATCGGCGAACATGCCGCCTGGCCGCTCGGTGATCCCACGCTGCTGATCCTGTTTGCGGTCTATGCCGTGGCTGGCAGGATCGCCGGCGCGAGACTGCGTATACCGGCAGCAGTGGCCGAAGGAGAGCGCGCATGAAGAAGGTTCTGCAGCTGGTTTTCGGGGACGTGCGCAACGTCGTATCCGTAGGCTTGGCCTTGGCGTGCGCCTTCGTCGGCGAGCGCTGGATTCCCGGTTTTGCGGGATGGATCCTGGTGGTTGTGATCCTGGCCGCAGGTCTGTGGCAGGTGATTTAGCGCTTTCCGCCGGTCGTGCCGGTTTCAGAATGCGAGGTTCCTTCCGAAGGACCGGAGCTCCGCGCGCAGCCGCCGGTAGTCGGGGAGGATGCGTGCGACTTCCCGCCAGAACCGCGCGGAATGGTCGCGGTGCACCAGATGGCACAGCTCGTGGACCACGACATAATCGAGGATTTCCCCCGAGGCCTGCATCAGGCGCCAGTTGATGCTGATCGTGCCCCGACCGGAACAGCTTCCCCACCGGGTTTTCTGGCTGCGTATCGTCAGGCGTGAAGGTGACCGGCCGACGCGCGCCGCGAAGTGGCTGACGCGCGTTGATACGTGGTGGCGCGCCGCCTCGCGGTACCATCCCACCACGAGTGCCGGAATCTGTGCCGCGGTCTGCGCGCGCACAATCAGCTCCGTGCCCTCGCGCGCTGCCGCGGGCCGCGCTCCCGGCGCGAGCCGTTCACGCAGGACAAGTGCCCTGCCGAGCAGCGGCAGCGCCGTTCCGTCTCCGGACGGGACGGCCGGCGCGGGTGGCAGCCGGTCCCGGAGCACCTCCTGCTTCGAGCGGATCCAGCTGAGATGGCGTCCGAGAAACACCTCGATTTCCGCGGGTGCCGCGGCGGCAGGGGCTGCCACACGGACTTCGCCGCCGGGCAGTACCTGCACGCAGATCGTGGAGCGGCGTGTGCTCAGCCGCAGCAGGTAGTCGAGCGGAGCGCCGCCGCAGTCCAGGTAAAGTCGTTGCAGTGGCATGCGGCCCGACCGCTCAGATCTCGATCATTTCGAATTCGTCCTTGGTCGCGCCGCAGTCCGGGCACTTCCAGGTCTCCGGAAGATCTGCCCATGCGGTGCCAGCGGGAATACCCTGTTCCGGAATCCCCTTCTCCTCCTCGTAGATGAAACCGCAGATCACACACATGTACGCCTTCATTCCGTTCCTCGGTGGGTTGCCCGTCCGCCCCTTTTCGCCGGCGCTCCAGGTTACCGTTCCGCGCAGGCGTGCGGAATTTTGGCATGTTTTGCGTGCGGGTGAAATGCACTGCCCCACCGCGCTACAATGCCGCGTCGACCGCATGCTATACCCTGCTCATGGACAACCAGACGGCCGTAGTGCTTTTCAATCTCGGGGGACCGGACTCGCTTGATGCGGTAGAGCCGTTTCTGTTCAATCTGTTTTCTGATCCCGATATCTTCCGCCTGCCGCTTGCGTTCCTCACCCAGCGCCCGTTTGCGGGGATCTTGTCGCGCCGGCGCGCGCCGGCGGCGCGCGCCGCCTATGCCGCCATCGGCGGCCGGTCTCCGCTTCTCGACAACACCCGCAGGCAGGCCGAAGCATTGCAGCATGTCCTGCGCGAACACGGGGAATTCGAGGTTTATGTCTGCATGCGGTACTGGAATCCGCGTGCGCGCGAGGTGGTCTCGCGCCTGAAGCAGCGCGGATACACGCGCGTCCTGCTTCTGCCCTTGTACCCGCAGTATTCATTCACGACAACGGGGAGCTCCTATAACGAGTTTTTGGGCGAATGTGTGCGGCAGGGCTACCGTGCGACGGTTACTCTCATACGCCAATGGCACGAATCCCCCGACTACCAGCAGGCGATCCTGCGCAGTATCCGGACCGAGATCGCCCGGTTTCCGGATCCCGACCCGGCGCATGTTTCACTGCTGTTTTCGGCGCACGGATTGCCGCAGAAGCTGGTCGACCGCGGCGATCCTTACGAGCGGCAGATCGTCGCCACCTTTGAAGCCCTGCGCAGCCAGCTGGCATGGCCGGACGTAACATTGTGCTATCAGAGTCGGGTCGGTCCCCTCACGTGGCTGCGGCCGTACACTGAGGAGGTGATCAGGCAGAAGGCGCGCGATGGCGTCCGGCAGATTCTGGTGTATCCGATCGCCTTTGTGTCTGATCATTCCGAAACCCTGTATGAGCTCGGCATCCTCTACCGCAAGGTCGCGGAGGATTCGGGCATCGGGCATTACCGTGTCGTACCGGCGCTCAACGATGATCCGCTGTTGATCAGTGCCCTCAAAAAACTCATCCTCGCGGAGGTCCAGCAGCTATGACTACTTCACCGCCACCCGTGGTTCTGGTTTTCGCCGGAACCGATGCGACCGGAGGTGCTGGTCTGCAGGCCGACATCCTGACCCTGGCAAGCCTCGGCTGCCATGCGGCGCCGGTCGCGACGGCGATCACGGTCCAGGACACGGTCGGAATCAAGCAGTTCAGTGTGGTGGAATCCGGCCTGGTGATCGCGCAGGCCCGGGCGATTCTGGAGGACATGCCGGTGGCCGCATTCAAGACCGGCATGCTCGGCAGCGTTGCCAATATTACCGCCGTGGCCGGGATCGTCGAGGATTATCCAGAAATCCCGCTCATCGTGGATCCGGTAATGGCGTCTGGCCAGGGGGAATCGCTCGCCGAGGAGCCCCTGGAGGATGCGCTGCGGGCACTGCTCATTCCGCAGGCAACGCTGATCACGCCCAACAGCATCGAGGCGCGCCGCCTCGCGCCGGATGCCGACACGCTGGATGCCTGCGCGCAGCAGCTGCTGTCGGATGGATGCCAGTTTGTCCTGATCACCGGGACGCACGAGAACACGCCGCAGGTCGTCAACCGTCTGTATGGAAACCGCAGACTGCTCGACACGTTTACCTGGGAGCGGTTTCCGGCAAGCTATCACGGTTCCGGATGCACGCTCGCGGCGGCCTGTGCGGCAACTCTCGCACATGGCATCGATGCGCTGGACGCCATCGCCGAAGCGCAGGATTACACCTGGAACGCGATCAAACACGGGCAGCGATTCGGCATGGGCCAGCATCTGCCTGACCGGCTGTACTGGGCGCACACGCCGGACGAAGCGGAAGGCGGTGACGATGAAAGCTGAATTTCCACCCCGCACATCGGGCACTGGTCTGATGCGCGGCAGCCGAAGCATCACCGGTCTGTACGCCATCGCCGACGGCGGCTGTGTTGCTGCCATGCAGCTTGATACTGCTGTCAGGCAGGCGCTTGAGGGGGGTGCGCGGGCCATCCAGTACCGGGACAAGCACGCGGACACAGCGGTGCGACGCGCGCGGGCCGCCAGCCTGGCGCGCCTGTGCCGGCGCTACGACGTGCCGTTCATTGTCAATGACGATCCTGTGCTCGCGCTGGAAGCGGGTGCCCAGGGCGTGCATATCGGCCGCGACGACGGCAGCGTCGCCGCTGCGCGGGCGGTTCTCGGCGCCGGGGCGATCATCGGCGTGTCCTGCTATAACGAGTTCGCCCGCGCCCTGCAGGCGGCCGATGCCGGTGCCGACTATGTGGCCTTCGGCAGCGTCTATCCGTCGCAGACCAAACCTGACGCGGTACCGGCCGGACACGATCTGTTGCGTCGGGCAAAGGACGAAACCGGGCTGGCTGTGGTTGCGATCGGTGGCATTAGGCCCGACAATGGCGCCCTTCTGATCGAGGCCGGAGCCGATGCCCTGGCGGTGATCTCGGGGGTTTTCGGTGAAAACGATGTCCTGGCGGCGGCGCGGGCTTATGCGCAGCTGTTTTCGGGAAGGCAGCACGGACCACGCAACGCGCCACAATGAGCAGATCCAGCAGGTTTTTCGAGGAAGCACGCCGCCGCATTCCCGGTGGAGTCAATTCGCCGGTCCGTGCATTCAAAGCCGTTGGCGGAGACCCGTTGTTCTTTGCCCGTGGCCGCGGCGCATACCTGTGGGACGAGGACGGAAAGCGCTATATCGACTACGTCGGCTCCTGGGGCCCGATGATCCTGGGCCACGCAGACCCGGGGGTCGTGGAAGCGGTCCAGAAAGCGGCGGAAAACGGTCTTGGCTTCGGCGCACCGACTCGCATTGAGACGGAAATGGCCGAACTGGTGTGCCGGCTCGTCCCGTCCGTGGAAAAGGTCAGGATGGTGAGTTCCGGCACGGAAGCGACAATGAGTGCGATCCGGCTGGCACGGGGTTACACGGGGCGGGACCGGATCGTCAAGTTCGAGGGCTGTTACCACGGCCATTCGGACTCGCTGCTGGTCAAGGCCGGATCGGGGGCGTTGACGCTGGGTGTGCCGACTTCGCCGGGCGTGCCGGCGGCGCTCGCGCGCCATACGCTGACCCTCGAGTACAACAATATCGAGCAGGTGCATGCGGTTTTTGCCGAACAGGGCAGCGAGATCGCCTGTATCATCGTGGAGCCGGTGGCTGGAAACATGAACTGTGTTCCGCCGGTACCCGGTTTTCTCGAAGCATTGCGCGCAGCCTGCGATGCACACGGAGCGGTATTGATTTTCGACGAAGTCATGACGGGGTTCCGTGTGGCTCTCGGCGGGGCGCAGGAACTCTATGGTGTCCGGCCGGACCTGACGACGTTGGGCAAGGTGATCGGCGGCGGGCTTCCGGTTGGGGCATTTGGCGGGCGCGCCGCCATTATGGACCGGATTGCACCGGATGGCCCGGTCTACCAGGCAGGTACGCTTTCCGGAAATCCGCTGGCGATGGCCGCAGGACTGGCCACGCTGCACGCCGTGGCGCAGCCCGGGTTCCATGAGACGCTCACGCTGCGGACCCGCGCGCTCTGCGACGGTCTGCAGCAGCGGGCGGATACCGCCGGCATTCCGTTCCGGGCACAGGCTGTCGGCGGCATGTTCGGGCTTTTTTTCACCGCCGAAGAGCAGGTCACGCGCTTCTCACAGGTGATGGCGTGTGACACGGGTCGTTTCCGGCAATTCTTCCACGCGATGCTCGATGCCGGAGTCTATCTGGCGCCTTCGGCTTTCGAGGCCGGATTCGTCTCCGCGGCACACAGCGATGCGGACATCGAGGCGTCTGTTGATGCTGCCGCCACCATCTTCGGCAGGCTGGCATAGGACAAAAAAAGGCCGGGCATTGTTGCCCCGGCCTTTCACGCCCACACCCCTGGCTCGCTGGTTCAGGTTTATTGTTCCCCTCGTTTTCCCGACTCAGCTTGAAAGAATGTATTCTTCACCGAATTTGACTGTGGCCACATGCGGACGCAGAGTCTCGTCGCTGAGCGCAATGTCGACGCCCAGGATCGCCGTGACATCATCGTGATCGCGTACGCCCGGCAGTTCCTCGCGCAGGAAGCCGTAGTGCGTCTCATTCATGTAAACCAGGTTGGGCCGCACACCGTGGTTCTTCTCGTAACTGTTTACGAGGCTGACAATGAAGCTGAGCATGTTGGCGACTCCTGTTCGGTTCCTGTCGGGCCCGCTGCGCCGTGTCGGCTGGACAGAGCGCGTTGTTTCCGGTTGCCTTGTGAACTATACGAGCAAGAGCTGTGCCAGATTCGTTATATTTTATAACGTATTGATTTATAACTGAGTTACATCTGCGAGGGAAAACTACCCACATTTCTGCCGGAGTGCGTGCCGGAGCAGGGGTGACGCCCTAGGGCAGAGGGTCGCCAAAGAACGGCGTGTTCCAGCGATTGCGGATCGAGCCCGCCCCGGAGCCCGTGCGGGCCCCGGGGCGGAGACGACATTCAGCGCAGGCCCTGGATGTACTGCGATACGGCGTCGATCTGCGCCATCGACATGCGGAAGGCGATACTCTGCATGATGTGGTCATCATTCGTGCGCTGGCCGTTCTTGAAGGCAACCAGCTGGGCCGTCACATAGGCTGCGTGCTGGCCGGCCAGGCGCGGAAAGCGCGGAGGAATGCCGGCTCCGGCCGGTCCATGGCAGCTCATGCAGGCCGAAATCCCGAACTTGCGGTCACCGCCGCGGAAAAGGCGCTCACCTGCCTTGATCGTTTCCGGATCCGCTTTCGTGGCTACGAAAACCGGCTTCTGGCTCGAGAAATAGGCGGCGACGTCCTGCATGTCCTGCGGCGACAGCGATGCCGCCATGCCTGACATGATCGGATTGCTCCGTTTCCCGTCCTTGAAATCGGTCAGCTGTTTGACGAGGTAACCGGCGCTCTGTCCGGCGAGATTGGGATAGGCCGGACTGACGCTTTCTCCATTCACTCCATGGCATCCCTGGCACGCCATGGACTTGGTCTTGCCGGCGGCCGCATTGCCTGTAGCGTGAGCCACAGTCATGGAGCCGGCAACCAACAATCCCAGGAACAATGCTGCTCGCTTATTCATAGTACCCCCCTTCAATGTACTGCCCACGGGTTCCCGATCGGCATATCAGACGGGTGCGGTGTTTTCCCGCAATGCTACACTGTCGAAACCTGGCGGCCTGGCCGTTACGGAAAGCCAGAACAGATCCAGCGCCAGGCTGGAATGGGCCAATCGAGCCAGATCAGCGGCGCCTATATACCAAGAGCGTGTGCCGAGGTCAATTTGCCAGAGCAATTAAATCGCATTTTCTTCCCCCAGGCGGTATTTCTGCTGAGTGCCGATACGGCCGACCAGATGCCGCCTGACCGTGGAGCGGAGGTAGCTTTCGCAGGCCGCTCGAATGCCGGCAAATCGAGCGCGCTCAATGCGATCTGCGGGCGGCGGATGCTGGCCCGCACGAGCAAGACGCCGGGCCGGACCCGGCTGATCAACTTTTTCAGCGTCGATGACTCGCGCCGGCTGGTCGATCTGCCGGGTTACGGCTATGCCCGGGTGCCGGCGTCGGTCAAGGAACGCTGGCAGGAGTCCATGGCCGCGTTTCTGGACGGCCGCCGCTGCCTGCGCGGTATTGTCGTGATTGTTGATGTCCGCCAGCTTCCGGGGACGCTTGACTGGCAGATGCTGGAATGGTGCCAGGCGGTGAAGATGCCGGCGCTCCTGCTGCTCAGCAAAAGCGACAAGCTCAGCCGCGGGGCGGCCGCTGGCGCGCTCGCTGCGGCACGCAGCGAGCTGGCACTCGCAGGCATGACCGTACCGGTGCAGCTGTTTTCTGCCACCACGCATGAAGGAGTCGAGGAGGCGGCCACATGCCTCTACGACTGGCTGGAGATGACGGGCGGACGCGGGCATAAAAAAAGCCCCGGAAACAAGGGGAGAGAATCCGGGGCTTACAAGCAATCCCGGAGAAATCTCCGGGACTTTCCCCGCTCAGGGAGGAGGAGCGGGTAGGACGAATTAACGTCCATATTCCATGGACTGCCGCCCGTGGAAAAAGTTCCGGCAGCTCCGCGATGGCCACCATAACCGGACCGGACGCTTGTTCAGTGGGCCTCGTCCCAGTTCATCCCCGTGCCGATATCCACCACCAACGGCACGGCGAGCTGTGCCACACCGGTCATGCACCGGCGGATCTCTCCGGCAGCGGTTTCCGATTCTTCTTCCGGAACCTCAAAAACCAGTTCGTCGTGCACCTGCATGATCATCCGTGTCCGGGATCCCGACGCGCGAAGCCAGGCATCCACCGCGAGCATCGCCAGCTTGATAAGATCGGCTGCGGTGCCCTGCATGGGAGCATTGATGGCGGTGCGCTCAGCGTACTGCCGCCGGGCCTGATTGGATGCATTGATTTCCGGCAGGTACAGGCGCCGGCCGAACACCGTTTCGACGTAGCCGACAGCATGCGCCTGAGCGCGCGTGCGGTCCATGAAGTCCCTGACCCCGGGGTAGCGCGCGAAATAGCGATCGATGTAGTCCTGGGCCGCGGCGCGGTCGATTTTCAGCTGCTGCGCCAGTCCGAATGCCGACATGCCGTAGATCAGGCCGAAGTTGATCGCCTTGGCATTGCGGCGCATGTCGTCGGTCACCTCGCCTGGCGCCACCCCGAATACTTCGGCCGCGGTTGCCCGATGTACGTCAGAACCCAGCTCAAATGCGGCGAGCAGCCCGCGGTCTCCCGACAGATGCGCCATGATGCGCAGCTCGATCTGGGAATAATCCGCCGACAGCATCCGGTTGCCCGGATCCGGTACAAACGCCTGGCGGATCCGCCGACCTTCGGCGGTGCGGACCGGAATGTTCTGCAGGTTCGGATCAGATGACGACAGCCGGCCGGTTGCGGCGACTGCCTGGTGGTAGGACGTGTGAACGCGGCCGGTGCGTGCGTTGACCATTTCTGGCAGCCTGTCCGCATACGTCGACCTGAGCTTGGCGATGCCGCGGTGTTCCAGGATCACGCGGGGCAGGGGATAGTTGAGCGCCAGCTCCTCGAGCACATCCTCGGCTGTAGATGGCTGGCCCTTGGGGGTTTTTCTGAGCACCGGCAGTTTGAGTTTGCCGAACAGCACGTCCTGGATCTGCAGCGGCGACGCCAGATTGAACGGCTGTTCAGCGAGGCGGTGGGCCTCCTGCTCCAGTTCCGAAAGCCGCTGCGCGAGTTCGCCGCCCTGGCGACGCAGCATCGCGGCATCGATCCGCACACCGTGCCGCTCCATGCGGGAAAGCACTGCGATCAGCGGCATCTCGATATCTGCAAACAGGCGTGCCAGTGACGGCAGCTGTTCAAGCCGCGGCCACAGGTGCTCATGCAGACGCAGCGTGATATCAGCATCTTCGGCCGCATATCGGGTCGCCGTGTCGACTGGCACATCGCGGAAATTGATCTGGCCCTTGCCTTTCCCGGTGACTTCCTCGTATTTGATCGTCTTGTAACCGAGGTATTTGATCGCCAGGCTGTCCATATCGTGGCGCGACCCGGTGCTGTCCAGGACATAGGATTCAAGCATCGTGTCGAAAGCCACGCCGCGCAGCTCGATTCCGTGGTTCGCCAGCACGCTCATGTCGTACTTGAGGTTCTGGCCGACCTTTTTCCTGCCAGGGTCCTCAAGCAGCGGCTTCAGCTTCCCGAGCACCAGGCGGCAATCGAGCTGTTTCACCTCTCCGGGACCCCGGTGTCCGACGGGCACGTATGCGGCCTCACCGCTGTGGTCGGTGAACGACAGCCCGACAAGCTCTGCGTTCATGACGTCGAGGTCCGTGGTTTCGGTATCAATGGCGATAAGGCCGGCAGCCTCCAGGCGCACGATCCAGGCATCCAGCTGTCCGGGTTCGAGGACGGTTTCATAGTTCACCGCGCCGGCCGCTGCCGGACCGGCGCGGTTGACACCGCCAAGCGCTGCGAGCCAGCTGCGGAACTCGAGATCCCGGTAGAGCGAGCGCAGCGTATCGGTGTCGGGGCTGCGACGCTCGAGGTCAGGCAGGGAAAGTCCGAGAACGACGTTCCGGTCGACGGTGGCCAGTCTGAGCGACAGATCAAGCGTCTCGAGCGACGCGCGCAGGTTTTCGCCGACCTTGCCGCCGATCTCTGAGGCATGCTGCCTGATCTCCTCCAGCGATCCGTACTGCTGCAGCCATTGCGCGGCCGTCTTGCGCCCGACCTTCGGCACGCCGGGAATGTTGTCGACCGGATCCCCGACCAGGGCCAGGTAGTCGGCGATACGTTCCGGAGGCACTCCGAATTTCCCGATTACCGCGGCACGGTCGAAAACCGTGCCGGTCATCGTGTCGATGAGGGTGACGTCGTCGCCAACGAGCTGTGCCAGATCCTTGTCGCCGGTCGAAATAACCGTATCCAGTCCGTGCGTGTGCGCCAGTCCGGCGAGCGTGGCGATGACATCGTCGGCTTCAACGCCGCCGACCATGAGCAGCGGCAGACCCATGGCGCGCACGACAGCATGCAGCGGCGCAATCTGTGCGACCAGATCTTCGGGCATGGGCGGGCGGTTGGCCTTGTATTCGCTGTAGATCTCTTCGCGGAAGGTCTTTCCGGGAGCATCGAACACCACGGCGATGTACTGCGGATCGTAGTCGTCCAGCAGCCGGCGGAGCATGTTGGCGACCCCGTAGACCGCGCCCGTATGTTCGCCCCGGGAATTGGTGAGGTTGGGCATGGCATGGAACGCCCGGTACAGGTATGACGAGCCGTCCACCAGGACCAGCGGTCTGTGTTCGCTCATGCTGCGGGATTCCCTCGTGTTATGCTATCCAAAAACACACCATCGACCATGAAAAACGAACCCACTGTCTCTGCAAAGACCGCCGAAACGTTCACGCCACCCTCCTCCCCGCTTGCGCGTGAATCGTGGAAGATTTTCCAGATCATGGCCGAATTCGTGGAGGGGTTCGAGCGCCTGGCGCTCATTCGCCCGTCCGTGAGCATTTTCGGATCGGCACGCATCGCCCCGGGGCATCCTTACTACACTGCCGCCGAAGAGATCTCGCGGAAGCTTTCCGACGCCGGTTTTTCTGTTGTGAGTGGCGGAGGGCCCGGAATCATGGAAGCCGCCAACAAGGGCGCCTTCGCCGGCAAATCCGCAAGCGTCGGGCTGAACATCAAGCTCCCGCATGAACAGCAAACCAATCCCTACCAGGACATCAGCCTGAGTTTCCGTCACTTCTTCGCCCGCAAGGTCATGTTCGTGAAATATGCCTCCGCATACGTGGTCCTGCCTGGCGGGTTCGGCACGCTTGACGAGCTCGCCGAGATCCTGACACTGGTGCAGACCGGAAAGGGCAAGCGCATTCCGATCATACTGGTATACCGGCAGTTCTGGAGCGGGCTCGTCGAATGGTTCAGGACGACCCTCGTTACCGAGGGCACGATCAGCAGCGACGACCTGCAGCTGTTTATCCTGGCCGATGGCCCGCAGGATGTCCTTGATGCCATATTCCGCTATTATGAGGGACGCGGCGGTTTTGGACTATCCGCGGAAGAGCGCGAGAAGGAGCTCGACCTGTGAACCGACCCATTCTTGCCCCGGTCTCTCCGGCGCGCGCATCCTGGCTGCTGGCAGTGGTCCTGCTGGTGTGCGGCGGGCCGGTCTCTGCTGCCGGAGGTAATGCCGGAAACGTCCAGCCGCCGCAAGCGCCCCCCGCAGCAGCATTTCCGCCACCACATCCGCCCGCCGAGTCCACTGACCGGCTTCCCGCCCCCGAGATCACCATTACCACCCGGGGAACGACCCAGTATGAGGAATACCGCATCGGCGGGGTGCTGTACATGATCGAGGTGATCCCGGCCAAGGGGCCGCCGTACTACCTGATCGACCGCAGGGGTACCGGGCAGCTCAGCCGCAGCAACATTGCCCCGCGCCTGTCGCCGCCCACGTGGCTGATCAAGCGCTTCTGAGGCCCGCCGTCCCCGGCAATGGCCAGATGCTGCAGGAGTTTCTGGAAGATTTCCGGGCCGGCACCCTGCTGGCCCGTGAGTACATGCCGGCGGCCGCCGGAGTACGTGCGCAGCTCCTGACCACGGATCATGGCCGCTACGTGCTGACCGTGTTCGCCGGCCCTGACGGGGCCGAAATGATCCCCGGCCTGGCCGATTTTCTTGCTGAACACCATATACCCTGTCCCAGGCCGCTGACGGCAAGATCGGGAACGCGCCTGCGGATGCTGGACCGGTTGCCCGCTGTTCTGTCGCATGCGGGCAGTGGGACGCACCCGCCGCAGCCTGACGTGACCCATTGTGCATCCGCGGGCGCCCTGCTGGCGCAGATTCATCTCGCTGGCCGGGCGTTACCGCTTGAGCTGCCCGGGCACCACAGGGTGCAGGCGTGGCGGAATTCGGCGCGCCCGCTGCAGGGACGGCTGGGTCCGGACGATGGCCAGCTGCTTGCCGCCGAGCTTGAATTCCAGGCACGGTACCGACTTGCCGACTTGCCGAGCGGTCTCATTCAGCAGGGCCTCGTGCGCGCCAGCGTGCTTGCCGCCGGGGGTTGCATCAGCGGGCTTGCCGCCATACCGGATCTGCGCTGCGGCGTTCTGCTGCAGGACCTTGCGGCCACTGTCAACGACTGGTGCAGCAGGACTGACGGTGCCCTCGACGGGCACCTGGCGTCCGCGCTGCTCGGCGCTTACCATGCACGGC
>JAJYCY010000027.1:24046-26763 GCA_021778035.1 Pseudomonadota bacterium
CCGGATCTGCGCTGCGGCGTTCTGCTGCAGGACCTTGCGGCCACTGTCAACGACTGGTGCAGCAGGACTGACGGTGCCCTCGACGGGCACCTGGCGTCCGCGCTGCTCGGCGCTTACCATGCACGGCGGCCGCTGACAGGGATCGAACGCGGGGCCTGGCCGGTGCTGCTGCGCGCGGCCGCCTTGCATGGGTGGTTGTCAGCGCTTTACGATGCGCACTTTCCGCTTCCGGGCTGGGATGCGGCGGGCGCTGACCCGGAGGCGGCCAGACGCATTCTTCTGGACCGCATCCGGACCGAAACGGTGGTGCGTGAAGCATGGCCGGCTGCGTACCGGTGATCCCGGCCGGACGTTATCTTGAGAGAGGTGGCGGCATTGAAATCATTTAATAGCGATGTCCGGCGCGGCTTGTCCTGGATTGCCGGGGGCTGGCGCCTGATGCGTGGCGACTGGATGCTCTGGATCATGATGACCTTCATCTACATGGTCATTGCCGTTGGCCTCAAGATGATTCCGTTCATCGGAGTTCTGATCCTGATCCTGATCAGCCCCATTGTGCTTGCCGGAGTGCTGATCGGCGCGCAGAACCTCGAAGCCGGCATGCGTGGTGAGGCGTCCGGCACTGCGCGCGGGGCGCGCGGCCATCTGCATCGGGCCATCCGGCAGCTGTTCAGCGGCTTCCTGCAGGAGGACCAGCTGCTGCCCATCATGGTAATCAGCACCCTGACGCTGAGCGGGGCGGTGATCATCGAGATTCTTGCACAGCTGCTCAAGGTTGGCGGTCCGGCTCTGCCGGCGATGCTTGCCGGAAGCGTCGGGCCGGCGATCTGGCTGCCGGCGCTGGTTAGCCTGGTGATCGTGCTGGTGCTGCAGATTGCGCTGGTCATGGCCGTTTTCTATGCGGTACCGCTGGTGCTGTTCAGGAAGGAATATCCGCTTTCCGCGATCGAGAAAAGCTTCCGTACCTGCGTGCAGAACGCACTGCCACTGCTGGTGTTCGGCCTGCCGTTTGCGGTGGTGAGCACGGTTGCGGATGTGCTGTACTTTGCGCTCGATTTTCCCAAGGATTATCTGGTGCTTTTCGTGCTTGGCATGTTTGCGCTGCCGTTTTTTGTCAGCGGCCTGTATCGCAGCTACGAGGATGCATTCGGTTAAGAATAACGACAACGTACTGGCAGCATGTTCACGGCCACGTAGTGGCCGTTTTTCTGTCCGCCCGGCGGCCCCCCGGACGGACACGGCGGCGAGGTGCCATCGGCATGGCTCTGCGGCTGTATTACGGTGAGGAACTGGCGCGCTACGGGTTTGGCGGCGGGCATCCGTTCGGCACCGACCGGCTCGCTGCGTTCTGGCAGCTGTGGAACGAACGGGGCCTCCGGGACCGGGCACAGGTCACGAAGCCTGTGTCGGCCACTGAAACGGAGCTGCTGCGTTTCCACACCCCCCGGTACGTCGAGCGCGTGCGCCATCTCTCGCGCAGCGGCAGTGGCTGTCTCGATCATGGCGACACACCGGCATTTGCCGGCATGTTCGAAGCCGCCTCCTGGGTGACCGGCTCCACCCTGGATGCCGTCAGCCGGGCGGTCACCGACGGCAGCCGCGGTTTTGTGCCGATCGGCGGGCTGCATCATGCACGCCGCGATTCCGCGGCCGGATTCTGCATTTTCAATGATATCGGCGTGGCAATCGAGGCGCTGCGCCAGGTTCACGGAATCCGGCGCATCGCCTATGTCGACATCGACGCCCATCATGGCGACGGCGTTTTCTACGAGTACGAAAGCGACCCGGATGTACTGATCGCAGACGTGCACGAAGATGGCCGCTACCTGTATCCCGGGACCGGCGCTGCGGACGAAACCGGCACCGGTGCGGCGCGCGGCACGAAACTCAACATCCCCATGGAACCGGGGGCGGACGATGCGGCCTTTCACCGCATATGGCCCCGCGTGGAGGAGTTCCTGCGGGCCGGCCGGCCCGAGTTCCTGCTTCTGCAGGCCGGCGCCGACAGCCTCGGCGGTGATCCCCTCGCCCATCTGCAGTTCACCGCCGGAGTCCACGGCCATGTTGCCGCCCGGCTGCGACTGCTGGCCGGCGAGTGCTGCCGGGGACGGATGGTGGTCTTGGGGGGCGGGGGCTACAACCGGCACAATCTCGCGCTGGCCTGGACCGCCGTGGCCGAGGCAATGCTTGACTGAGGACCGGGCTGCGGACCGGTTTCGCTAGGCGGATTTCTTGCTGCCGGTACGGCTGCCTGCTGTTGTCCGGGTGCCTCCGGAAGGCGCACGTTCCACGCGGGTCAAGAGCTGCTCAAGATCCTCGCCTTTGCGAAACTGCGTGGCACCGAGGGTGACGCCGATCTTCACTTTCTGTCCGCCAAGCGCAAAAGCTGCCGAGGCGACTCCGCGACGCACGCGCTCGGTTATTTTGCCGGCGTCCTTGAGTGTCGTGTGCGGCAGCAGGATGAGGAACTCCCTGTCGCCGTAGCGACCTGCCCGGTCGGGCATGCGCAGGGTTTCACCCAGCACAGCGGCAACAGTCTGCAACGCCTGTTCGGCGGCCTTGCGTCCGTGAGCCTCGGAAAGCCGGTCAAGATCGGCGACCTTCGCTAGTGCCACGGACAGCGGGTCTCCGTAGCGCTCCGCCTGTGCCATTGCCTCGATCAGGCTGGACGTGATCCCATGGCGGTTGGCGAGGCGCGTCACCGGATCCGTGGTCGA
>JAJYCY010000088.1 GCA_021778035.1 Pseudomonadota bacterium
CAGCAAGGTTGGGTTACGGCTGAATGCACAGAAGGTGCGCGCCGCAGGGCAGGAGTTCGACCTGACCGCCGACGCCAGCGGGACTCCCCGGCACTTTGATAGTCACCTCAGGTTTGCCTGGCCGCATGAATTTGTCCGTCTTTCCGCCGTGATGTCGCGCCAAAATGGCGCATGGCAGGCAGTCCTGCGGCGTCTGGATGTTCATGGTCTCCGTTCAGGCCGCTGGCGCCTGAGTGCGCCGGTACGGATAGTCTGGGCTCACGGCAGGATGACTGTTCCGTCCACGGCATTTTCCGGCGGACAGCGGGGCAGTGTCCGTCTGCGGTGCCAGTGGAGCCCTGCGCAGCGGACGGGGGACGGTTCGCTGCACGTGCGGGCGCTGCCGATCGATCTGCGCTCGGCCGCGGGCGATCTGCGCGCGAAAGGGTACCTTGATCTTGATCTCGGGATCCGGTGTTCCCGGGGCTGTACGGCACATGCAAACGCCAGTCTGGCCGATACGGTCATTGCGTGGCGGCAGCCCGAGCAGATGATCCGGGTTGCCGTCTCCCGGCTGGACGTGCGGTTGAGCGCAGTACCCGGCAGGCTGATCCTGCAGGGACACATGCGCCTGGCCAACGGACACGGATCCGGAGATGCCAGGTTGGTCCTGCCTGTCACGCTCGGTTTCCCGATCTCCCGGTCAATGTCAGGTCCCGTGCAGGGGCGCTTTGAATTCAATGCCGGAGGTATCCGGCCAGTTGCCACCGCAATTCACGGTGTGCGCGTCGGGCCGGGCTGGGGGATCCGAGGCAGCCTGCGGCTGACTGGAACCTGGGCGCGCCCGGTGTGGAATGGCAGCGCCGACCTGCGGAACGCCGCGTTACTCATTCCCCGGGCTGGCATCGCCGTGTCCGGAATCAGCGCCAAGCTGCTCGCGGAGGGAAGCCAGATCCAGATCTCCAGCTTCCGGGCGCAGTCAGGCAAGGGCAGCATCCATGGCCACGGAACCGTATCGCTATCCGCTCCGGATCGGTTCGGTCTCCGGCTTCAGGTGACCGGCAGGGATTTCACGATTCTCAATCTTCCGGAAATCACTGCGTCCATCGCGCCTGAAATCACCGTCGACGGTAATGCACGGCATGTCACGATTACCGGCACCGTGACGGCCGACCATCTGCGGATCCTGGGAAGCCAGATCGGCGGAGTGCGTCCAAGCCGGGACGTGGTATTCGAGAAGGCTCCGGCCAGTTCTGTCCCCGGCCCAGCGCTCGACGCGGATCTGCGCATTGTCCTCGGAAATGACGCCAGAGTCGTGATGGGTGGTCTTCAATCCGGGTTGACCGGAACGCTCGAGGCAAGGGTCAGGGACAGCGCTGCACCCCAGGTGGAGGGGGTATTGCACATGACCGACGGCAGCTACCGGATCTACGGTGAAAGCCTGCGCTTTGCCGATGGCGTGATCCGTTTTCACGGTTCGCCGGAACTCGCGGCGCTGGATGTGCTTGCGTTGCGTCACATTGCCGGCAGCGGTCCGGGAATAAACCAGCGGAGCGTGCAGGCCGGTGTCCGGGTGTCCGGCACCCTGCGTTCACCGCAGGTCCGGCTGTATTCGGTACCGGCAATGTCCGACACGGATGTGCTTTCCTACCTGATCTTTGGCTACCCGGCCAGCGGGTTGCAGAGCCAGAATACGCTGCTGGCAGCGGCCGCCAGCCAGCTTTTTTCTGCCACCCAGGCAAGTCTTTTCCGCAAGAATCTTATGGGTGATGTCGGGTTTGTCAGTCCGCCCGCTGGCAGCGCGGAGGGCACCAGCACAAGTTCCGGCCCGTCAGGACTGGCGGGAACCATGGTCACGCTGGGGCACTACCTGACGCCCTCTCTCTATATCAGCATCGGCCAGTCCATTTTCGGTCCTGGCACCGTGGCGCGTCTGCGCTATCGCTTAACCCGGTCGATAGAACTGCGGACCGAAGGCGGGACAACCGGGAACGGCGTCAGCGTGTATTACCAGATCGATCTGCCCTGATCCGCATCTCCGATGCGGGTATGGGCACGGCGCGGCCTGGTGCGTGTCCTGCTACCCGGCTGACGCCGCGCGATACGGGTGCTAACATGGGTCGGGTTTCCCCACCGCATGCCGAACACCGGGCAGGAACATGCCAGGACTATCCGACTTCACACGCAGATTTGATGCCGAGCATCCCGCCGCTCCCGGCGCCGTGACCATCAACGGAGAGACAGAGAGCGGTCATGCCTGCTGTTTGACTGACAACACCGGTGGCATCGACACCGGAACGTTGAAGGAACTTCTGCAACTGCTGATCCGGGAGGGGCAGTTTGGCGGCGCCGGGCTGTCAGCCGCGGGTGCCGGCGCAATCGTCATCGGGGCCCCGCGATGCGGACACATCCAGGTGGATGGCGTGCTCTACCGGCTGCTCGTCTTTCCCTACGAAGCCCGTATCGAGCGGTTCTGACGTGTCTGCCGGGAGGTCCGGCCGTGGCTCAGGGCGTTGTCAGCGGTGATCAGGTCGCCGGTCGTTCCGGCTGACCACGCCGGTATGTGCCGTGATGCCGGCAAGGGTTTTCCGGAAGGTGGGCGCGAGCGGTCCGCCCAGCGCAACTGCCCTGAGCGCCGCGGCGGTTGCCCGGGTGAGATGACCTTCGTCGGCCAATGTCTGCGCGAGATTGTTGTAGGCGATGCCGGAGTCGGGATGCCGGGTCGCCGCCACGCGGTAGGCGGCCTCGGCGCAACGCAGGTCCTTCATTGCGTAACAGGTATTCCCCAGTCCGATCTGCCCGGCCAGGCTGTCTGGCCACCGCTTCAGCGCGGTGTGGTAGGCAATACGTGCCTGGCGCAGGTGCCCGAGCGCTTCCACTGCCGCCACGGCTTTCAGGTAGGGCCGCTCCTCGGCAGTGGCCGGAAGGCGATCGGGTGGCAGGACCAGAAGCCCCCAGTATCCGCTGCGTGCCCAGGTCCGCTCGAAAAGGCCGAGCGGCATGCGCTGGCGGGCAAAGTCACCGGATCTGAGGGTAATCATGTCAGCGTTGACATTGATGTCCACGACCACCGCGTAGTGCCATACCGGGTACCAGCTGAGTCCGAGATTCTCGAGAATGACCACCGGATTTCCGGCGGCAAGTTCCTGCAGCAGTGAGGGCAGGCCGGGCCGGATGACGTAGGCGATGCGGGCGTTGCGCCGGACCGCAGCCACCATTTCTGCCTGCAGGCTGCCTCGGCGCTTCGGCAGGTAAACCTCGGGCGACAGCTGGTCCGGGGTGACCTGGACCCCGGACCAGCTCAGTGCTTCCGCAAGCGATGCCGGACCACACTGAAATGCCTTCTGCGGAAAGAACGGTACACCGCTGACGCGGCTGGTTTCGCTTCCGAACCGCGTGCTGGCGCGCGCCCGGTCAGTCTGTGGTGTGGTGGCACACCCAGACAGGACAGCAGCAGTGACGGCGAAGATCGCAGCCGCGACCCGGTGCATGCGAAAAACCATGTTCTTGCCGGACAAGTCGGGATGCTATCCCGGCTGTATGGCGCTAGCTCGCGTGTTTCTTCACAAACGGAAAGACATCGGTGTAGCCCATGATGTCGGTGTAAAGAAGCACCAGAAACACGATCAGCCCGATAAACAGGACTGTCCCGAAGTCACCTCCCGCCGGCAGTTTGCTGATCCGGCCTGCGAGGTCAGCGACCTGCGCATTGGTCAGGCTGTTGACGCGGGTCGTTACTTCGGTGGGATCGACGCCCATGGACAGGAGTTCCTTGCGCACTTCCTTGCGCTGCAGAAATGCCTTCACCCGGGCGCGGTTGCCGGATACCCCGGCCATCTGGCTGCTGAGCACGGTCCCGGTGCCGATGATCTGCGCCCGCGCAGACGCCACATGAATGCCCATGCACACCAGGCACAGGATGAGGAAGCGGCTGATGGAAGATGTCGCGAAACGGAAATTTTCCATTGTTATGACTCCGTGATTATCTCTGGTTTTGGCCAGCATGCCCGGCAACATGCATCCAGGCAGCTGCCTCGGATTGCCGCACTATATAACAGGCATTTTCGGCATGCACAGGAAATGGTACAGGTTACCGACGAACGGAACAGATGCGGTATGCCGGTGGCTGGAGCGGTCGCCGGGGCGCCTCGCCCGCCGGTTTCCACTTGGCTGGCCCGATAGGGCATAATGAAATGATGGATATGAATATTTTCGGTAAACGCCGGCGCGAACTGATGGATCAAATGGGCGGCGGGGTTGCGATCCTGCCGACCGCCCCGATACGTACGCGTAACCGTGACGTCGATTTTCCTTTCCGTCCCGACAGCGATTTCTATTACCTTACCCACTTTCCCGAACCGGAAGCAGTTGCGGTGCTGGTGCCGAATCGCACTCACGGCGAGTTCATACTTTTCTGCCGGGACCGTAACCCCGAAAAGGAGATCTGGGAGGGGAAGCGTGCGGGCGTCGATGGCGCACAGGAAACGTATGGTGCGGATGATGCCTTTCCGATCGATGATATCGACGACATTCTTCCAGGTCTGCTCGAGAACCGTGAAAAGGTTTTCTGCAGCATGGGGCGCAATCCCGAGTTCGATCACCGTCTCATGGCATGGGTCAACGAAGTACGTTCCAAGGCGCGCAACGGCGTGCACGCGCCTGGCGAGTTCGTGGACCTCGACCACATTCTTCATGAGATGCGTCTGATCAAGCAACCCGAAGAGCTGCGCCTCATGCGCCGAGCGGCCAAGGTGTCGGCGCGTGCCCATCGCCGGGCGATGACTGCCTGCCACAGCGGCGCCATGGAATACGAAATCGAGGCGGAGCTGCTGTACGAGTTTGCCAAGGGAGGAGGCCGGTTTCCGGCCTATCCGCCGATCGTCGGGGGTGGTGCGAATGGCTGCATCCTGCACTACACCGAGAACAGCGATGAACTCAGGGATGGCGAACTGCTTCTGATCGATGCTGGTGCAGAGATGGATGGCTATGCGGCCGATATCACCCGTACCTTCCCGGTCAACGGACGGTTCAGCGGTGCCCAGAAAGCCGTCTACGAAATCGTACTGGAAGCGCAGCTGGCTGCGATTTCCCGGGTGCGGGTGAACAATCACTGGAATGAACCCCATGATACGGCTGTGCGTATCCTCGCGCAGGGGCTGCGTGACCTGGGACTGCTGAAGGGCGATGTGGATGCGCTGGTGGAAAACGGCGACTACAAGCGGTTTTACATGCACCGTACCGGGCACTGGCTGGGAATGGACGTGCACGACGTAGGTGACTACAAGGTAAGTGGTTCCTGGCGGATCCTCGAGCCCGGCATGGTGCTGACGGTCGAACCCGGCTTGTACATTGCCGGTGGCAGCAAAGAGGTGCCGCGCGAGTTCTGGAATATCGGCGTGCGCATCGAGGATGACGTTCTGGTCACGCGTGACGGCAACGAGGTCCTCAGTCACGAGGCGCCAAAAACGGTTTCGGAAATCGAGACCGTGATGCAGGGACGGTGAGATCCGTGTCGGTTGGCGACGGACATCCTCGCGCGGGTGGATCGAGACCAGAACGCGCGCAGCCGGATTACGATGTTCTGATCATCGGTGGCGGCATGGTCGGCGCGAGTCTGGGCATCGCCCTGGGCGGGACAGGAATGCGTGCCGCGGTGGTCGAGTCTGTGCCTTATGGCGATGCGCGGCAGCCGAGCTATGATGACAGGACCGTCGCGCTTGCTTACGGGTC
>JAJYCY010000001.1:0-22429 GCA_021778035.1 Pseudomonadota bacterium
CAGCGCGAATACGGATTCAACAGGCTCAATGTGCTGGCGACCGAACGGGAAAACGCCTTCCTGCAGGATGCCATGCGGCGCGATGCGGTGCGGCAGATCATACGGCAGCTCGCATTGGTCGGAGAAGACGCAAGCCCCGGAAGCGGTCATGCACGTTGATGCGGAGCAGCTGCCGGAGTCGCTGCGCCGGGGGCTTGCATCGGTGTATCTCGTGAGCGGCGACGAGCCGCTGCTGGTCGATGAGAGCTGTGATGCGATCCGCAGTGCTGCGCGCGCGGCCGGATGCGAGGAACATGGCGTGATGGATGCTGGCAGCAGCTTTGACTGGAACGAGCTGCTGGCGGAGTCGCAGTCGCTTTCGCTGTTTGCGCACCAGCGCCTGCTGGAAGTGCGGATGCCAGGCGGAAAGCCTGGCGCACAGGGCGCACAGGTTCTCGAACAGCTGGCGGCAGCTCCACCGGAGGGAACGGTCCTGATGGTTGTCACCGGGAAGCTCGACCGGCAGACACGTGAACAGGGCTGGGCAAGGCGGATCGAGGAGGCCGGAGTGCTAGTCATAGTGCACCCGATTGGCAGCCAGAAGTTTGCCGGCTGGATCGCACAGCGTATGGAGCTGCGGGGTCTGCACGCCGAGGCGGGGGTTGCGGACCTGCTGGGCTACCGCATGGAAGGCAATCCGCTGGCTGCGGCACAGGAGGTGGACAAACTGGTGCTTCTCTTCGGTGCCGGGCCGGTGCAGGTGACCGACGTCGAAGCCATTCTCGGCGACAACACCCGGTTCACGGTTTACAGCCTTGCCGACAAGTGCATTGCCGGCAATGGTCCGGCGGCCGTACGCGCCCTCGGGAGCTTGCGCGCGGAAGGGGTCGAGCCGATACTCGTCAACTGGGCGCTGGCGCGGGAGTTGCGTGCTCTGGCCCAGATGTCCGCGCAGATCGCCCGCGGCAGCGCGGAATCCGGGGTGCTCCAGGCCCACCGCGTCTGGTCGAGCCGCCGGCTTCTGATATCCGGGGCGCTGCGTCGCCTGCGGCCGGGCCAGTGGCAGTCCATGCTGGTGCGGACAGCGCACATAGACCGTGTCATCAAGGGGCGCGCCGCTGGGGACGCGTGGCAGGAGATCGAGGCTCTGGTGCTGGGGCTGTGCGGAATCCGTGCGCCGGCGGCAGGTGCCGGTTTGTAGCGCCTGCATACCGACTGTAACCGAGGTGGCATATCCATGAAAACGGCGACTTCCGGAGCGGACGCTGGCGAGATCCGCCACTACATGCGTCAGGTCGGCGAGCGGGCCCGCCGGGCAGCGCGGGAAATGGCGCGCGCTGAAACCGCCGCGAAGAATGGTGCGCTCGAGGCCATCTGCCGGTCGATGGAGCAGTCGGCCGGTGGCCTGGTGGAGGCCAACGCCCGGGATCTCGAAGCCGGTGCGCGTTCTGGCCTGGATGCCGCCCTTCTCGACCGCCTGACCCTGGATGCCAAACGCATTGCGGCCATGGCCGAGGGACTGCGCCAGATCGCTGCGCTGGCCGATCCGGCCGGCGAGATTACCGGACTCAGCTACCGGCCATCCGGCATACAGGTAGGGCGCATGCGCGTACCGCTGGGCGTGATCGGAATCATCTACGAGTCGAGGCCGAACGTGACCGCGGACGCCGCCGGCCTGTGCCTGAAGTCCGGTAACGCCGCGATCCTGCGCGGCGGGTCCGAGGCGCTGCATTCAAACCGGGCGATTGCCGCCTGCATTCACCGGGGTCTGGCCGAAGCCGGGCTGTCTCCCGACGCGGTGCAGGTGGTCGACACGACGGATCGCGCGGCTGTCGGGGAACTGATCCGCCTGAAGGACTATGTGGATGTCATCATCCCGCGCGGCGGTAAGGGGCTGATCGAACGCATCAGCCAGGAGGCAACCATCCCCGTAATCAAGCATCTGCATGGGGTCTGTCACGTGTACATCGACGAAAGCGCTGACCGGGACAAGGCGGTGCGCGTCGCATTCAATGCCAAGACCCAGCGTTATGGCACCTGCAATACGATGGAGACGCTGCTGGTGGCGCGCGAGGTTTCTGGTCGTATCCTCCCGGATCTTGGCCAGATGTTCCGTGACAAGGGTGTGGAGCTGCGCGGTTGTGACGCGACTCGCCGCATCCTGCCATGGGCCGGTGTGGCCACGGAAGAGGACTGGTATGCGGAGTATCTGGCGCCGATTCTGGCGATACGGATTGTCTCCGGCATCGAGGAAGCGCTTGAACATATTGCGCGATACGGGTCCCAGCACACGGACGCCATTGTTACCGAGGACATTACGCGGGCGCGCCGCTTCCTGCGCGAGGTCGACTCAAGCTCGGTCATGGTTAATGCCTCGACCCGGTTCGCCGACGGATTCGAGTATGGTCTGGGTGCCGAGATCGGCATTTCCACGGACAAGCTGCATGCGCGTGGGCCGGTGGGACTTGAAGGGCTCACTTCGCAGAAGTTCATCGTGCTTGGCGACGGTCACATACGCAGCTGATGCATCCGGTCTGCCGCTTCCGGGCGGTGATGCGGGGTGCCCGCGGCCAGTTTGCCTCGATCGTGCCGCCGGGCTTATGATGCGATGGTGTAATTGCACGTTGGCACGGAACTTCAGAAGCGGCGAGTGCGCCCCATCGGCATTTTCGGCGGTACGTTCGATCCTGTTCACTTCGGGCACCTGCGTCCGGTGCAGGAAGTCATGCGGGCGCTGGTCCTGGAGGAGGTACGCTTCATTCCGGCGGCCATCCCGCCCCACCGCTGCGCCCCGGCAGCCGCTCCAGAGGACCGGCTGCGCATGCTCGAGCTAGCGCTTTCCGGGATACCCGGCCTGCGGGTCGATGACCGGGAATTGCGGCGCGGAGGACCCTCCTTTACGGTGCCTACCCTGGAATCGCTGCGGGCCGAGCTTGGGCCGCGCCCGCTCTGCCTGATTATCGGGATGGACGCCTTCGGAAGCATCGGAACCTGGCACAGGGCAAGTGAGTTGCCGCAGCTGGCCCATCTCGTGGTCGTACAGCGTCCCGGCTGGAATCATTCGCGGGACGTGGCACTTGGGCTTCCGTGGCTGCGCGGGCGGTTGTGTACCGCCCCGAGCGAACTTGCCGGAACACCAGCCGGGCGGCTGATGTTCCGGGTGGTTACCCCACAGGACCTTTCCGCTTCCCGGATTCGTGCAATGATCGGCCTCGGCGAGTCCGTGCACGGGATGCTGCCAGAGCCAGTGGAGGAGTACATTTCACGCCGCGGTCTTTACCTCAGTCAGCCCAGAGGATGCGATGCCAGCAGACATGACAGCACAGACAATCTGTGACGTACTGATTGACGCCAGGGGCCAGGATATCCGGGTTCTCGACGTCCGGAAGGTGACCGATTTCACCGATTTCATGATAATCGTGAGCGGTACATCCAGCCGCCATGTGCTGACGATGGCCGAAAAGGTGCGCGAGAAACTTCGTGATCTGGGTCGCAGGGCAATCGGGACTGAAGGCGAAGACACGGGAGACTGGGTCCTGGTCGACTGCGGCGATGTGGTGGTGCACGTCATGCGGCCGCAGACACGCGACTTCTATAATCTGGAAAAACTCTGGGGTGACGGAGAAATTGCCGATGTTGCAGGACGCTAGGCCTCGCACTGCGGGAGCCCGGCGGATTGCCTGAACGTTCCCTGTGTTTCCGGCCATGCGCCTGCATCTGATCGCGGTCGGGACACGCATGCCGGAATGGGTCACCACGGCCTACGCGGATTACGCAAAAAGATTGAGGGCGGGTTGCCAGCTCGAACTGCGGGAGATCCCGGCCGGGAAGCGTTCGCGCACTGCAGACATGGTGCGGTTGCTGAGGGCGGAAGGCGACCGCTGTCTCGCGGCAGTGCCGCGCGGCGCGCGGGTCATCGCACTCGAACGTACCGGACGGGTGCTTGCCACTGGGCAGATTGCCGATGCCATGAGGCAATGGCTGCGCGAAAGCCAGGATGTAGCTTTCCTGGTCGGTGGACCCGAGGGGCTGGATCCCCGGTGCCTGGAAGGTGCCGACGAGGTGTGGTCGCTGTCGGCGCTAACGCTGCCCCACCCGCTGGTGCGGGTGGTGCTTGCCGAGCAGCTGTACCGTTCCTGGAGCATGCTGAGCCATATGCCGTACCACCGTGAGTGAGCAGTCCGGCTGCCACGCCGCGGCATACGGCCGCACCCATGACAACTGCCGAACCCGGCCTGAATTGGACATGTCCGACCCGAGCATCTATCTTGCCTCGTCGAGCCCCCGCCGCCAGGAGCTCCTGCGCCAGATCGGCATGGAATTCGAGGTCATGGAGCCGGATATCATCGAGCAGCCGAAGCCCGATGAGCCGGCGCGGCGCTACGTAGTCCGGCTGGCTGCCGGAAAAGCCCGCTGCGTGGCGGAACGAATCCGGAAGTCGGGCAGACCACCACGACCGGTGCTCGGTGCCGATACGGAGGTCGTAGTCGATGGCGAAATCCTCGGGAAACCGCGGGACCGGGACCATGCCTGCGGGATGTTGCGGCAGCTTTCTGGCAGAACCCATCTTGTTTTCACCGCCATATGCATCCTTCACAAGGATATGGAGCGCACTATCCTGAGCGAGAGCCACGTCACATTCTGTTCCCTTTCGGAAGCAGACATGGTCCGTTACTGGAACTCGGGTGAGCCTGCGGGCAAGGCGGGGGGCTATGCGATCCAGGGCAGGGCAGCGGCGTTTGTGTCGCGCCTCGAGGGAAGCTATTCGGGGGTCATGGGGCTGCCGTTGCACGAGCTTGCCCTGCTTCTGCGCGAAACGGGAATACCGGTTCCATGAGTGAAGAAATCCTTATCAACATAACCCCTCAGGAATCGAGGGTGGCCGTGGTCGAGAACGGCGTGCTGCAGGAAGTACACATAGAGCGCACGCGTAACCGCGGTATTGTCGGCAACGTATACATGGGAAGGGTGTCGCGGATCCTCCCGGGAATGCAGGCCGCTTTCATAGATATCGGACTCGACCGGGCGGCATTTCTGCATGTCTCCGATGTCCGCAGCGCCAGTTCGGCCACACAGGCCCGCAACGCGTCCGCAGGGCCTGGTCAGGACGGAGAACCGACTTCGATCGCCGATGTGCTCCACGATGGCCAGCCTATCGTTGTCCAGGTAGTGAAGGATCCGCTCGGCACGAAGGGTGCGCGGGTGACCACACATATCACCCTTCCGGCGCGATACCTGGTGTACATGCCCTACACAAAGCATATTGGGATTTCGCAGAAAATAGGGGATGACGCCGAGCGCGAACGGCTCCGGACCGCCGTGAAGGCAGCCATGGACGAGGGCGACGAAGGGGGCTATATCCTGCGGACCGTGGCTGAGGCGGTCAGTGACGAGGAGCTGCGCACAGATATCCGCTATCTGCGACGCGTCTGGCTGGCGATACAGGACCGCATCCGGGGCGCAGCCCCGTGCGCCCTTCTGCACGAGGACCTCGTTCTGGCGCTGCGGGTCATGCGCGACCTTGTGCGTGAGAACGTGGAAAAGGTCCGGATAGATTCCCGTGAGACCTATCACCGGGCCCTGGAATTTGCCCGCGAGTTCATCCCCGAGGTGGAAAGGCGCATCGAGTACTATCCCGGAGAACGGCCGATTTTCGATCTGTATTCTGTCGAGGACGAAATCAAGAAAGCACTGGAGCGCAAGGTGCCTCTCAAGTCCGGCGGGTATCTGATCATCGACCAGACCGAAGCCATGACCACCATCGATGTGAACACCGGAGCCTACGTAGGGCGCAAGAATCTGGAAGAAACGCTGTTCAAGACCAATCTGGAAGCCACCCAGGCCATTGCCCGGCAGCTGCGGCTGCGCAATCTCGGGGGCATGATTATCATCGATTTCATCGACATGGCCGACAGCGAGCACAAGCGCCAGGTACTGCGTGCGCTTGAGAAGGCCTTTGCCCGCGACCGCTCGAAGACCTACATGACCGAGATGTCACCCCTTGGGCTTGTGGAAATCACGCGCAAGCGCATCCGCGAAAGCCTGGAGCACGTGCTGTGCGAGCCGTGCCCGGTCTGCAAGGGGCGGAGCGTGCTCAAAACTCCCCAGACCGTCTGCTACGAGATCTTCCGGGACATACTGCGCGAAGCGCGCCAGTTCGATGCCGACCGATATCTCGTTCTGGCGTCTCCGGTCGTGGTGGAGATGCTGCTTGATGAAGAATCCCCCAGCCTGATGCAGCTGCAGGAGTTCATAGGCAAGTCGGTGCAGTTGCAGGTTGAGGCGCTCTACAACCAGGAGCAGTTCGACGTCGTGCTGCTGTAGCGGGGCCTCTGTCGTGGCTGGAGTGGCCCCGCGGCGGGTGTACGCAGACCGCCTGTCTGTCAGCCAGGCGCCAAAGGCGTGGTGCCATGAATGGTCCTGTTGCGCAGCACCGCGAGTGCCGTATCCAGATCCCTGGTGGCCTTGAGCACCGCAAGGACGATGGCAATGATGGCGTCCAGCTCACACTGGTGATGTGGTGTCATGGCACCCCCGGACTTCCGTCATTGTTTTCTTTTTTTCCCGGTTCCAGCGCGTGGCGTCTAAAGCTGGCGCCGGAATCCGGAAATATCCCCGATTTTGGCTTTTACAATACATGCAAGAGCGGTGTGGCGTCCAGATCCTGGCGGGGCCGGCAAAAAGGCATGACTTCCGCTGTCTCCGTGGCGGTCGATACGGCAAAATAGTGCAATGAGGCGCGCAACCAGGAAACCAGGGACGCGGGCTCCCGGCACGAAGGGCGGGGGGTCGCGGACCGCCCCAGGGTCTGCCCGGCGGACCTGGTATCACCCGCTGCTGCATACCGGGCGCTGGACCGTCTATGCGACGATCACGCTGTTTGTTCTCGCGGCAGCCTTCATTCTGGTCGTTCACGCCTGGCTGCCAACGTTCGCGAGCCGCAAGGATCAGATTGCTGAATTCATCAGCCAGCGCTCGTCGTACCGGGTGCAGATTGAACGGTCCGAGGCGTACTGGCACGGACTGAATCCTGGCCTGCGGATCTACGGCCTGACGGTGTACCACCCTGGAGGCCAGCAGGTTCCCGTTCAGCTCAAAGAGCTGCGGATCACGCTAGCCTGGCTGCCGCTGCTTGCCGGCCGGATCCAGATCAATAATCTCGTGCTCATCCATCCGGATCTGTCGTTCGAGCGACTCGCCAGTGGCTCATTCCGCATCACCGGACTTGCCCCGGTCGGAAACGCAATTCCGGGGGGCGGCGCCGGATTCCTGCCATGGCTGTTCGAGCAGAACGACGTCGCGGTGAAGGATGGACGGGCGGAATGGATCGATTACATGTCGGGTGAGCCTCCGTTGCAGCTGTCCCACGTCAACCTGAGTCTGCGAAATAGCGGCAACCGACACCGCCTTCAGGTGAATGCCGATTTTCCGCCGGCGATGTGCCGTAAATGCTCGTTTCTGGCTGATGTGACGGGAAATCCCCTGTCGGAAAGCCGCTGGCACGGGAATATCGACGTCCAGGCGGAGGGGCTGGACACCTACGCCCTTCCGAAGATCATCCGCAGCAAGCTGCCAGCCGGAATCGATGGACGCTTCAACGTAAACGTTGCCAGCCGCTGGAAAAACGATGTGCCAGTGTCGCTGCAGGGTTACGCTGCGGTCCGGGCGTTCAAGCTGGCTTTTCCCGGATTACCGGCGTTTGACGTGAAGACGGCTGCAGCTCAGGTGAACTGGACCGCAACCTCCGCGGGTGGAAGCTGGACGCTGCAGCTCAGCCGGCTGCAGCTCGGGCTGGTTTCTGCGCCGTGGATTGCCGGCCAGATGCGCGTTGAGCACAATCCCTACGCGGATCATCTCTACGTCCAGCATGTCAACCTTGACGACATCGACGCATTCCTGGCAACCCTGAAGGGGAATGGAAAGCTGCCGCTGTTTCTGCGCCGGATTCAGCCGCGTGGCGTGGTAGATAATCTGAGACTCAGGCTCGACACCCGCGGCGGAAATATCTCCGGCTATGCGCTCGACGCCGATATGCATAATGTGGCGTTTGATCCCTACGGCGTGCTGCCCGGTATCAGCGGCCTGACCGGCCATCTGGCAGTTGGCCAGGACGGGGGCGAACTGGTGCTGGCGAGCAAGGCGTCGGAAGTGTCGATGCCACGCGTGTTCAGGCATGCAATCAGGCTCCGCGGAGCCAGCGGACGGATTAGCTGGCAGCATGACGACGGTGCATGGCATGTGCACGGCAAGGACCTGAATGCAGCGGGCAACGATGGCGTGCTGCAGGGAACCCTGAGGCTCGATCTGCCTGACGCCAGCGATGCATCACCGCGGATCGACCTTGAGGCCACACTGAGCGACGGCAATCTGGCGGACGCCGGGCGCTATTATCCGGACATCATGCCTGTGCGCCTGCGTCACTGGCTGAACCGGGCGGTTGTGTCGGGGACCGTCGTGTCGGGGCAGGTCACCCTCCGCGGAGCCCTGCAGGATTTTCCGTTCCGGGATGGCCAGGGGCAGTTTCAGGTTTTGGCGCACATCAGGCAGGGTACTTTCCGCTACCTCAAGGGCTGGCCGGACATCACCAATATCGATGCCGATCTTCTGGCGAGCGGGCCCGGTCTTTCGGTTACCAGCCGCAGCGGCAGCATCGACGGACTTGCGCTGCACCGGGTCGCGGTTACGATTGATGATCTGGCCGCGCATGACGGGCCGCCTGTCCATGCCGTCGGGCAGATTACCGGGCCGGTCGACCAGATGCTGGGCGTGCTCTATGCTAGCCACATCCGCCCTCGGCCGCAGTTTCTTTTCCCGGGCCTGCATGCCAGCGGCCAGGGAGCGCTCAGCCTCGATATGGTGATTCCTGCCGACGCGCCATCGCAGATGCGGATGAAGGGCACATGCCAGTTTCTGGACGCTGCTCTGTATCCGCCGGTACCGGGACTAGGCATTACGTCCCTGAGCGGTACCCTGCAGTTTGACCGTGATGGCCTCGACGGCGGTGGCGTCCGCGGGCGGCTGCTCGGAGGTGATGCATCGCTCGAAGTGGCAACCGAATCTGCGGCACCCGGGCACGCGGCACCCGTGATCATGCGGGCTTCCGGCACCATGACCGATGCCGGGCTGCAGCAGGCGCTCGGCGCTGCATTCGGAAGCCGGCTCTCCGGAGACATTCCGTGGCATGCTACCGTGCATACCGCGGGGCAGAAATCGCAGTTGAGCCTGGCCCTGGATCTGCAGCAGCTCGGCCTTGATCTGCCGCCGCCGTTCAAGCGAACGGCCGGAACCGCCGGCACCCTGATTCTGAAGACCTACTCGTCCGACCCGCGCCGCCAGGTCCTGGAACTGAACGCTGACGGGATGCTGAGCGGGCGTTTCGTCCTGCACAGGGATGCGGCCGGGCGCTGGAGCTTTGCGCGTGGCGCGATTAATGCCGGAAGCGGACCAGCGGCACCCGCGCAGGGGCCCGGTCTGCAGGTCGGCGTAGAGACCCCGGTATTCGATGTGGATCGCTGGTGGCGGATCATCCAGGGTCTGGGCGGTGACCGGCTGGATTCCGGGTTCGGCAGCGTTCTTGCCGGGGTCAGGCTGACTACCGGCCAGCTTTATTTCATGGGCCGCAATTTCGGCGCGTTCCGGCTTGCTGCTGCCAAGACCGGCCAGGGCTGGCAGGGAACGCTGAGTGGCAACGACGTGCTCGGCAGTATCGATGTCAGGCGGATTCCCTTTCCCACCGGACCGGCCCTGGTGTCGGTGCCCGCTGAGGAAAGCATGCTCGGACCGCCGGCCAGGGGAAGGCAGGGTGCTGCCGGGCAGGGCGGATTGCCCGGAATACCGCTACGGGACCATATTGTGAACCTTGACCTGCAGCGGTTGACGGTTCCCCCGGGGGCCCTCGGACCGGTGGCATCGGCTGTCGGCCAGGAACATGAAGTAGATCCCCGCGTCCTGCCTGAGATCCATCTGCACGTCGGTCACTTCGAAGACTGGGGCAAGCCGCTGGGCGACCTGACGCTCGATGCGGTTCCGTCGGTCCATGGCCTGCATTTCCAGTCCCTGCGGCTGGTCCAGCCGGACGTGGATGTAAGCGCCAATGGCGACTGGAAGATTTCCCAGACGGGGGCGCCGATGACTGACATAAGCATGCAGGTGCGCAGCACAAACCTCGGTGCGGTGCTTGCGGGGCTCGGTTATGCCGGGGAACTCGCGCACGGCGATTTCAATGCGAGTGGCCAGTGGCAGTGGAGTGGTGCGCCGACCGCATTCACTCCGGCGCTCCTCAACGGAAACTGCGTCCTGTCGGTGAAGAACGGCCGGCTGCCGAGGGTCAGCCCAGGAGGCGCGGGCAGGCTGCTCGGGTTGATCGATACCCGCGCACTTACACGCTATCTTGCGCTAGATTTCAGCAATGTATTCGGCAAAGGCTTCACGTTTGATAGCATAGGAGGAAGGATATCCGTGAAAAACGGGAGCGCCTACACCGATGGCCTGACAGTTAAGGGGCCTTCTGCCACGATTGATCTGCGTGGTCGTCTTGGGCTTGCGACACGGGACATGGACCTGAAAATCAAAGTTGTCCCCCGGTTGGGTGACCAGCTTACCGTGACCAGCATGCTGCTGGGCGGTCCAGTGGTGGGTGCGGCGGTGGCGGTGTTCCGGAACATACTCAAGAAGCCGCTGGAACAGACCACCGAGACACAGTACACCGTCACAGGTTCATGGGACAATCCGAAAGTGGTGAAACAGGGGTTGTTTGTCAACCCATAGGATCCGCCGTGGCCAGGAAGACCGGCCGGCTTGACATCAGGTTCGTCCAAGCGCAATGAAGAGAATACCTTGCTGGCCGATGCGGGTGGTGCTGGTGCTGGCGATGGCAGTGGTGCCGGCAGCACGTGGTGTGGCCGCGTCGGGCCCGGCAACAGGGACCGTGCGCAATGCCGTTCCACCAGCTTCCGGGGGCTGCGGCTGTGGGCGCCCCTTGGGCGGGAGCGTGACGCTGGACGCTGCGCAGATGACAGGGCTGCTGCATGGAAAATCTGTGGCAGGCATCCCGGGGCTGGGCCGGCTGCTTGGTCGTTTCCAGGGATGCAAAGGTGAACGGATCGAAGTGCGCTATCCCGCGGACAGCGGGGGCAACCTGTGGGCGCAGAAGCTGCAGTCGATGCTGGTGGCTCGCGGTGTTCCGGCGGGCCGCATCGAATCGAGCCCCGACCTGCACCGCAGCGATGACTTCGTAACCATGGTAGTGCTGATACCGGGAGAACAGCTACCTTGAGCAAGATTGCCGCCATCCAGATGGCTTCGGGGCCGCAGGTCAGTGCAAATCTGAATGAGGCGGCACGTCTCATTGCCAATGCCGCTGCGGCCGGCGCATCCCTGGTCGTGCTGCCCGAGAATTTTGCCATTATGCCCATGAAGGACGCCGACCGCCTGACTGCAGCAGAGACAGACGGCAAGGGTCCGATGCAGGATTTCCTGTCGAACCAGGCACGCGTTCACGGAATCTGGCTGGTAGGCGGCACGATCCCGATGCAAACAAAACACTCCGGCAAGGTGCGGGCGGCGTGCCTGCTGTTCGACACCCGCGGCGAGCGCGTGGCGCGCTACGACAAGATACACCTGTTCGATGTCCGGCTGGAAAGCGGGGAACAGTACAATGAATCCGCGGCGATCGAGCCGGGTACCGATGTGATGGTGGCCGCTACGCCGTTCGGCAAGCTCGGGCTCGCGGTCTGCTATGATCTGCGGTTTCCGGAGCTGTTCCGGCGCCTGCTTGATGCCGGCGCCGAGCTGTTTGTGGTGCCCTCGGCTTTTACCGTACGCACGGGACGCGCGCACTGGGAAGTGCTGGTGCGGTCGCGTGCGGTCGAGAACCTGGCATACGTCGTTGCCGCCGCCCAGGGCGGCTATCACCTGAATGGCCGTGAAACCTACGGTGACAGCATGATCGTCAACCCCTGGGGGGAGGTGGTCGACCGCCTTGCACGCGGGTCCGGTTTCGTGATTGCGGATCTCGACCGGACGATGCAGGCCCGGATACGCAACAATTTTCCCACCATCCGTCACCGGAGAATCGGCACATGAGCGGTATGTTGAGGCAGGTGCATGACGCCCTGCTTGACCCGGCCGGCATCGGCGACGGCGAGATCAGCAGCCTGATGGCGAGACTGCTGGAGTACCGGCTTGATTTTGCCGATCTTTATTTCCAGTACAGCCGCCACGAGAGCTGGACGCTTGAAGAGGGGCAGGTAAAGACCGGCAGCCACAATATCGAGCAGGGAGTCGGCGTGCGTGCCACTGCCGGAGAGAAGACCGGGTTTGCGTATTCCGACGACATCTTGTTTCCAGCCCTGCTTGAGGCTGTTACCGCGGCACGGACCATTGCGCACAGTGGCAGTAGTTTTGTGGCACCGTCGGCATGGCGGCAGGTCCGCGCTCTCGACCTCTACCGTCCGCTCGACCCTCTGGCGAGTCTGGAAGACGGCGAAAAGGTCAAGCTCCTGGAGCAGGTGGAAGTCGAAGCACGGCGGCAGGACCCGCGCGTGAAGCAGGTGATGGCCAGTCTTTCCGGCGTGCAGGAGACAGTGCTTGTGGTACGCAGCGACGGGATGCAGGCGGCCGACATCCGGCCACTGGTGCGGCTGAACGTGACAGTGATCGTGGAGCAGGGTGGACGGCGCGAGCAGGGTAGCCACGGAGGAGGTGGAAGGTTCAGCTACCAGGATTTCCTCGATCATGGCGCTGCGTCCGCGTATGCGCGCGAGGCGGTGCGTCAGGCCCTGGTCAATCTCGAGGCCAGTCCCGCCCCGGCCGGCACCATGAAAGTCGTACTGGGGCCAGGTTGGCCCGGCATTCTGCTGCACGAGGCCATTGGCCATGGTCTTGAGGGCGATTTCAACCGCAAGGGGACGTCGGCGTTTTCCGGCCGCATCGGCGAGCGCGTAGCGTCGGACGAGTGCACGGTCGTGGACGACGGCAGCCTGTCTGGCCGGCGTGGCTCGCTCAATGTTGACGACGAGGGAACCCCTACGCAGCAGACAGTGTTGATAGAAAAGGGGATTCTCAGGTGCTACCTCCAGGATCTGCTCAATGCGCGGCTCACGGGGGTGGCGCCGACCGGCAACGGACGGAGGGAGTCCTACGCCCATATTCCCATGCCGCGCATGACCAATACGTTCATGCTGGCCGGAAAACATGATCCGGCGGAGATCATCGAATCGGTCGACCGGGGGTTGTATGCCGTCAATTTCGGCGGGGGTCAGGTAGACATCACCTCCGGAAAATTCGTGTTTTCCACGAGCGAAGCCTATCTGATCGAGAACGGCAGGGTGACGCGCCCGGTAAAAGGCGCGACGCTCATCGGAAATGGCCCGGATGTCCTGACGCGCGTGACGCGCGTCGGATCCGACATGCGGCTCGATCCCGGTGTCGGTACCTGCGGGAAGGAGGGCCAGAGTGTGCCGGTCGGGGTGGGACAGCCGACACTGCTCATCGAAGGCCTGACGGTAGGTGGAACGCAGGGCGCCTGAGAATCCCTGGATGTCCGGCGGGTGTACGCCGGCCGGACATGCTTGTGGAGATATGTGCCATGAATGACGATTTTCTGAACGAAGAACGCCCTTTGCCTGAACCTGGTCACGGCAATGTCGTGCAGTGGCACGTCTACCGCCACATCGGAGAGGCGCGTGCCCATCTTACGCATATCATTCTCGGGCATGGCCAGCATATTGTCGGGGGCCGCAGCCACGACAGTATCGGTGATCTGTGGTGGGTGGGCGTCGAGGTCGACAACATCGGGCACTGGGGAAACCGCGGTGCCATCAACAAGCATTCAGGATGAGGGTGACACCGGATCATGCGTGAATCAGGGTTGGCGCAAATCCCCGTGACCACTGCTGACCGGCTCCGCGGGCTGGTTGGTGAAGTGCTCGAGGAGGCGCTGAGACAAGGGGCCAGTGCTGCCGAGGCCAGCGCTAGCGTGAGCCAGGGTCTGTCTGTGACTGTGCGTCTTGGTGCGGTCGAGACCGTCGAGCATACCCGTGACAAGGGGCTGGGGGTTACCGTCTACTTCGGCAAGCAGAGCGGCTCTGCAAGCACGTCCGACCTGGCGCTGAAAGCAGTCCGCGACACCGTGCGGGCGGCAGCAAGCATAGCGCGCTATACCGCTGCCGATGACTGTTCCGGGCTAGCCGACGCCGAGTCTCTTGCCAGGTCCATTCCCGATCTTGACCTGTATCATCCATGGAACCCCGGCGCAGATCGTGCCATCGAGATCGCTACCGGCTGCGAACAGGTAGCGCGGGACGCCGATGCGCGGGTGCAGAACTCGGAAGGGGCATCCGTTTCTTCGCATGAGGGACTGGAGGTCTACGGCAATACGAACGGTTTTCTCGGCGCACTGTCGGCCACCCGCCATTCGCTCAGCTGTGCAGTCGTGGCGCGGGAGGCTTCCGGAATGCAGCGCGATTACTGGTATACGGTTGCACGCGATGTGCGCGACCTGGAATCGTCCGAAAGCGTCGGCCGCAGGGCTGCGGAGCGCACCGTACGCCGACTGTCGGCGCAGAAACTCACAACGCGCCAGACCCCTGTGCTTTATGAAGCGCCGGTGGCCTCCAGCCTTCTTTCCCACTTCATCGGAGCCGTCCGCGGCAGCAGTCTCTACCGCGAAGCATCGTTCCTGCTCGGCCAGCTCGACAAAGCGGTTTTTGCCCCGGGGGTCCGGCTCCACGAGCAGCCCCATTTGCGGAAGGGCCTGGGAAGCGCCCCATTTGATAACGAGGGTGTCGAGACCCGCGAGCGCGATCTCGTCAGTGACGGAATTCTGCGCGGGTACGTGCTGGATTCATATTCGGCACGCAAGCTTGGCATGCAGACTACCGGCAATGCCGGAGGGGTGCACAACCTGACGATCCAGCCCGGACGCGACGATCTGCCGGGTCTGCTTGCACGCATGCATACGGGACTGCTCGTGACGGAGCTGATCGGATTCGGGGTCAATACGGTTACCGGCGACTATTCCCGTGGCGCAGCGGGATTCTGGGTGGAAAACGGCCAGATCCAGTATCCGGTCGAGGAGATCACGATTGCCGGAAATCTGCGTGACATGTTCAGGCAGATCGTTGCGGTAGGTGCGGATGTGGATCTCCGGGGCAACATCCGTACCGGATCGATTCTTCTTGAAAACATGATGCTCGCAGGATCCTGAGACGGGAGCGGTGGTACGCGATCCCGGTCAGGTGGTCCAGCCAGCTGGCAGACTGAAGCTGTTTTCCTCGGGAGGCAGGCCACGTTCCAGCCGCATGCCATTGGCGTCACGCCGCAGTGCGGCATGGAAGCGGGTCCCGATCTCGTCGAGAATCCACGCAGTTTCCGACGGATCGCAGATCATGCCAGAACGAAGCAGATGGCGTACCAGTATTGCATCCGGGTCAATCCGCAGTATCAGCGGAAGAGGCAGTGCCAGTGGCAGGATCAGTCTCTGGATGACATGTTCAAGCGGAGAGACTGGCCGTGACTGGGCCTGGCGGAGATCGAAACGCAGATGTCTGCCACCACCGCCGGTCGCGAGAAGTTCAGTGAGCCAGCGGACATCCAGGCCGCAATGGACGATGACCGTCCTGCCGGAAAACCTGTCGAAGAACGGTTCGAGCATGTCCGCCCTCGCCTGCTGGCGACGGCTTCTGTGCCTGAAGAGCGCGGTGAGTGGCAATGCCATGGATGCATCCTGCTCCGCGCAGGACAGGTGCGGCAAGCAGACACTGGTGGCGGCACCTGCCGGACTGGTGGAAGCGGGTTCCGGCCGGATGTGGTGCTGAGGGGCGCCAGCAGCCCGGGAAGAGGGGAATATCTTGATCCAGAAATTCGATATCGCTGTCATCGGGTCCGGACCCGGAGGCTACCGCGCAGCAGTGCTCGGCGCCCTGCGTGGCCAGCGCGTGGCGGTTGTTGAAAAAAACGACTGGGGCGGATGTTGCCTGAACCGCGGATGCGTTCCGAAGAAGGACTGGTATCACAGTGCGCGTCTGGTTGCCGCGTCGCGCGGGTTTGCGAGGCGCGGCATCAGCGGGAGTCTTTCCGTTGATCTTGGCCAGGCATGGGAACACCAGGAAACAGTTGTGCGCACAGTGCAGGACAGCTACCAGGATTACCTCAGACGCCTGGGTGTCGTGCTGTTGTCGGGAACAGCCGGATTTGTGTCCGCGAATGTGCTCGACATCAGGTCGGAAGCAGCGCCGCAGCGCATCCAGGCAGAGCATGTGATTGTTGCCACCGGGTCAAAGCCGCGGATTCCTCCGGGAATCTCGCCCCGCTCCGGACAGATCCTCACCACTGACATGCTTTTTGACGAACCGCCGCCGCCGGGCCGCCGGGTGGCGGTGCTTGGCGGCGGACTGGTCGGCGCCGAGTTTGCCTACATTCTGTCGATGCTTGGACTCAAGGTGTACTGGATTTCCCGCCGTGCTCCGCTCGCGCGGACACGCTTCAGTGCGCAGGCGCTGGCGGTGCTCGATGAAGCCTTGCGCGACTGCGGTATGGAAATACTCGAGAACGCTGAGATGACTGGCAGCGAATGGCGTAACGGAGAACTGGTGCTCACGTTTTCCGGGAAGCCGGAGCTGGCGGTTGACTGGCTGCTTCTTGGAACCGGACGGGATCCGGTCACGGATGGATTGGGGCCCGATGCTGCCGGAGTCAGACTCGACCCGCGCGGTTTCGTGCGTGTGAATGAGCGGCTGCAGACGGACGCGCCGAACATCTATGCCATCGGTGACTGCGTATCCGAGCCCATGACCGCCAATCAGGCCATGGCCGATGCCGCCGTAGCGGTGGAAAACATCCTTGCAGGTGATGACGTGAGGATGCAGCGGCGCAGGGACGAGCTGTGGGTGCCGGAAGTCATCTACAGCGCTGTCGAGCTGGCACGTATCGGGATGAACGAGGACCTCGCGGAGGATGCCGGTTTCGAGCCCGCCGTCGGTTTTGCCGCATTCGAGAACTCTCCACAGGCGCTCGGGCAGGACGACATCCGCGGATTCGTGCGTCTGATTGCCGACATGGACAGCGCGGCGCTGCTCGGGGCAGAGGTCGTCGGGGCCGAAGCGGGGGAAATCATCCACATGCTGGCGCTTGCTCCGGATGGGTCTTCCGCCCTGCCGCTCCTTGCCCGGTCCTGGGTCAATCATCCGACGCGGGCCGAGGAATTTGTCCACGCCGCGGAGACGCTCGCGGGCAGGTGGGGGCTGGCAGACCGCATATTTGGTGTGCCGGCACCGGACCGGAGACCGCGTAGAGCGCAAAAATGACCATTTATCCGGATTCTTGATTTAAACCCGGCTTCGTGGCGTACTATCCTGAATTAATGGGATGGTCCGAAGCAGGCAGCAGAAATTTGAAGGCTAAAGCGATGATTCCGAATGTACTTCAGGTGCTTAGCGCAGCAGTGAAGGAAAAACGCTGCGTGGCCATACGCTATCATGGCCAGAGCAATATCCGTGTCATAGAGCCGCACGCCATCTATACCGCCGAAAACGGGGAAATCGTGGTCGACGGCTACCAGACCCGCGGCTACTCCTCGTCCGGCCGTCTGCCACCGTTCTGGCGTCCGTTCCGGCTGAAGAAGATCAATGCAGTATCGCTGCTCAGGGAAAGCTTCCAGACGCGGACTGGCGAGGGGTTCGATCCTAGCCATGAAAGATACCGTAACAGGTTTCTGGCCATGATTGATACCCGGCGCGCGCCATTCGTGCTCCCCCTTGCTGCGGGGGCCGAGGAAATGGGGCCGCATCTGCCGGGCAATCCGCACCGCCGCTGACCTCTCCGGCGCCTCCCAGGCGCCTCCCGCTGGCTGGAACCGGCACCGGGGCATCACCCCGCGCCTATCGCTGGTTCATCTTCTCGACAATCGCGTGCAGTTCCGCGGTGTCGCGTGCATCCAGCACGTCCTGCGCGCGTCGTTTCAGTTCCTGCAGACTGCTGTCACGCACGATGCGCTTGATTTCCAGCAGAGCCGAAGGATGCATGCTGAATTCATCCAGCCCGAGGCCCAGGAGCAGGCGTGTATATCGTGTATCGCCTGCCATTTCGCCGCACATTGCCACCGGAATTCCAGTCGCCTTGCCGGCGCGTATCGTGGTGGCGATCAGCCGCAGCACCGATGGGTGTAGCGGATCATAGAGATAGTTCACGGCCTCGTCGACGCGGTCGATTGCGAGCGTGTACTGGATGAGGTCATTGGTGCCGATCGAAAAGAAATCCAGGTGTGGCGCAAACAGGTCTGCCGACACCGCCGCGGCCGGCACCTCGATCATGCCGCCAACCGGCATGTCCGGATCAAAAGCCTGTCCCTGCCGGTTCAGTTCCGCCTTCGTTTCCTCGATCAGGTCGAGTACCCGGAACGTTTCACCGAGGCTCGACAGCATGGGGATCATGATCCGTACCTGGCCAAGCGCGGATGCCCGCAGGATAGCCCTGAGCTGGGGCCGGAACAGGGATGTGTCATGCAGGCAAAGGCGGATGGCGCGTAGTCCGAGAGCCGGATTCACCGTGACCGTGCTTACGCTGCGGCTGGTGCTTTCGGCGCGTTTATCGGCACCCAGGTCCAGGGTGCGTATCGTGACGGGTTTCCCGGGAAGTGCCTTGACGACTTTTGCATAGGCGCGAAACTGTTCTTCCTCGTCGGGCAGATCGGGCCGGTTCATGAACAGGAATTCGGTGCGGTACAGGCCGATCCCATGGGCCGCAACCTTGGTGACGGCCTTGACGTCATCCGGCAGCTCTATGTTGGCGCAGAGGGCGATCTCTGTTCCGTCACGGGTCTCCGAGCGGCTCGCCTTGATTGCCTCCAGCTCGCGCTTGAGGCTGACGATGTCCCGCTGTCGGGTGTGGTATTCGGCAATGATATCGGGTTCCGGCAGGACGATCAGGACGCCGAGTTTCCCGTCTACGATTAGCTCCTCACCATTCCTGATGGCCCGCGTGGCGTTGTGCACGGCGACTATGGCCGGAATCTCGAGGCTGCGCGCCAGAATCGCAGTGTGCGAAATCGGACCGCCGAGGTTCGTGACAAATGCCGCAATGCGCGTGTGCTTGAGCAGGACGATATCGGCAGGCGTGAGGTCGTTGGCGACCACGATCTGACCGTCGAGTGCATCCGTGATCTGCTCATGCTCGCCGTTGCTAGGCACCAGCAGGTTGCGCAGAATCCGGTCCACGACCTGGCCGACGTCGGTCTTCTTGCTGCGCAGATAGGGGTCGTCCATCTGCTCGAACACCGCCGACAGCTCATCGCTCTGTGTCTTCAGCGCCCACTCGGCGTTGTAATGCTTCGTGCGGATCGTTGCGACCGGAGCCTCGCAGATCATCTTGTCGTGCAGGATCAGCAGATGCGTGTCAATGATGCTCGATATCTCCGGGGGGGCGGACTTCGGTATGTGATCGCGGATACGCTCGAGCTGGGTACGTGCTGCGTCAATGGCAGCGATAAAGCGTCCGACCTCATCCTCGGCCGACCCCTGCGGCAGCATGTATTCGGGTACTTCCGGGCGTTCCCGGTGCAGCACATATGCCTTGCCGATGGCAATGCCGCTGCTTACGCCGGTTCCGTGCAGTACGAGCATAAGTGTCCTATTCTTCCTCGCCGAAACGGTTTTCCACGAGACTGCGCAGTGCGTGCGTGGCTTCGTCCTCATCTGCCCCGTTTACACGCAGAGTGAGCCTGCTTCCCTTGCCGGCTGCCAGCATCATGATTCCCATTATGCTCTTGCCATTGGCCTGGTGCCCATTTCCTTCGAGCGTGACATCGCTCTTGTACCGGGAGGCGAGATGCACGAACTTCGCAGAGGCGCGCGCATGCATGCCGAGCCGGTTTATCACGGTTATGGTCGTATTTTTCATCGGGAAATTTCAGTCCTGTCCAGGGTCGCGGGAGCAGACACGATTCCTTCCGGGCCGCCGGAAAGCGCCTTGGCGACGAGCTCTTCCAGACTGAGACCGCGGTAATTGAGAACCCGGATGAGCATCGGAAGATTGACGCCACTGACGAGCTCGATCCGCTTTTTTCGTAGCAGCCGGCAGGCTGTGTTGGTGTGGGACGCGCCGTAAATGTCCGCGAGAATCAGCACTCCGTCGCCATCGTCAAGTCCTTTCAGGCGCTCGGCCATGATTTCCCCGAGGCGATCCTGGGAAAGCTCGTAATCAACCGGCAGAGCTTCAACTCCCGGGGGAAGTTCGCCGAGGACGTGCTCGGCCGAGCACAGCAGTCCCTTCCCGAAATCCCTCTGTGCCAGTATAAGCAGCCCGATCATCCCAGCTCCCGGTGGCGAATCTGCGCATTGAGACCTTTGTGCAGAAAGTGCTTGGCCAGCTTGCTGACCAGGTATACGGAACGATGCTGGCCGCCGGTACATCCCAGGGCAATGGTCATGTAGCTGCGATGTTCCGCCTCGAAGCTCGGCAGCCAGGTCTCAAGGAAACCACACAGCTGGTTGAACATGTCCTGTACCCGCCGGTCGCGCTCGAGAAACTCGATGACCGGTTGGTCCATTCCCGTCAGTTTGCGCAGATCGGCCTCCCAGTACGGATTCGGCAGACAGCGCACATCAAAGACGAAATCCGCGTCCAGCGGCGTCCCGTTCTTGAATCCGAACGACTCGAACATCAGGGTCATTCCCTCAGTATTATCACTGTGCGCGAAGTTGTGCACCAGATGGCGCAGCTCATGCGGCGTGGTATGGGTGGTGTCCACCCTCAGGGCCGCATTGACAGACAGCGGTTCAAGCAGGATTTTCTCCTGGCGTATCCCGTCAAGCAGCGCTATTCCCTGTCTGGTAAGGGGATGTTTGCGGCGCGTGGCCTTAAACCGCCGGACGAGAACGGTTTCCTCGGCCTCAAGAAAAATGATCTCATAGCCGAGGCCGATGGCCCTCAGCTGGGAAAGTCCGTTTGTCAGGGCATCGAGAAAACGGTGGTTGCGTGCGTCGATACCTACTGCGGCATTGCGCAGCTCATCGCGTCCACCTTCCATGATCTGGCGGGCGAAGTGTGGCAGCAGCGCTGCCGGAAGATTGTCGATGCAATAAAACCCCATGTCCTCCAATGCCTGGAGGGCGATACTTTTTCCGGAGCCCGACAGTCCACTGATGATGAGAAACTTCATTGCAGCTGCCGTCCCGGGATGCCGGATGCGGGAACCGGCCCGATGCCGTGTTCAGTCATGTCTTGTTTTCCCGCATCGCTGCTTCCTGCCGCTTCATGATGTCGGCTAGGGGATTGATGCCGCGCATCCGCAGTATATGGCTGCGTGTTGCCACTTCGACCAGAACGGCCAGGTTTCTGCCGGGCGCCACATAGAGCACCACTTCAGGGACCTCTACGTCAAGGATGCGCCGTGTTTTCTGCTCGGCCTGCAGCCGGTCTATGTTGCCGAGGCGCCGGCGCTTGAGCTGTTCGAGGTGTACGATGAGACGGAGAGTCTTCTCGGTACGTACCGAGGTTTCACCGAACATTGCCCGTACGTTGAGTATCCCCAGACCGCGTACCTCGAGGAAATCGCGCAGGATGCTCGGACTGCGGCCGAGCAGGACGTCGGGTCCGGTACGGTAGAATTCCACGGCGTCATCGGCAATAAGCCGGTGATTGCGGCTCAGCAGTTCAAGCGCAAGCTCGCTCTTTCCCATGCCGCTCTCGCCAGTAAGCAATACGCCTACGCCCAGGACCTCAAGGTAGACCCCGTGTAGGGTGATATGCGCGGCGAGTGCCGCCGCAAGATAGTGCTGCAGGCGATCTATGAGCTTCGGGCTCGGCAGTGGCGAGGAAAACAGCGGCAGATTCATCGCTTCCGACGCTGCACGCAGATCGGCCGGCACTTTTTCGTTGTTGGCAACGACCACCACGGCCGTTGTCGGGCAGCTGCACAGGTCTTGCACCGCCTGGCGGCGTTTTGCCGCAGTCAGTTTGCGCAGGTATTGGGTTTCCGCGCTGCCAAGTACCTGCACGCGGTTTGGGTGAATGAAGTTCAGGTGGCCAACGAGCGCCATTCCTGGCCACTTTGCGGTAGCCGGTTCCAGCAGACGGTTGCGGCCGCCACGGCCCGCAAGCCATCTGAGTTTCAAGGGTTCCTGCTGGGCCTCAAACAGGCCATAAGCCGTGAGGATCGTGTTCATGGGTGTTCCAAATATGCATTATCTGCGGCAGCCCGGTACAGTCCGCGATCAGCCTGGTGGTGCCACGGAGTCCGGGCGGGCCAAAGAACGGGTCGCGGGTTCCGGGCGCCCGCCCGGCCGCCTCTGTCGAGCGCGGGCCGTCGCGACTCGCTGCTGGCGACACAGTCAGATCGCTGGCTGATGCGTTGACGCAAAGCTCCCCCACGGCAATGTTGCAGCACCGTCCGCTACCACACCTGCCGGAACAGCCGCTGCACGACGCGCTTCAGGGGTTCATATCAGACGCG
>JAJYCY010000001.1:22529-80554 GCA_021778035.1 Pseudomonadota bacterium
CACAGTCAGATCGCTGGCTGATGCGTTGACGCAAAGCTCCCCCACGGCAATGTTGCAGCACCGTCCGCTACCACACCTGCCGGAACAGCCGCTGCACGACGCGCTTCAGGGGTTCATATCAGACGCGCAGGAAGTGCGCAAGGGTGCTGTGTTCCCTGGTTCACCTTGTCTGCCTGGGCCAGTACGGGCCGGGAAAGGTGCCGGAGAGCACCATCCCGTACGCCGGATTCCGGACTACGTCCAGGGCCGGGAAGACAGGCAGGAGACGATGCCCGGCTGCCACACCGGCAGCCTGTGTGCTGCCGGCAGACTGCAATGCGCCGGACAGGGCGCCAGGGGCGGTCTCTGTGGTGGGGGTCGGTGTCGCTCCCCGTTACCTATGTGCCCGCCCCTACCGGTACGGGCGCCGGCTACAGCCCCCCGCCGCAGCAGGACTGAACGACAGGGAGGAGCGGTCGCCGGGGCCGGTTGTGCTAGCCGGATTTCTGGTCCTTGAGTCCACCGTCGCTGCGGTGGTGGTCGGTCATTTTCTCCTTGTGCCTCAGCACCTGACGGTCCAGTTTGTCCGCCAGCTCGTCTATCGCCGCGTACATGTCATTGTGCTCGGAATCAGCATGCAGCGTAGTGCCTTTGGCGTTTACCGTGGCTTCGACTACATGACGGTTCTTGCGTTTCTCGAAATGCAGTACCACGTTGGTGGTTGTCATCTGGTCGAAGTGTTTCTGGATCCGTCCGATCTTTTCCGACACATATTTGCGCAACGGTTCAGTCACTTCTACCTGCTGTCCGGTCACTGTAATCTGCATGGGTTCCTCCATATCAACCGGTTTAAACCAGGGATTTTCTCTGGCTCGACGGGGGAATATTAAGCGATTCCCGGTACTTTGCGACAGTACGCCGTGCCACATGGATTCCCTGTTCCTCCAGGATCTCGGCGATCTTGCTGTCACTGATCGGCTTGGAGGAGGTCTCGGATTCCACCAGCTTCTTGATAAGACTGCGAATTGCGGTGGCTGAGCAGGTCCCTCCGTCTGCAGTACTCACATGGCTCGAGAAGAAGTACTTGAGCTCGAAAATGCCCCGTGGGGTAAGCATGTATTTCTGGGTTGTCACGCGGGAGATTGTCGACTCATGCATTTCCACCACCTCCGCAATGTCATGCAGCACGAGCGGTTTCATCGCTTCCGGTCCGTGGTCGAAAAACGCACGTTGTCGGTCGACAATTGCCCTTGCCACCTTGAGCAGGGTGTCATTGCGGCTAGCCAGGCTCTTGATGAACCAGCGTGCCTCCTGCAGGCGTTCCTGAAGGTACTTGTTGTCGGCGGTTGCGCTCCCGCGGTGAATCAGTTTCTCGTAATGCGCGTTGATGCGCAGCCGCGGTGTTGTGCCGCCGTTCAGTTCAGCGCGCCAGACGCCGCGGATCTTCTTCACGATGATGTCAGGCACGACATAGCTTGCCTGCGAGGCCTGAATGCTCGCGCCCGGTCTCGGGTTGAGGTGCTGGATGACGGCAATGACGGACTGCAGTTCGTCGGGCCGCAGCTTGAGCGCCCGGCGCAGCTGCTTGAAGTCGCGGGCGGCTAGCAGGTCGAGGTTTTCGGGCCGCGCCAGCTCATTGGCAGCATCCAGGAAAGGCGCCCCAGGGGCCATGCTGCGCAGCTGCAGAAGCAGGCACTCGCTCAGGCTGCGCGCACCCACCCCGATCGGATCAAAATTCTGAATCTGGTGGAGTACCGCCTCGATTTCATCCAGATCCACCGTGCCCGTATCGTCCCGCGTGCTTTCTGTGGCCGTACCCTCATTGCCGAGCGCCTGGCGGATCTCCTCCAGGCCGGCCATGAGATAGCCATCTTCATTGATCGCGTCGATGAGCGTCATCGCGATCTGGCGGTCGGAATCAGTGAACTGGGTCATCTGCATTTGCCACAGCAGATGGTCCCTCAGGCTCAGTGGGGCGCTGTTCCGGGCATCGATGTCGGGAAGGCCATCGTCGGTGGCTGGCCGGTCTGCCGTGCCCGAGGAGGTGTCGAAACCGTCCTCCCAGGCATCGGAAGCGTAGTCCTCGGGACCGGCCTCGGCATCCTGGGTTGAGGCGGTATCCGCCACCATCTCATCGACTGCGCCAGTTTCCTCTCCTTCCTCGGAGGCAGTCTCGCCTCCGGCGTCGGATTCTGCCTCGCCGCCTTTCTCCTGTTCAGTCTGCCCCTCGGCGTCATTCTTCCCGGCAGCCTCCTCGTCGAACTCCTCGAGCAGGGGGTTGGCCTCGATAGCCTCCTGGATCTCCTGCCGGAGCTCAAGCGAAGATAGCTGCAGCAGACGTATAGCCTGCTGCAGCTGCGGGGTGATGGTCAGATGCTGACCGAGTTTGAGATCAAGCGACTGCTTCATTCGCGAAACGGTTTCTTTCCTGGTAACCGCGCCGGACGTGCCGCGTCCGCACCGATGGTCTTGTGCCTTTCCCTGTTAAAGAAGTCTAGTCCATTTTCGAGTCAGTTGAATGACCACCCGCGGGTGGTCACCGGCTGACCTGGCGGTTCGTGCTGCTTCTTCCGATGCTGTGCCGGGAATGAACCGAATTGCTGTGCTGTGCGGTCAGGAATGGCCTGGCTGCCGGAAGAGCGCTGCTACAGCCGGAAATCCTCGCCAAGATAGACTTTCTTGACTTCCTCATTATACAGGATTTCCGACGGCATGCCTGCGGCGAGTACCCGGCCTTCGCTCAGTATATAGGCCCGATCGCAGATTTTCAGGGTTTCGCGCACATTGTGATCAGTGATCAGCACCCCGATCCCCATCTGGCGCAGATGGGTGATGAGCTGCTGTATGTCGAGCACGGAAATGGGATCGACTCCGGCGAAGGGCTCATCGAGCAGGATGAAACGGGGCCTGGTCGCAAGCGCGCGCGCGATTTCCACGCGCCGTCGTTCGCCGCCGGAAAGACTGACCCCGAGCGTGTCGCGCCGTTCCGCGATGTGAAGCTCCTGCAGAAGCTCTTCCAGGCGGCGCTTACGCTCATCTGGTTTCAGGCCGGGAACCGTCTCAAGTATCGCAAGAATGTTGTCCTGTACCGAAAGCCTGCGGAAAACAGACGGTTCCTGTGGCAGGTAGCCGACTCCGAGGCGGGCGCGTTTGTGCATCGGGAGTCGGCCTATGTCGTGTCCGTCAAGCTGGATCGTTCCGCTGTCAAGTGGCACAAGACCCACAATCATGTAGAAGCAGGTGGTCTTGCCGGCGCCATTTGGACCGAGCAGCCCGACTACTTCCCCGCTGTGGATCTCGAGCGACACGTCCTGGACTATCTGGCGCGTTTTGTAGCGCTTGCTCAAGGCTGATGCGGAAAGGGTCGTCAATTCAGGGCCTCTTGCCGGGTGCGTCCGGTCCAGTAGGGGTTTCTGCCGGTGACACCACCCGCGGCCGGATGACCGCATGCACCTGGTCGTGCGGAGAGCCGGCGACCGCGGTCATGACGCCCGTTTCAATGTTGTAATGAAGCCTGGCGCTGTGCAGCGAATTGTCTCCCTGCTGGAAGTGGACGTTGCCGTAGAGATCCAGACGCTGTTCGGGCGCGACATAGCGCAGACGCTGGGCCGAACCGCGGATATCCTGGCCGGGTGGAGGCACTTTCTGGAAAAAGGTGATCGGACTGCCTTGGGCCGATATCGTCTCGATGGCATTCCCGCGCGTATTTACCTTGGCCGTGGCTGCCGTGATGCGCAGCCCGCCCTGTACAAACTTCACGTGTCCACGGTAAAAGGCTATGCCGGTCTTCTGGTCAAGTTCAATGCGATCGGCGCTGATGTGGATCGGCAGTCTGCGTTCGGCCGCGAGTGCGGCGGCGCCTGCTGCACGCGGCGCGGCGAGCGCCAGGACCGGCCGGAATACCGAACCGGCCAAGGCTAGCGCGAGCACGGCATTGAGCGGAATACGCATCAGTCAAGCAGGATACGCAGCTGATTGGTCGTGATCTGGCCTGCGGGGGCCTTGCTGTCCTGGCCACGCACGACTCTGACATCTCCGGTCATGAGCAGATCCTTGCCGTTATTGTAGACAAGGCCATGTAGCGCCGAGGTGTATACCGCTGGCGCACCCGGCGTGTACTGGATCAGGCGCGGATCGGTCAGGATGGCTGACTTCCTCTCCGGGTAGTGTACCAGGGTATCGGCGGACAGTTCGTATTTGGGCAGCCCGGCCTGATTCATCGCGGTCACGGTGAAATTGCGGATGATGTAATCGGGCTCGTTCTGCCCCCCTGGCCGCAGCACGTTCGCAGGCGTGACGAGCGCGTTCGGCAGCCATACTGTCAGCACCAGCAGCGACAGGAGGACTGCTGCAAGCATGAATTTGTTGAGGCTCCAGTTCATGCGCTCAGGCTGTGCGGCGTCAGGTTATGCTGATCCCTAGAGGTAGCGCTGCATTTCAGCAGCATAGCTGCCCTGTGCGGCCATGACGAGCTCGCAGAGTTCGCGAGCCGCACCTTTGCCGCCGGCGCTCGGCGTTACCCAGTGTGCGTGTTTCCTGACGAGCGGGTGCGCGTCGCGGACCGCAACCGCGAAGCCGGCCCGCAGCATGACAGGAAGGTCAACGACGTCATCCCCCGCGAATGCCACCTGCCCGCAGTCCATGCCCACCTGCGACAGGAGCAATTCGAAGGTAGCAAGCTTGTCAGCGCATCCCTGGCGGACATGCTGTACTCCGAGCTCGGCGGTGCGGTGCTCGACAATGCGCGACGTGCGTCCGGTGATGATGCCGACCTGCACGCCGTTGCGCTGCAGCATCTTTATTCCGTGACCATCGCGCGAATTGAACGCCTTGTATTCCTCGCCGGAATTGTCCAGAAAAAGGCTTCCGTCTGTCAGCACTCCGTCGACATCGAACAGCACCAGTTTCACCGCGGCTGCCCGCTCAAGCGTGGAGCGGGCGACCTTGAACGGCAGATCCGAGCACCCAGCCATCAGACCACGCCTGCCTTGAGCAGGTCGTGCATGTTGAGGGCGCCGAGCACGCGGCTGTCGTCGTCGACGACAAACAGCCCGCTGATATTGAGTGAGCGCATGAGCTGCACCGTTTCTGCAGCGAGCATGTCGGGGCGGGTGGTCTTGGGATTGCGGGTCATCACTTCGCCGATGGTTGCCCCATAGACGTCGATACCCCTGTTCAGCGTCCGCCTGAGATCCCCGTCCGTGTAAATCCCGACGAGCCGGCCGGACTGGTCCGTGATTCCGGTCATGCCAAGGCCCTTGCTGGTCATCTGCAGCAGAGCTTCGCGCAGAGACGCGTCGTCCGTCACGACCGGAATGTTCCCGCCGGTGTGCATGATATCGCGCACGTAGAGAAGCAGCCGCCGGCCAAGCTTGCCTCCCGGATGGGAACGGGCAAAGTCCGCCTGTGTGAACCCCCGGGACTGGAAAAGTGCCATGGCCAGCGCATCGCCCATGGCCAGCGTGGCGGTGGTGCTTGAAGTCGGGGCGAGATTGAGCGGACAGGCTTCCTTTTCCACGCCCACGTCCAGATTGACGTCGGCCTGGAGGGCGAGGATTGAATCGGGGTTGCCCGTCATGGTGATGAGTTTCGTGCCCATGCGTTTTATAAGGGGCAGGATCGTCAGGATTTCGGCTGTTTCGCCGGAGTTGGAAATGGCTATCACGACATCACCCGGCGTGATCATGCCGAGGTCACCGTGGCTTGCTTCGCCCGGGTGCACGAAAAATGCCGGTGTCCCGGTGCTGGCAAGGGTCGCGGCCAGCTTGCCGCCGATATGACCCGATTTGCCCATGCCCACGACGACTACCCGGCCCTCACACGCCATCACGATTTGGCACGCACGTACGAAACGCTCGTCGATGCGACCAGCCAAGGCGGCCACCGCCGCTGCCTCGAGCTCGATGACTTCCCGTCCGAGCCGTGCCAGTGACGATGTTTCCGCGTGATGTTTCGCGATGTTGCGGGGCATAGGTTAACCTGTGTGAGTATAGCGAAACGGTAAACAATATCCTAATGCAGTCAATTACTCTCGGACATATCCTTGTCCTTCTCGGTGTCACCGTGGTGCTGGTGGCGCTGTTCCGCTATCTGCGTCTCCCCCAGCTGCTGGCCTATCTGTGTGCGGGACTGCTTGTCGGCCCGTACGGTTTTGCCTGGATCCCGGATCTGAAAATCATCAGCCAGCTGGCCGAGTTCGGTCTGGTATTTTTGATGTTCACCATCGGACTGGAGTTTTCACTGCCGCAGCTTCTGGCGATGCGGCGCATGGTATTCGGCCTGGGAGCAAGCCAGGTGCTGCTGAGCGTGATGCTGGCGGCGGTGGTGGCCTGGCTCTTCGGAGTGCCTGTCCGCGCCGCCATTGTCATCGGCGGGGTGCTGAGCCTGTCGTCGACTGCGATTGCCCTCAAGCAGCTTGTCGAGCAGGTTGAACAGCATTCCCGCCATGGCTGGGCGGCGATCGGGGTGCTTCTGTTCCAGGACCTTGCTGTGGTGCCATTCCTGATCGGCATTCCGGTTCTGGCCGGTGTCCAGACGCACTCTGCCACGGTCGCGCTTGCGTGGGCGCTGTTGAAGGGTGTGGCGGTGCTGCTCGCGATCCTGCTCGTGGGTCCGGCGATCCTGCGGCCCCTGTTTCATCGCGTTGCGCTCGCGCGCTCGCGCGAGTTTTTCATGCTTACCGTGCTGCTGGTCACTCTCGCCTCGGCGTGGCTGACGCACCGTTCCGGACTTTCGCTGGCGCTGGGCGCGTTCGTGCCCGGAGTCATGATCGGAGAGACCGAATACCGGCATCAGGTCGAAAGCGATATCCTGCCTTTCCGCGACGTGCTGCTCGGCCTGTTTTTCATTACCGTCGGAATGTTGCTCAACTTCTCCGTTCTGTACTCCCTTTGGCCCTGGATTCTCGCTGGACTGGCCGCGATGCTCGGGCTCAAGATCGGTCTTGTCACTGTGCTTGGCCGGGCGTTCGGTCTGGAAAAAGGCGTGGCGCTGCGTGCCGGGCTGGTTCTCGCAGAAGGCGGCGAATTCGGTTTTGCGCTTTTGATACAGGCGCAGCGGGTCCACCTGATGCCGGAACGGCTGGCCGAAGGTGTGCTGGCGACCATGATCCTGAGCATGCTGCTTGCGCCATTCCTGATCCGCTATAACGGACGCATTGCCATGCGTGCCGTTCCCGGCTATCGCGAGCGCCGGCGCAGCAATCTCGATGCGATCCGTGCCGAGTCGAAGGGTGCGAAGGGTCATGTCATCATCTGTGGCTACGGGCGCAGCGGACAGAACCTGGCATGGATGCTGCGGCAGGAAGGAGTCCAGAGTCTGGCGGTCGATCTTGATCCGGTACGTGTGCGCGATGCCCGCGATGCCGGTGAACCGGTTATCTACGGGGATGCCGCCCGCGGCGACATCCTCGAGGCGGTTGGGCTGATGGAAGCGCAGGCAATGGTCATCAGTTTTGTGGATGTTCCGGTGGCGCTGCGCATTCTGGAGATCGTGCGCCGGCTGCGGCAGGGGATGCCGGTCATCGTGCGCACGATGGACGACCGCGATCTTGACCGGCTCAAGGCAGCCGGTGCTGCCGAGGTCGTTCCCGAGAGCCTCGAAGGCAGCCTCATGATGGGGTCGCACTTGCTGATGCTGCTCGGTATTCCCGTTTCACGCGTGCTGCGCCAGGTACAGACAGTGCGCCGCGAGAGATACCGCATGCTGCACGGCTTCTTCCATGGTGCGGGCAGCGAGGATGCGGAGGAGGAGTCCTACCGCCAGCGGCTGCACTCGGTCATGCTGCCGGAGCGTGCCCACGCCGTGGGTATGCGTCTGGGGGATCTCGGTCTTGACCGGGAAGGTGTTGTCGTTACCGCCGTGCGCCGCAGCGGCATCAGCGGTTCATCACCGGACGCTGACCTTCACCTCAACAGCAACGATGTGCTCGTTCTCTACGGTACGCCTGAGGCATTGAGCCAGGCCGAGAAGACGCTTCTGCAGGGTTGATGGCTGTCTGGCCTGATACCCGTGCCAGCTGCGGCCCACCCTGCAGCAACCCCCGGCGGCGTGCGGCGGCGATTCAACCCGGCGGCAACTTCTGGTAAGTTGGCAACTTCGCAACTTCGCCTCTGGCACTGGATGCGAAACCGCAATGAACACGATGCTGGCCGTTGTCATGAGCAACCCCGGCGAGCCGGATGTCCTGAAACCGGCTGAGATTCCGCTGCCCGGGCTTCCCGATCCATCACATCTGCGCGTGCGTCTGATCGCTGCCGGGGTCAACCCGGTCGACGCGAAACTCAGGCGCAATGGCACGTACTATCCGGATATACCTTCGCCCGTGCTCGGCTGTGACGGTGCCGGGGTGGTGGATGCCGTGGGTGCGGCGGTGCGGCGTTTCCGTCCCGGCGACGAAGTGTACTTCTTCCAGGGAGGGATTGGCCGTGAACAGGGCAGCTATGCGCAGTATGTCACCGTCCACGAGGAATATGTGGCGGCGAAACCCGCGCGGCTGTCGTTCCTCGAAGCGGCGGCGCTGCCGCTTGTCGTCATTACGGCCTGGGAAGCCCTTCATGACCGGACCCGGCTTGCCGCCGGCCAGCGGGTGCTCATCCATGCCGCAGCAGGCGGGGTGGGGCACGTGGCGGTGCAGCTCGCCAGGAATGCGGACGCACACGTTGCGGCCACCGTCAGCGGTGATCAGAAGGCGGAGTTCGTGCGTGGCCTGGGTGCCGAGCACCTGATCGATTACAGGCTGCAGGATTTCGTCCAGTCGGCGCTCGACTGGAGCGACGGGGAGGGTGTCGACATCAGTTTCGATACCGTAGGCGGCACCACGTTCTGCCGTTCCTTTGCCGCGACGCGGGTGTATGGGCAGGTTGTCACCATACTGCAGACCTCCTGCGAGGCGGATGCCCTGAAAACCGCGAGACTGCGCAATCAGTCGATCAGTTACGAACTCATGCTTGCTCCCCAGCTTCTCGGCATGCACGAGGCGCGTCGCGCACAATGCCGCATCCTGGAACGCGCGGCCCGGATGGTCGACGAGGGCATGCTTGACGTGCATGTGAGCCAGGCGTTTCCCCTGGCCAGCGCCGCCGAGGCTCATCGCCTGATCGAGTCCGGACACACCACCGGAAAGATCGTGCTGAGCATCGACTAGACCGCTGTATAGAGGACAGGCTGGAGGCGATCCTGGCGGAACCTTTTATCGATCTGCTTGTTGCGCGTTCCCGTGTGGCCGACGCACCCGTAGACCGGGAGCTGGAGAGCGCGCTGGCGCGGTTCGATGTCATGCTGGCAGCCATTGCCTCGGATCTGCAGGTCGAATATTTCGGCCCGGAAGTCGGGCTGGGAGCCGGAGCCCATGTGTACCGCCTCGTGGTCCGCAGCCATGAGCGGGCGGGACAGGCGCCTTCGTGGTCGGTCCGGGTATGCACGGCACTTCCGAATGCCGGGTGGCGCGCGGAGTGGACGCTGGGCGGAGCGGGCCGGCTGCGCAAGAAAGTCATTGTCTGCCGTCTTCCGGAATTCTTGTCGGGATATGCCGGGGCGGTACGGGCGGCGGGAAAGGCTTATACGGGTTCCGGGATGCGTATCACCGCCCTGGCGCAGCGGTTTGGGGGTACGGGGAGCTGAGCCGGTGCTGTGCCGGGGTGGTACGAGGGTCCCGCCGGCATCGTGCTAGCGCAGCTCGAGCTTCTCCTCGCCGCAACGCTCGCATCGCAGCACCGTCACGAGCTTTCCCTGCTTGACATCGAAGCGCCTGCCTTTGGCCACGCGCCAGCGATGGAAGCCGCGTGTGCACAGGGTTTTGCCGCGGTTCCGGTCGCGGGCCGGGGGTTTCCGGAAATCAAGTATTATCGCCATGGCCGGGGCGGATTATTCAGCATGCGTCGAGCACCGAGCGCCAGGAATCATGCTTCGGTTTCCAGCCGAGTTCACGGCGCGCGCGTGTGGTGTCGAGGGCAAGGGCATACTGCAGTGTTCCGAGCCATGCAGGATCAGTGCCGGTGCCAAGCCAGTTCCAGCCGGCTTTGGCCAGTGCGCCGACAATCAGCATCGGCAGGGGCAGCGGCAACCAGTGGACATGACGCTGCATGGTGCGCAGCGAGGCGCTGTCCGAGCATGCAAGGTTAAAGGCGCCGCGCGCTTCAGTGCGCAGTGCCAGGTCTATCGCCTCGGCGACATCCTCTTCGTGCACGCATTGCACGACCGGCTGCGGATCCCGCAGGACGGGATACAGCGGGCAGCGCAGGAGCGTGCGCAGAAAGGGTTGTGCCTGCGGTCCGAGGATCAGGTGGGGCCGCAGCCGTACCACGCGCAGTTCCGGATGCGCGGTTTCGAATTCATCAAGCCAGTCCTCGACGGCCACCTTGTCTTCGGCATAAGCAAATCCGGGAAGCGCTGACCGGGGGTGTGATTCGGAAGCGCGCTTGAAATGCGTCGGCAGTGTGTAGACGGCGGCGCTTGACAGATGGATGAGCCTGCTGACCCCGCACCGCGCAGCCAGCGTAAGCACATTCTTGCTGCCGTTCACATTGATGTCACGCGCCAGCGCGCGGTCCCGGCGCTTCTCGCCCAGATCCCCCTGCATGACAACGAACGCCATATGCACGACGACATCGACTCCTGTCATGATGGTCGCAAGCTGCGGTGATCGCACATCCATCAGCACTTCCGTGTAGCGCGGCCGGAAAAAACCACTGTCACGCCAGTCGATACCGATGACTTCTTCCACGTCCTGCATATCGAGCAGGCGCGGAATCAGGACCCGTGCCAGGTGAGATGTGCTGCCGGTGACGAGGATTCTCATTGGCAGAAATGGGGAATCACGTGTTTCGATACGGTATGCATTGATTCAACCACCAGATCAGAAGGACTCCCGCCGGCGCCGATGGCGCACAGGATATGATCAACGCCGCCGGCGCTGTACTGCTCCAGCTTGCGGATGCAGTGATCCGGGTCCCCGGCCACCACCATGCCCGCGGTCTCGAGCGCAGCGAGGTTGACGGTCTTCTCCAGCAGGAATGCCAGCCCGCCGAAGCGGCGGTAGTATTCATATCCCGCATGCAGCTTGCGCAGCAGTGGCGCAGTGCGCCGGAGCAGCTCGCGGTAGAACCAGGTGATATTCGATGCGGCGATGGCGCGTGCCTGTCTGCCGTCTTCAAGACAGAACAGGCCGAGCGTCATGCCTACGCGGGTATTGAGGCCTTCCGATGCCGGGTCGGGGTATTCCCGCACGCCGGCCCGGTACCGCTCGATGTCGGCCCGGACCATGAACCATGGCTTGAAGGGGCCGGCCAGGGCGCCGACGCCGAGCTGTGCCGCGAGTTCAAATGACTCCGGACTCACTGCTGCCATCCATAACGGGGGATGCGGGCGCTGCACCACGGCGGGCACGACATCGATCTCTTCCATCCTGTAGTACTTTCCCGAATGAGACAACGGCCGGCCGCGGAAATGCCCGCGCAGGACCGCAAGGGATTCGGCAACACGTTCCCGGCTTTCGCCCATTTCAACACCGAACACCGAATATTCCTCCGGAGAGAATCCCCGGCCGAATCCGAAGTCTACCCGTCCTCCAGAGAGAATATCGAGCGTTGCGAGCCGTTCGGCGACATGAACCGGATGGTGATAAGGCAGGGGCACGATCGCGTGTCCGAGCCGCAGACGCGACGTGCGCTGTGACGCGGCCGCCAGTACCAGATCCGGCGCACTCGAATGCGAATAGCCTCGCATGAAATGATGTTCCACGAACCATGCTGTCCGGAAACCGCAGGAATCAGCGACGCACAGCTCATCGAGAGTCTCGCGGAACGTCCGCGCCTCGTCGCGCACAGCCGGGTCCGGAACTGCAAGCTCGTAAAAAAGGTCGAACTCCATGCCGATAGGATACCGCAACGTACGGGTTTCCCCATGGCGCAATGCCCCGTTCGCTGGCAGACGTCGGCAATTCCGGCACTGTCATCGGACAATCGGCGCAGTTCTGCCTGTGTCCGGCATCGTGCCAGTGCGCCCCCGGCCGTGACAGCAGGACTGGTGCCGCAGGGTGTCAGGGCGTGCCGCAGCGACGCCGGATGGCATGAAGCGGGCGCCGGACGCCTTGCCGTCCATTCCGACTGCCGTCCGCATGCGGCTGGTCAGGCGCCGGTTGCGCGACTAGAATGGGCGCGCCGGTAACGGGACAGCCGCAGGTGTGGGCATTCTCCGGTGGCGGGCAGAAAAATTGCCGACAGTGATCAGGAAGGACATTTTGAACGATACCCGGGTCGTGACAGGTGCCAGCGATGCGCTGGTTGAGTTTCGCGATGTGCAGTTTTTCCGCGGGGACCGTGCCATTCTGGATGGTTTGTCGCTGACTATCCCGCGCGGCAAAGTTACCGCGATCATGGGTGGCAGCGGCTGTGGCAAGACCACACTCCTCAATCTTATCGGTGGCCGGCTGCGCCCGTCAGCCGGGCAGGTGCTGGTGGACGGCGTGTCGGTTCCAGGCCTGAATACCCGTGATCTGTTCGCGTTGCGCAAACGCATGGGCATGCTGTTCCAGAACGGCGCGCTGCTCACCGACCTCGATGTGTTCGAGAACGTGGCCTTTCCGATCCGTGAACACAAGCGCCTGCCGGAACCGATCCTGCGCAATGTCGTGCTCATGAAGCTCGAGGCCGTGGGTCTGCGTGGAGCCCGGGATCTCATGCCCGCGGAGCTTTCAGGCGGCATGGCCCGGCGCGTGGCGCTGGCGCGCACCATATCCCTCGAGCCCATGATGGTCATGTATGACGAGCCGTTCACGGGTCTCGATCCGATATCCAAGGGTGTTATCGCGAAGCTCATCCGCGAACTAAATACCGGACTCGGCATCACATCCATTCTCGTGTCCCATGACGTGGCGGATGCCTGTGCAATTTCCGATTACGCTTACCTGATCGGTAGCGGACGGGTCATCGGGCAGGGTACGCCCCGGCAGATGCAGGAATCCGCCGTCGACGAGGTGCGCCAGTTCATGGACGGGCTGCCGGATGGCCCGGTACCCTACAGGTATCCGGCGCCCGGTTACTTGGACGACCTGCTTCAGGGGCGGCGCACATGAACCCGCTGCGCTGGCTTGGAAAGTACGTCATCGACAGCATCCAGGGTCTCGGCCGGGCAAGCCTGTTCCTTCTGGAGGTGGTGTCGGGCTCCCGGAAGCTTGTGAGGCGTTTCGATCTGGTCGTGCAGCAGGTCTTCGCTGTGGGCGTGCTGACGCTGCTGATCATAGTTGTCTCGGGCCTGTTTGTCGGGATGGTCCTGGGGCTGCAGGGATACCATACGCTGGCCAAGTTTGGTGCCGCGGATTCGCTCGGGCTGCTGGTGGCGCTGTCGCTGGTGCGGGAGCTCGGTCCCGTGGTCACTGCACTTCTGTTCGCGGGGCGCGCCGGGTCGGCGCTGACTGCGGAAATCGGTCTTATGAAGGCAACCGAACAGCTGGCCGGCATGGAGATGATGGCAGTCAATCCCATCGAGCGTGTCATCGCGCCGCGACTGGTTGCCGGCATTATTGCGATGCCGCTGCTCGCAACCATGTTTTCGGCGATCGGCGTGCTAGGTGGCCAGCTCATCGGCGTCGGCTTGCTGGGGGTCGACAGCGGCGCATTCTGGTCCCAGATGCAGAGCGGGGTAAGCTTTCACGAAGACGTGCTGAATGGTGTGATCAAGAGCATTGTTTTCGGTGTAGTTGTAACCTGGATTGCGGTGTTCCAGGGACATGAGTCGGTGCCGACCTCGGAGGGGGTAAGCCGTGCAACCAATCGCACGGTGGTGTACTCGTCGCTGGCGGTGTTAGCACTCGATTTCATCATGACGGCATTGATGTTCAAGTGAGGGATGGCATGATACAACGACGGCAACTGGAGCTGTGGGTCGGGCTGTTCGTCGCTGCCGGGCTGCTGGCACTGGCGATGCTGGCATTCCGGGTCGGCAACCTGGCCTCGGGGGCAGTGACCAACGGCTACAGTGTCAAGGCTGAATTCAGCGACATCGGAGGACTCAAGGTGAGGGCACCTGTGACCCTGGCGGGCGTGCGCGTCGGGCGTGTTTCCGCGATCAGCCTGGATCCTTCGAATTACGAGGCCGTAGTGACAATGGAACTCGACGGACGCTACAACAACATTCCGGTCGATACCAGCGCATCCATCCTGACGTCCGGACTGCTCGGCGAGCAGTACGTGGGGCTCGATCCAGGCGGTGCCAGCCAGTACCTGAAAAACGGCAGCAGCATACAGATCACGCAGTCGGCGCTGGTGCTCGAGAAGATCATAAGCCAGTTTCTCTTCAGCATGGCATCCAAGAGCGGGTCCCACAAGCAGCAGTAGTGTTGCGGCCTGACCGAATGAAATTGCAGGAGGGTGAGATGAAAAAGGTGGCTGTTTCGCTGTTCAGCATCATGATATTCGGCATCTCCGCAGTCCACGCTGCCGTCAATCCCGGCGATTCCCCGGAGCAGCTGGTGCAGCAGACCACCAGCGAGATTCTCGCGACCATCAAGTCGAACCGGGAAATGTATGCAAAGGATCACGCCAAACTCTACGCGCTTGCGGACAAAAAGGTTCTGCCGTATTTCGATTTCGTGCGCATGTCGCAGTGGGTTCTCGGGCGCAACTGGCGCACCGCGACGCCGGCACAGCGCACACGTTTCGTGTCGCTATTCCGCGACCTGCTGGTGCGCACCTACTCGACCGCCCTGCTGCAGTACACTGACCAGCGCATCGCGTATCTGCCCGCGAACGCGTCGCCCGGGGATACCCAGATGCTGGTACGGACCGAAGTGCATCAGTCCGGAGGTGCTCCGGATATTCCGATCTACTACAGCTTTTACAAGAACAGCAGCGGCGAATGGAAGGTTTACGACGTGAGCATTGACGGGGTCAGCCTGGTGACCAACTACCGTGCGGTCTACGCAGGCAAGATCAGGCGTGAAGGCATGGACGCGCTGCTCGACTCCCTGGCGGCCGCCGACCAGCAGCTGCGGAAGAAGAAGTGAACGCTGCCGCGCCGGCGGTGCAGCCGGTTTCCGGCCCGCTGGTGTTCGACACCGTGCCGGTGGTTTATGCCGCCACCAAAAGCTGGTTTTCCGGTGGTAGCGAGATGGTGATTGATCTGGCAGCGGTGACGCAGGTGGACAGCGCTGGCCTCGGACTCGTGATCGAATGGCTGCGTCTTGCCCGCAGTTCAGGCTGCACCCTCAGGTTCGTTAATGTTCCGTCACAGATGCGCGTCCTGGCCGGCGTCAGCGGCCTGCAGGAAATCCTGGCGCCGTTGCTCGGGGCCTAGCTGCGCCGGGGTGCCTGGCCAGACCTACCCTGAATTACGCGCGCGGCGTATCCTGTGGTTCTTGAATTGGTTTCTGTCAGGCCGGCTATGGGTGTACCTGTGATCCAGTCCGAAGACATCAAACGCCTAATCGAGGCCGGAATTCCGGGAGCCCAGGTGCGGGTCGCGGGGGACGGTACACACTTCGATGCCGTGGTCGTGAGCAGCGCATTTGCCGGGCAGACCATTGTGGTCCAGCACCAGATGGTATACGGAGCGCTTGGTACGAAGATGCAGGCTGAAATCCATGCGTTGTCAATCCACACCCTGACGCCCGATGCGCAGGATCAGGCAGACCGTCAGGATGCCCAGACGAGGTAGAAAGAGATGGATGCTCAGGAGCGGATCAGGAAGCAGGTATCGGAAAACCAGATACTTCTCTACATGAAGGGGACGCCGCGGTTTCCGCAGTGCGGGTTTTCCGGAAAGTCGGTACAGCTGCTGCAGGCGTGCGGCGCGAAGTTTGAGAGTGTCGATGTTCTCGCCGACCCGGAAGTCCGGGAGGGCATCAAGCAGTTTTCCAAGTGGCCCACCGTCCCCCAGCTCTACATCAAGGGTCAGTTTATCGGGGGTTGTGATATCATGACCGAACTTTATCAGAAAGGTGAGCTGCAGCGGCTTGTCGCTGGGGCGCAGGACTAGGCCGGGCGACGGTGCCCGCCGCCCAGGGGCGGCAGCCAGCGATCCAGGGCCGCCTGCCAGGCGGCCCACTTTTTTTGGCAGCAGTTTCGTGAAACTGCCAGGCTCGGTGCCGGCTATGGACAAACTCATTGTTACCGGCGGGTATCCGCTACGCGGTGAAATCCGCATCTCCGGGGCCAAGAACGCCGCACTTCCCGTGCTCGTTGCCTCCATTCTTGCCGACAGTCCCATGGTCATCGGCAATGTTCCGCATCTGCAGGATATCACTACCACCATGGAGCTTCTGGGCCGGATGGGTGTAAACCTGATGGTCGGCGAGAAGATGACCATCGAGGCCGATACCAGCACTATCCGCGACCTGCGGGCACCCTACGAGCTCGTCAAGACCATGCGCGCATCGATTCTCGTGCTTGGCCCGCTGCTGGCCCGTTTCGGAGAGGCAGAGGTTTCGATGCCAGGTGGCTGCGCGATCGGTTCCCGGCCTGTCAATCTGCACATAAAGGGTCTGCAGGCCATGGGGGCCGAGATCTCCATCGATGAGGGTTACATCAAGGCGCGCGCCCGGCGTCTGAAGGGCGCACGCATATTCATGGACATGGTGTCGGTCACCGGTACCGAGAACCTGATGATGGCGGCAACCCTGGCGGAGGGCACCACGGTGATCGAGAATGCCGCGCGCGAGCCGGAAGTGACTGATCTGGCGCGATGTCTCGTTAGCATGGGTGCGCGCATCAGCGGGGCAGGGACCAGCGAGATTACCATCGAAGGTGTCAGGCGGCTGGGCGGTGGTCGGCACGATGTCATTCCCGACCGTATCGAAACTGGAACCTATCTGGTTGCGGCAGCCATGACCCGCGGCAGCATCAAGCTGCGGAATGCGCAACCTGACCTGCTGGAAGCGGTGCTCGACAAGCTGCGCGAGGCGGGTGCCGCCATAGAAATCGGGAGCGACTGGGTCAGCCTCGACATGCGCAAGCGCCGCCCGAAGGCGGTCAGCGTGAGGACCGCACCGTACCCCGCGTTTCCCACGGACATGCAGGCGCAGTTCGTTGCCATGAATACTATTGCGGAAGGGTCCGGAACCGTCACCGAGACGGTATTCGAAAACCGGTTCATGCACGTGCAGGAACTCCAGCGCATGGGTGCCGACATCGAAATGCAGGGCAATACTGCAATCGTACGTGGTGTCGAGCAGCTGCGCGGCGCCCCCGTGATGGCGACAGATCTGAGGGCTTCCGCAAGCCTGGCGCTGGCGGCGCTCGTGGCAAAGTCCGAAACCGTGGTTGACCGCATCTACCATATTGATCGTGGCTACGAGTGTATCGAGGAGAAGCTGGCCCAGCTCGGGGCGCACATCCGTCGCGTGCCGGAATCCATCCGCTACCAGGTCGAGCCTGACGCCTATACCGAAGCCCAGCCAGCTCGCGCCGCGGACGGCCCGGAACAGAAGGCTGACGCAACCAGTCCGGCACGCTGACCTATGCAGCCGCTGACGATCGCGTTGTCGAAGGGGCGGATCCTTGAAGAAACGCTGCCGCTGCTGGTGCGGGCAGGGATCGAGCCGGAGCGCAGCCAGCTCGACAGTCGCAGACTCATCATCGACACCAGCCGGCCGGACGTGAAGCTCGTGATCATCCGGGCTGCGGATGTGCCAACCTACGTCAAATACGGGGCAGCCGATCTCGGCGTCGCGGGCAAGGATGTTCTCATGGAGTATGGTGGTGACGGACTCTATGAGCTCCTGGACCTGAAAATCGCGGTCTGCCGGCTCATGGTGGCGGAACCGGCGGGCCTGGCCGAACGCGATGATCCGCGTGACTGGACGCGTCTGCGCATCGCAACCAAGTATCCCATGACGACACGGCGGCACTTTGCCGACAAGGGCATACAGACTGATATCATCAAGCTCTATGGATCCATGGAGCTTGCGCCGCTGGTTGGCCTCTGTGACCGGATTGTCGATCTGGTCGGCACCGGCAAGACGCTCAAGGCCAACGGGCTGGTGGAAGTTGAACATATTGCCGATATCAGTGCATGGCTGGTGGCGAACAGGGCTTCAATGAAGATGAAACATGCCCCGCTGAAGGACATGGCGCAGCGTCTCGGCAGTGCAGCGCAGGGCTGAGAAGCAGCGATGACCGCAATCCGGCAGCTGAACAGTACCGATGCTGATTTCCCGCAGGCGCTTGACCGTCTGCTGAACCGGATCGAGGAAACGGACCGCGGAATCGAGGAGCGCGTGCGCGAAATCATCGCCGCCGTGCGCGCCCGTGGTGATGCGGCGCTGCTCGATTTTACGGCCCAGTTCGACCGGTTTGCTCCCGCATCTGCGGCGATGCTGGAGATAGCTGCTCCACAGCTGCGTCAGGCGGCGGAAGGACTGCCTGCCGTGCAGCGTGCCGCGCTGGAACAGTCCGCAGAGCGCATCTGGCGCTATCACGAACGCCAGCGGGCGGAGTCCTGGACCTACGTGGAAGCCGACGGGACCGTACTGGGCCAGCAGGTTACCGCGCTGGACCGCGTCGGACTCTATGTGCCCGGCGGCAAGGCAGCCTATCCGTCATCGGTGCTGATGAATGCCATACCGGCACGGGTTGCCGGTGTGGGCGAACTCATCATGGTGGTGCCGACGCCGTCCGGGCAGAGCAACGCGCTGGTGCTGGCGGCGGCGCATATTGCCGGCGTCAGCCGTGTGTTTTGCGTCGGTGGTGCGCAGGCGGTTGCGGCCCTGGCATATGGCACGCAGACCATTCCGCGTGTCGACAAGATCGTGGGTCCGGGTAACATCTACGTGGCCGTCGCCAAACGCCTCGTGTTCGGGCAGGTGGACATCGACATGGTTGCGGGCCCGTCCGAGATTGTCGTGGTCTGCGATGGCGCCACGGACCCGGCGTGGGTGGCGATGGACCTGTTTTCCCAGGCTGAACACGACGAGCATGCACAGTCCATACTGATCAGCACCCGCGCGGATTTCCTGCAGGCGGTGCTGGGGCAGATCGAGAGTCTTCTTCCTGGCATGCAGCGCGCGCAGATCATACGTGCGTCGCTGGAGGCCCGTGGCGCCCTCATTCTGGTGCGTGATCTCGACGAGGCGGCAGACATCGTCAACCGGATTGCACCCGAGCACCTTGAACTGTCCGTCGAGGACCCCGACCGTCTGGTGTCCCGGGTGCGGCATGCGGGTGCCATTTTCCTTGGGCGGTATACCGCGGAGGCCCTGGGTGACTACTGTGCCGGACCGAACCATGTGCTGCCGACGTCCGGCACCGCACGTTTCAGTTCGCCGCTCGGGGTCTACGATTTCCAGAAGCGCACCAGCCTGATCCACTGTTCCCCGCAGGGAGCCTCCGTTTTGGGTGCGACAGCGTCGGTGATGGCGCGGGGCGAAGGACTGGAAGCCCACGCGCGTTCTGCCGAATACCGCATCAGGGGCCACGGCAAATAGTGTATTGCGCGATGAATCTGTCGAGCTCCACGCCGCCGGCCACAGGCCCACGAGGCGGTGACGTGTGAGCGATATTGGCGCACGGGTGGCGCGCCTGGTCCGGCCGGAAGTCCGGGCTCTCAGCGCTTACCATGTTCAGGATGCGTCCGGACTGGTCAAGCTTGATGCGATGGAAAATCCCTATTCCTGGCCGGAGGATCTCAGGCAGGAATGGCTCGAGCGGCTGCGTGATGTCCCGATAAACCGCTATCCCGATCCCGGCGCGCATGCGCTGCACCAGTGCCTGAGAGAACATCTGCGGCTGCCCGCTGCAGCTGGCCTGCTTCTCGGCAATGGCTCGGATGAGCTTATCCAGATGGTTCTCATGGCAGTTGCGCGCCAAGGCGCATCCGTGGTGGCTCCGGTTCCGACATTCGTGATGTACGAACTGATCGCGAGAACGCTGGGGATGGAATTTGCCGGGGTACCGCTGGCCGATGATTTTTCCATTGACCTGCCGGCGATGCATGAGGCCATCCGTGTTAAGCGTCCCGCCGTGGTGTTTCTCGCCTATCCCAACAATCCGACCGGCAACCTGTTTGACGCTCAGGCCATGGAGTCGATACTCCAGGCGGCACCGGGCCTGGTTATCGTCGATGAGGCCTACCATGCATTTGCGCTGCAAAGCTTCATGGACCGGCTTGCGCGCTACGACAACCTGCTTGTGCTGCGCACACTGTCCAAGCAGGGTCTGGCAGGTCTGCGTCTGGGGATGCTTTGCGGGGATCCCGCATGGATAGCGGAACTCGACAAGCTGCGCCTGCCTTACAACATCAATATCCTCACCCAGGTGAGCGTGGAATTTGCGCTCACGCACGCGCAGGTATTTGATGCCCAGACCGCCCGGATACGCACAGACCGGGAACAGCTGTCCGGCGCGCTCGGAAAGCTGCCGGGGGTGCGGGTATGGCCGAGCGCCGCGAATTTCCTGCTGTTCCGCACGGGCAGGACGGCGAAGGCGGTTTTCGAAGGTCTGCGCCGGCGCGGTGTGCTCATCAAGAACCTGGCTGCGGCCGGGGGCGTGCTCAGTGAGTGCCTGAGGGTTACCGTCGGGACACCCGAGGAAAACAGGCTTTTCCTCGATGCCCTGTCGCAGACCCTGGAATCCTCTGATTCTTCTGTCCAGCCGGGATAATTTGCTAACATGATGGCTGGATGAACCCGATCGGGAGGCCGGTAGTGGCTGAACGTATTGCCCAGATAGCGCGTGACACCCAGGAAACCCGGATTGCGGTCAGCGTGAATCTGGACGGCCGTGGTGCGGCAGAGCTTGATACTGGGCTGCCGTTTCTCGAGCACATGCTCGATCAGGTGGCCCGCCATGGGCTCATCGATCTGACCGTGCGCGCCCGGGGTGACCTGCAGGTCGATGCGCATCACACAGTTGAGGACATCGGAATCACGTTCGGCCAGGCCGTAGCCAAAGCCGTGGGTGACAAGAAAGGGATCTGCCGCTACGGCCACGCCTATGTGCCGCTCGACGAGGCGCTGTGCCGCGTGGTCATCGATCTTTCCGGCCGGCCCGGGCTGTCGTATCGCGTGAATTTCCCGCGCGCGCGGGTCGACGCCTTCGACGTGGATCTGGTCCGGGAGTTTTTCCAGGGATTCTGCAATCACGCGATGGCGACGCTGCACATTGATGTGCTTCATGGCGACAACGCTCACCATGTGGCCGAAACAGTCTTCAAGGCCTTCGGACGCGCGCTGCGGATGGCGCTGCAGCTGGATCCACGCATGGGGGAGATGGTTCCCTCTACCAAAGGCACGCTGTAAGGGATGGACAAGGAAGCCAATTTCGGACAGCCAGACACGGCCGGTCCGGACCCAGGTACAGGACGGCGCCAGTTGCCATGAGTACGGTTGCAGTCATCGACTACGGGATGGGCAACCTGCGTTCGGTATGCAAGGCGCTTGAGCATGTTGCTCCGGCTGCGCGGGTGTTCCTGACCGCCGATCCCGATGCCTTGGTGCGTGCGGACAGGATCGTTTTTCCCGGCCAGGGGGCGATCGGGGGGTGCATTTCGGAGCTGGACCGTCTTGGCCTGCGGGCGGCTGTCCTCCAGGGCATGAACACGAAGCCGTTTCTCGGGATATGCCTCGGTCTACAGGCGCTCTACGCTTACAGCGAAGAGGGCGGCGGCACGGCGGGTCTGGCGGTGCTTCCGGGACGCGTGGCGCTTTTTCCGCATGAGCGCATGCACAATCCGGCAGACGGGCAGATCCTGAAGGTTCCGCATATGGGCTGGAACCAGGTGCACCAGGTTGCTGCGCACCCCCTGTGGCGCGGGATTGCCCAGGATTCGCGCTTTTACTTTGTGCACAGCTATTATGCGGATGCGGGTGACCGCGGGCAGGTTATGGGGATAACCGAATACGGTGTGCGCTTTACCTCGGCGGCAGGCCGTGAGAATATTTTTGCAGTCCAGTTTCACCCCGAAAAGAGTCAGCATGCGGGACTGGTCCTGCTGGGTAATTTCATGTCCTGGGATGGGTCTGCATGAGAAGCATCGCTGCCCGGAATGCCGGACGGAAGAGCAGACACGGGAAGCGCCGCTGATCCGAAGGAGACATGGCGTTCTGGCTTCGGCAGGGCGCGGATGAGTCATCCCCCATGAGTAATGCACAGATGCTAGTTATCCCTGCGATCGACATCAAAGACGGCAAATGCGTGCGCCTCAGGCAGGGCCGCATGGATGATGACACGGTTTTTTCTAATGACCCGGTTGCGGTAGCAGGCCGCTGGATAAAGGCCGGAGCGCGGCGCCTGCACGTCGTTGATCTCAATGGCGCCTTCGCCGGCAAGCCGGTCAATGCGGAAGTGGTTGAGGCGATCGTGAAGTCGTATCCGGATCTGCCGGTGCAGGTAGGTGGCGGAATCCGGGACGAGGAGACGATCCAGGCCTATCTGGATGCCGGTGTACGCTATGTGATCCTCGGCACCAAGGCGGTCAATGCGCCGCATTTCGTAGGCGACATGTGCGCGGAATTTCCCGGACATATCATTATCGGGCTGGACGCCCGGGACGGGAAAGTCGCCATCGACGGCTGGTCAAAGCTGTCCGGTCACGATGTGATTGATCTTGCAAAGCGCTACCAGGACGAAGGCGTGGATGCGATCATATACACCGACATAGGGCGTGACGGCATGCTCAGCGGTGTGAATGTCGATGCCACGCTGCGGCTTGCCCGGTCGATATCCATACCCGTGATCGCGTCTGGTGGAATCAGCAGTCTTGAGGACATCCGGCGGCTTTGCGGCATCCAGGATCAGGGTGTGGTTGGGGCCGTTACCGGGCGCGCGATCTACGAGGGCACGCTGGATTTTGCCGAGGCCCAGAAGCTGGCGGATTCACTGGCTTCCTGAACACAGGCGTGGCCCGGAGTTCCGGGTAGCCTTAACCGCCAACCGGCGCCGGATTTCAATATGGGTCTTTCCAAGCGCATCATTCCCTGTCTCGACGTCGACAATGGCCGGGTCGTGAAGGGGGTGCGTTTTGTCGACATCCGGGATGCCGGTGACCCCGTGGAAATTGCGCGCCGCTATGACCAGCAGGGCGCGGACGAGATTACGTTCCTGGACATTACGGCAAGCTCGGATAACCGCCAGACGATGGTGCACGTCGTGGAGGCCATGGCCGAACAGGTTTTCATACCGCTTACCGTGGGCGGCGGCATCCGTCAGGTCGGGGACGTCAGGCGCATGCTTGTGGCAGGCGCCGACAAGGTCGCAATCAATACGGCGGCGGTCGCCAATCCCGAATTCGTGCGGGAGGCGTCCGGCCATTTCGGTTCACAGTGCATCGTGGTCGCAATCGATGCCAAGCAGGTGAAGTCCGGCGACAATCCGTGCTGGGAGGTATTTACCCACGGCGGGCGCCGTGGCACAGGCATTGACGCAGTGGGCTGGGCGGTCAGGATGGCAGAATATGGTGCCGGCGAGATCCTCCTGACCAGTATGGACCGCGACGGCACCCGTGACGGATTCGATCTTGCCCTGGTGCGCGCGGTGTGTGACGCCGTGACGATCCCGGTGATCGCCTCGGGTGGCGTGGGCAATCTTGACCATCTAGTGGATGGCATACTGAAAGGCCATGCTGATGCCGTGCTCGCAGCCAGCATCTTCCACTTCGGGGAATATACCGTCGGAGATGCCAAGCGGAGACTGGCGGAATGTGGAATAGAGGTGCGGCTCTGAGAGTCCTAGATGTACGGTGCAGGCAAGGGTCTGCCCGGTGCGGACTTCAGCGGGATGAGAGTGAATGATTGGGTCATGGCTTGATGCAGTCAGATGGGACGCAGCCGGGCTCGTTCCGGTGATCGCCCAGGATCACGCCACTGGCCGCGTGCTGATGGTGGCATGGATGAACCGCGAAGCGCTGGCGGCAACGGTGCAGGAAGGCAGGGCGGTATACTGGTCAAGGTCGCGCCAGCGGCTCTGGCGCAAGGGCGAAGAGTCTGGTCACGTCCAGACAGTCCGCGACATACGCCTCGACTGCGACAGCGATGCGGTGCTGCTCAGCGTTGAGCAGGCTGGGGGTATTGCCTGCCACACCGGGCGCAACAGCTGCTTTTTCCAGCAATTACAGGGTGACCAGTGGGTGGCGGTAGACCCGGTGATCAAGAGCGAGTCGGAAATCTATCGCGGGGGCGGCAAATGAACGGCGCAGCGGGCGGACGGAAGAAACCCCTGACGGTGCGCGGAACCGTTTCCGGCCCAGCGGCTAGTGCGGCCAGATATCCCAGGTGCCTGTAATCATGTCTGAAATCCTAGAGGAACTTGCTGCCGTGCTCGAGGCCCGCAAAACCGCGGATCCATCGTCGTCATATGTTGCCGGCCTTTACAGCCGGGGTCTCGATGCCATTCTGAAGAAAATCGGCGAGGAATCGGCTGAACTGCTGATTGCGGCAAAGGGTGGGGACACCCACCAGCTGGTGCACGAGATGGCTGATCTCTGGTTCCATACGCTGGTGCTACTTGCGCAATCGGGGCTGAAGCCGGATGATGTACTGCTCGAGCTGAAGCGCCGGTTCGGCCTTTCCGGACTCGAGGAAAAGGCACGGCGCGGAAAGACTGGGCTATGACGGATTGTCTTTTTTGCCGGATCGTACAGGGCAAGCTGCCTTCGGAGCGGGTCCATGAGGATGGCGATGTGATCGTCATCCGTGACATCTACCCCAAGGCTCCGGTGCATCTGCTGGTGATTCCGCGCATTCACTGTGACAGCCTGAACGAACTGGCCCCGGAGCATGACCGGCTGATCGCGCATATGATCCGGCTGTTGCCGGAACTTGCGCGTCGCGAAGGGCTGGCTGACGGATTCCGCGTGGTGATCAACACGGGTCGCGGAGGGGGACAGGAGATCCTCCACCTTCACATCCATCTGCTGGGCGGTACCGGGCATCTGCCGGGATTTTGACAGACCAAGAGGAAAACTGACATGGGCGAATTCAGCATCTGGCACTGGGTGGTCATTCTGGCCATCGTCCTGGTCATCTTCGGAACAAAGAAGTTGCGCAATGTCGGCAGCGACCTTGGCGGAGCCATCAAGAACTTCAAGCAGGCCATGAAAGAGGAGGCCGGCCAGGACGGAACCGGCAGCGGGCAAGTGGAGGGACAGGCGCCAGTTCCTGAAATCCGCAAGATCGAGCGGCAGCCGGCCAAGGCGTCGCGCACGAAGGGCGCAGCTGCATCCAAGGCAGCCAAGACAAAGGGCAGCCCCCGCTCGAAAAAGACGGCCTGACAGGCCGGCAGATCCACCACGGGGTGCGGTCACCCCCTGCATAGTCTACTGACGGGCGGCAGCGGGCCGGCAGATCCACCGCGGGGCCGCCGCCGACGAAGCACACGGAAAATCGGACATGGGCGAATTCAGCATCTGGCACTGGCTGGTCATTCTGGCCATCGTTGTGGTCATCTTCGGCACCAAGAAGCTGCGCAACATCGGCAGTGACCTGGGCGGGGCCGTCCGTAATTTCAAGGAATCCATGAAAGGCGAGACGGACAGGTCGCCGGACGATGCTGCCGGCGGTCGCGACGAGTCGCAGCCGGCGGATGACACGCACCGGATCATCGAAGGCGAGATTACCTCCAAGCATACCGGCAGGGACAAGAAGAAGGTTTGACCCGGCCCTGACGCGGGCACAATCAGTGTTTGATTTCAGCTTTTCAGAACTGGTCCTGATCGGCCTAATAGCCCTGATTGTCCTCGGGCCACAGCGGCTGCCGGAAGTGGCGCGCGCACTGGGCCGCTGGATGGCGCGTCTGCGCCGTTTCCTGGAAGACGTGAAGCGCGATGTCGATCATCACGTTCAGGACGACGATCTCGCGGCATTTCGCAAGATCCAGGAAGAGCTTGCTGAAACCAGGCAGGCGCTGGAGCACTCAGCGCACGAGACCATTTCGGGCCTGAACCTGCATCCGGAATCCGGTAACGCTACTGCCCCCGAGGAAGCGGGCGCGGAAGCACCGGACAGCAGCCATCCTGCGGTTGCCGAGATGCCGCAGGTCCGGCGCGCGCGCAAGCCGGCGGCGCGCAAGCGCCCGGCCCGAAAGAATCCTTCACCAGCCAAAACCGGGTCCCCGATCCAGACGGGTTCCCGGTCTACCCGGAACGGCAATGGCAGCACAAGAAAAACCAGACCCCGCTGATTCCGCCGAAGGCGGGGCGGAAGGCAGTTTCATATCCCACCTGCTGGAGTTGCGTAACAGACTGCTCTATTCGGTGCTTTTCATAGGCATCATTTTTCTTGCGCTGGTGCCGTTTTCCAGCAAGGTGTACTCGCGTGTCGCGCAGCCGCTCATTTCCGTGCTGCCCAAGGGGGCGACCATGATCGCCACCGACGTGACTTCACCGTTTCTGACCCCCATCAAGCTGACGCTGGCGGTGGCGATAGTCATTGCCATACCGTTCGTGCTGTACCAGCTGTGGGCATTTATCGCGCCGGGGCTGTACCGCCACGAGCGCAGACTGGTCCTGCCTCTGCTCGTGTCGAGCACTGCGCTGTTCTACACCGGCATGGCATTTGCCTATTTCGTCATCTTTCCTATGGTGTTCAGGTTCTTCGTCCACTCACTTCCCGCCGGGGTGACGATGATGACCGATATCCGGTCCTACCTGAATTTCGTGTTCTCCATGTTCTTCGCGTTTGGTCTTGCCTTCGAGCTTCCGGTGGCCGTCGTGCTGCTTGCGTGGATGGGGATCCTCGATCCGGACGCGCTGGCGAAAAAACGTCCATACGTGATTCTGGCGGTATTCGTCATCGCCGCGTTCCTGACACCGCCGGACGTGTTCTCGCAGACGTTCCTGGCGGTGCCAATGCTGGTGCTGTTCGAGATAGGACTGTTTTTTGCGCGCCGGATCACCCGCGCGAAAAAAGCGCGGGCGGCGGCAGAAGGCACGAAAGAAGACGACAGCCCCGCCACCGGTGCGCCGGCGGGGCGCAAGACGTCCGGCCGCAACGGCCAGAGCGCGCGGCGCAGAAGCGCAAACACGAAGACCACACGTCCCAAACGCTGAGCCGTGCGGTTACTCGAGATGCCGGGCCTGCTCCGGCCTTTCCGCGGTCCTGGCCGATAGCGCCAGGACCGAGTTGTTGCGCAGGATGCTCATGCGTATGACATCCCCCGGCCGGTGCCCCGAGATCGTCAGCAGCGCCTGACGTGCATCGTCGATCGGTTTGCCGTCCAGCGATAGAATGATATCGCCAGGCTTGATGCCTGCCTTGGCGGCAGGCCCATTGCGCACGATGCCTATGACGACGATGCCATGAACGGAAGGCCTGATTCCCAGTGCCTGGGAGATCTGCGGAGTGAGCGCGTGGGCATCGATGCCGAGCCAGCCTCTCAGTGGCCGGCCGTACTCGATGATCTGTGCCATGACGTTGACGGCCAGGCTGGTCGGGATGGCAAAACCGATTCCCTGGGATCCGCCGCTCTGGCTCACGATAAGCGTGTTGATTCCTATCAGGTCGCCTTCGGTATTGACCAGGGCGCCACCGGAATTGCCGGGATTGATGGGGGCATCGGTCTGGATGAAGTTGTCGAATCTGCTGACGCCGAGCCGGCTGCGGCCGGTCGCGCTCACGATGCCCATGGTGACGGTCTGTCCGACGCCGAAGGGATTGCCGATCGCAAGCACGACATCCCCTATGCGGATATGGTCGGAGTGTCCGATGGTGATGACCGGCAGATGGGGCAGGTTGATCTTCAGGATGGCGATATCCGTGTCCGGATCAGTGCCGACCACCTTCGCCGGAGCGCTGCGGCCATCGCGCAGGACGACCTGGATCGCATCAGCCTTGGCGATCACGTGCCGGTTGGTGAGGATATACCCCTGTTTGCTGATGATGACGCCCGATCCGAGGCTGGTCTCCAGGCGCTTGTCCGGGGGCCCCTGGGGGCCGATATTGCCGAAAAACTGCTGGAACAGCGGGTTACCGAAAAACGGGTTCGGCCGCACGGTGACGACCCTGGCGGTATTCACGTTGACCACGGCCGGAGCCGCGCGATCAACGGCGGCTGCATAGGATACGGGCCCGCTTGTACGTACCGGGGCTGGCGATGGCGCAGCCTCGATGATCTGGATCGCCGGCTTGCGGTGGGGAATCAGGCCGGGCCAGAGCATGGTGATGACAAACGCAGCCGCGAGGCCCAGGGTGATCGTCTGTGCAATGAAAAGTACTGCACTCCGCAGCCGCATGATGGTTCTGCTCGGTGGGGTGGACAGGTAAGGAACGCATTGTCTGGCAAGCAGTGCTGGTTTACAACCACCGGTCCGCAGGGTGCAGCACGTTTATGCTGTATCCAGAAGTGGTGGTTCTGATATTGATCTGCGTCGCCATTGGTGCAAAAACCCGACTTTCACTCTTGACTGCACTGGACTGATGGACCATCCTATGCCCGCTTTGAGGGGTCCATCAGCATTTTCTGATCGAAAAAGTGCTTGAACTTCAATCAGTTAAGTTCGAAATCGGCGGCTTTTCCCGGTGCAGGTGAAAACAACCCGATTGGGGGGTCTTAAAAAATGAGTGAAGATGGTGTTGACCGCGGAAAGCGGCGGTTTTTGATAGCGTTGACCACGGGCGTAGGAACGGTCGGGATCGTGTTTGCAGCTACCCCGTTTGTGCTCAGCATGAACCCAAGCGCACGTGCGCGGGCTGCAGGAGCGCCGGTCGATGTTGATATCAGCAAGCTGGAGCTTGGCCAGATGCTCGTGGTGGCCTGGCGCGGAAAGCCGGTGTATATCGTGAACCGCACCAAGGCAATGCTCGCCCAGCTTTCCAACAACGTTTCTCTGCTTGTTGACCCTTACTCAAAAGTCAAAAGCCAGCAGCCTCCCTACGCGGAGAATATCTATCGCGCCCGCAAGCCCGAGATCCTCGTGGTGCTCGGGGTCTGTACCCACCTGGGGTGCGCACCGAGCAGAGCCTTTACCGTGGGCGCGGCATCGGGTCTGGGTGCCAACTGGCCGGGCGGTTTCTTCTGCCATTGCCATGGATCGAAATACGATATGTCGGGACGTGTATTCAAGAACGTGCCGGCGCCCTTGAATCTGGATGTTCCTCCCTACATGTACCTGACCGACACCCTGATCCGCGTCGGTAGTGACAAGAAGAAAGGAGCCGCCTGATGGAAAAGCTCATAGCCTGGATTGATGACCGTTTCCCGCTCACCAAGGTGTGGAACGAGCATCTGGCGCAGTACTACGCGCCCAAGAACTTCAACTTCTGGTATTACTTTGGCTCCCTGGCGCTTCTGGTTCTGGTAAACCAGATTGTCACGGGCATATTCCTCACGATGAATTACAAGCCGGATGCGGCGCTCGCGTTTGGGTCGGTCCAGTACATCATGTACGACGTATCGTGGGGATGGCTGATCCGGTACATGCACTCGGTAGGCGCGTCGATGTTTTTCGTGATCGTCTATCTGCACATGTTCCGTGGCCTGCTCTACGGCTCCCACCGGCAGCCGCGGGAACTGATCTGGATCTTCGGCGCCCTCATTTTCGTGGCACTGATGGCAGAAGCGTTCATGGGTTACCTGCTGCCGTGGGGGAACATGTCTTACTGGGGCGCACAGGTGATCATTTCCCTGTTCACCGCAATTCCTTATGTCGGCAACGGGCTCGCCCGGTGGGTCCGTGGAGACTTCGTGGTTTCGGACGCGACCCTCAACCGCTTTTTCGCGTTTCACGTGATTGCGCTGCCGCTCGTGCTCGTTGCGCTGGTATTCGTTCACCTCGTCGCGCTGCACAAGGTCGGGTCGAACAATCCCGATGGCATCGAAATCAAGAAGAAAAAGGGTTCCAATGGCATTCCGCTTGACGGCATACCGTTCCATCCCTATTACACGGTCAAGGACATCGTGGGCGTGACCGTGTTCCTGATGGTGTTCGCGGCCATCATCTTCTTTGCTCCTTCGATGGGTGGGAAATTCCTGGAACACGACAACTTCATTCCGGCGAACATTCTCTCAACTCCCCTGGATATCGTGCCGTTGTGGTACTTCACACCGTTCTATTCCATGCTGCGCGCGTCGACAACCGACTTCACGCACGGCATGCTGGCGGTGTCGACGGTGCTCGTGGCCGGGCTGGCCTTCTTTACCCGGAAGGGGGCCATGGCCAAGGTGGCGTCGGTGATCATTGCCGCAGTGCTGGTTCTCGGGATGTTTACTCTCGAAGCCAAGCTGTGGGGTGTTATCATGATGGGATCGTCGATCGTACTGATTTTCTTCCTGCCCTGGCTGGACCGGTCGCCGGTCAAGTCAATCCGCTACCGTGGAGCGCTGTACAAGGGGGCGCTTACGGTTTTCGTCATCAGTTTCATCCTGCTGGGATACCTCGGGACCAAGTCGCCTGACGCTGTGAGTCTGTTCCTTTTCAAGAACGTTTTGTGGGCGCAGATCTTCACGCTGGTTTACCTCGGGTTCTTCGTGCTAATGCCGTGGTACACGAAGATCGACAAGACCAAGCCGGTTCCGGAGAGGGTGACATTCAAATGAAGAAAATATTGCTGAGCCTGTTGCTGGCGCTGCTGCCCGTCGTTGCCCATGCAGACGAGGGTCCGAAGCTTGATCATGTCAGGATAGATCTGAGCGACCGGGCGTCCCTGCAGCGTGGAGCGCGTATTTTCGTCAATTACTGCCTGTCCTGCCACAGTGCCGCCTACCTGCGTTACAACCGCATGGGCCATGATCTGGGTATTAGCAACCAGCTTGTGAAGCAAGACCTGCTGTTTGCCGGGGACAAGGTAGGTGACCGTATGCAGGCGGTCATGCCGGCGGTGGAAGCCAAAAAATGGTTCGGTGTGGCTCCACCGGACCTCACCCTGGAGGCGCGCTATCGCGGGACAGACTGGATCTACACCTATATGCGCAGCTTCTATCGGGACCCGAAGTCCTTCAGCGGCTGGAACAACACCGTGTTTCCGCATGTGGCCATGCCGTTCGTGCTGTACGGCTGGCAGGGCGAGCAGCGCGCCGTCTTCAGCACCCGGAAGCTCGTGAGCCATACGGTGGAAAACGGGAAGCCGGTCACGGAAGTGTCTGAAGAGAAAGTGTTTGACCATTTCGTCCTGGCCAAACCGGGTACCATGACCCCCAAGCAGTATGACCAGTCCATGCGGGACCTTGTCAACTTCATGGCGTACATGGCGGAACCGGCCAAGCTCGAACGCATCCGGGTCGGTATTTATGTGTTAATATTCCTCGCGGTGTTCCTGGTTCTGGCGATTCTGCTCAAGAAGGAATACTGGAAAGACGTTCACTAAAGCGCGGTAGTGTTCCAGTCCAAAGGGGCCCCTATCGTGATAGGGGCCCCTTTTGCTGTTAGATTGCACGCCATATTCCATGCTGGAGAATCCGTAAATGGCATCCCTGGCCACCCGCAAGCATGTCATGACCCTGTATTCGGGCACGACCGATCCGTACAGCCATCGCACCCGCATCGTGCTGTATGAGAAGGATGTCGAATGCCAGGTTGTCGATGTGGATATCAAGAAAAAACCGCGTGAACTGGCGGACCTGAATCCCTACAACTGTGTCCCGACCATGGTTGATCGCGACCTGGTTCTCTACGAGTCGCTGATCATCAATGAATATCTCGACGAGCGCCTCCCGCATCCGCCGCTGATGCCGGTGGATCCGGTCTCGCGCGGCCGGGCGCGACTGATGCTTATGCGCTTCGACCGCGACTGGTACAGCCTGCTGCCGGAGCTCGAGGGCGGTGACCGCAAGCTTGCCCAGCGTGCCCGGAACATCGTGCGCGACGGACTGACGGTCATCTCGCCGGTATTCAAGGAGAAGCAGTTTGTGCTTGGGGATGAGTTTTCGCTGGTGGACTGTTCCCTGGCGCCGATGCTGTGGCGCCTTCCGGTTTACGGCATAGAATTGCCGCGCCAGGCGCGTCCGATACTTGATTACGCCGAACGCCTGTTTGAGCGCAAGTCATTCAATCTGAGCCTGACTGACGCGGAGCGCGACATGCGTCTGCAGGTCGCACGGTAGCTGCGGGCTCTCGCATGCCGGAACCGGGCTCCACGCAGCCCTATCTGATACGTGCCATCTACGAATGGGCAGTAGACAACGGCCTGACGCCGCATCTGCTGGTGGACGCCCAGGTTCCCGGCGTCCACGTGCCACAGGCCTATGTCCAGGACGGCAGGATTGCCCTTAACATCCATCCGCAGGCAGTAGAGCGCCTGGAGCTTGGTCGCGACGCAATCGTGTTTGCCGCGCGCTTCGGGGGACGCAGTTTTGAGGTCGATGTGCCGGTGAACGCGGTGCTTGCCATCTACGCACGCGAAAATGGGCACGGCTTCTCCTTCCAGAAGGAGTCCGAGCGTGACGGTGCGGCCTCCGGTGGCGGTGATCCCAGCCCGCCCGCTCCCCCGGGAGGCAAGCCATCCGGGGGAAAAGGCGCCACCCTCAGGCGCGTCAAATAGGCCTGCGGCGGTGCATCAGTGTGCCGGACGACCGACATAGAGGTGGAGTTCTTCCAGGTCCAGCCCGGAGAGCACCAGCCGTCCGGCGAATCGCCGGCCATCATGGTCGGCAAATTCGAAGCGGTACCCCCTCCGTAGCCGGATCCGTCCGTCGTTGCGTTGCAGGCAGACTCCCGAGAAAGCGACGGTACCATCCAGAAACTGCAGATCCCGGTCCGTACACTCTTGTCGCGCGAGCTGCGTTGCGGTCTCCCGCGCCTTGAGGCTGGAATGCCACAGCCATAGCAGGGAAATCAGCGCAGCCAGTGCAGTCAGGTAGTCCATGCAGGCTGATTCAACCACGCCGCCGGACTCCGTGCCAGCATGCCCGCAGCCGCCTGTCGCCCGCGCAGTGTTTGCCGGTCCGGACCGGTCGCGCGGATGGTCACAGCTCTGGCGACGCAGGGTGAGGTAACATCAGTCCATGATTGAATCCGTGCTTGCCGACATCACGACCCTGACTGTTGATGTGATCGTCAACGCGGCCAACGAGACGCTCCTCGGCGGCGGAGGCGTAGACGGGGCAATTCACCGCGCGGCGGGGCCAGAGCTGCTGGCCGCCTGCCGCAGTATCGGAGGATGCCCTGCCGGTCAGTGCCGCATCACTGCCGGTTTCAAGCTCCCGGCCAGATGGGTCATCCATGCGGTCGGACCGGTGTGGCGCGGTGGCGGGCACCGCGAGGCCGGGTTGCTCGAATCCTGCTACCGAAATTCGCTGGAAACAGCCCTGAGTTTCGGCGCCCACAGCATTGCCTTTCCGGCGATTAGCACCGGTGCTTACGGCTATCCGAAGGAGCAGGCCGGCCGTATCGCCATCCGCACCATACGTCCCTACGCGGATCGGTTCGACCGTCTCATCCTCTGCAGCTACAGTGCATCCGACCAGGCCCTCTGTGACCGGCTGCTGGCGTTGCCTTAAGGAAGCGGTGGCGAGACGCCTCCACGGCTGTTAAACATGGCGTCACAGGTCATGCCGCATGGGTGATCCACACCCAGGGCAGTTCCGTGAACGGGGCTGCCTGCCATGAGAAGGCGGGAAATTGCCGATGTGGAAGTCGTGTAAGTCGCGATTCAGCAGGAAATCGCCCGTTCCGATGAGTCGCGCTACGACCATCGGCCGTGCGGGTTTTTGCCCGTGACCGGCGGCCATCGCTGTCAGCAGGTCGCCGAACTGTCCGGTGAGGACCGGCCAGCGCCGGGGCATGCGGTGCGAAACCCGCGGACCGGGAGGGATGCACGAAAGTGATCACCCCGACCAGCCTGCGGCACCGGATGCCCGGGCGCCGATCTTCACCATGATGACCCGATCAAATCCGTTCCAGCGCAGAGCCTTCGAACTCATCGCGTAGTCGAAACATGGAAGCCGCATTCCGGCAGAAAGGCTGGAATGCAGGGGAAACCCCCATCGGGCTGCGAGGGCAGCTTCCGCTTAAGACGCCATGTTTAGAAACGCCAGCCGAGTTTGATCCCGTAGGTGTTATCACTGCCGGTACGGTCGGCCTCGATATCCATGTTGATGACAGCAAAATTGATGTCGGCACCGACATAGTACTTTGTGAGCGAGAAGCTTTCGCCCTGCAGACCAGGAATGCCGGATGGTGTGCTGTTCACCCATACCTGACCAACGCCGGCATACGGCGTGAACATCAGAAATCCCTTCGAGACCGATAGGTCGACTCCCGTGGTATGGAAGTCGAGCTGATTGACTCCCTGCAGTCGGGTATAGCTCGCACGCAGCCCGACAGCCGGGGCGGTGATTCCGCCATGCAGGAGCGCATAGCTCATGTCTGCTCCCCACAGCTGGATATTGCTGTTCGGCACCTTCGAGTAAAAGGCGCCGACATCGAAGCCGAGTGGCAGTCCTTTGTAGACTTGAATCTTCGGGACAACCAGCGATGTGGAACTTCCGTTGCCGGTGACAAGATGCCAGACCGAGGAATTCGAGATCTGGGTGTCGGTGACCTCCGCGCCGATGTCGACCCCGGTCAGTCCCAGAGGGGCGGTTGGCGTAAGCGGCTTGTAACTCAGCGCGGAGCCCAGATCCTCGGAGAACAGCCGGAAATCCGGCTGTGTGAGGGTGCCCAGGTTGTTGACGTAATCCGCGGCCTGACTAGGCTGCACAAGACAGGATACTGCAACGGCACCCAGGATGGCGGCAATGAATGAGGTTGCACTGCGTTGCATGGCTATCGACCCTCTTTAGATTATTTATCAGTGGCGTCTATCCGCGACGCAGGCATCACAATGCTCACGCGCCCCTTCTGCCTGCGGTCATTTAAAGTATATAGACTGCAAGCAGAAGGAGACCATAGCCGCCAATCAGCAGATCAACGGCAACCCGGTTGAGCAGTCCCAGAACTGGACCAATATAGGCGATATGCCCGAGTGGAACAAAATGACCGATAAGACCGAGAATGAACAGCAGCACACAAATTAGCGCCGCGTTTCTCGATGGTGCGCCGGCTTTCATGTTTTTATCTCTCCCCTGGGCCGCTCCGTTCCTGGCGAAACAGAAATCAGGAATCGCTCAGCCTGGCTGTATGCCCGGGTGCCTGGCCGGGCTGTGGTAGCGGAAACACCTTGCCAGGATTGAGAATTCCCGCCGGGTCGAACTCGGCCCTGATGCGCTGCATCAGGGCCAGTGTTGCCGGATCAATGGCGCGATCCAGGTAGTCGCGCTTCTCTCTGCCGATCCCGTGTTCCCCCGACAGCGTGCCGCCCAGGGCAAGCACCAGATCGAATACCGCACTGACCGCAGGCTGTGCACTCTGCGCCTGTTGCGGATCCTGGGAGTCATATAGCAGGTTGACGTGTATGTTGCCATTTCCGGCATGCCCGAAATTGACGATGGGAATGCCGAAGCGGCGGCTCACTTCCCCGAGCCCGTCGATCAGATCCGCGATGCGAGAAACCGGAACAACGATATCCTCGTTGAGCTTGTTGGGCGCGATAGTACGCAGCGCCGGGGAGAGTGCTTTGCGCGCTGCCCAGAGTTCACGGACCTCGTCAGCGGAATGGGCCACCTTCGTTTCCAGCAGGCCGGTGCCTTTCATGGTTTCTGTGACCGCAGACAGCATTGCATCCATCGCGGCTTCGGGCCCGTCCACTTCTACCATCAGCAGTGCGCCGGTGCCCGATGCAAGCTTCACACGTCCGTAGGTGCGGATAATGTCCACAGCCGCGCTGTCCATCATTTCAAGTGCGCAGGGAGTAACCGGTTGAGACATGATCCGGGCTACGGCAGCTGCCGCATCGCTCACCCGGGCATAGGTAGCCTGCAGCGTACGCCTGCTTTCCGGAATGGGGGTAAGTTTCAGTATGGCTTCGGTAATCACGGCAAGCGTCCCTTCCGAGCCGATCAGCAGCCGGGTAAGGTCGTAGCCGACAGCGCCCTTGCTGGTGTAACTGCCGGTGCGGATCTCCTCGCCGCCGCCGGTTACGGCCCGCAGTCCGAGCACATTCTCCCGCGTGGCGCCGTATTTGACGGCGCGCGGTCCGCCGGCGTTCAGGGCCAGATTCCCGCCGATTGTGCAGAACGCGGCACTCGTAGGGTCGGGTGGCCAGAAGAATCCGCATTTTCCGGCGGCATCCTGGACGGCCTGATTGGTCGTGCCGGGTTCGGCAGTTATCGCACGGTTGGCTGGATCGACACCTGTAATCCGGTTCATGCGCTCGAAAGCGAGTACGACCCCGGCTCGCAGCGGGATGGATCCGCCGCTGGTGCCGGTTCCGCGGCCCCTGGCGGTGAGCGGCACCCCGTGTTCACCGCACAGGCGCACGATGCCCGCTACTTCCGCATGCGTCGTCGCGAATACCACGGCGTCGGGCGCAGAGTGCTTGCGGGAATTGTCGTATCCGTATACCCAGCTGTCGGCAGGGTCGGTAAGCACGTTCTGCGAACCGGCGAGCGTTCGCAGCGCCTGTACGAATTTAGGCGATAGACTGCTCATTGATCTGATCCAGAGTGGACGGGCGCAGCAACGGAATGTGCCGTTCCGGAGTTCAGTCTACGTACTCGAACAGCTCGACCACGCGCGAAACCCCGCTGACATTTGCCGCCACGCTGGCAGCGAGTCCGGCTTCCTGCTTTGTGACCAGTCCCATCAGATAAACCGACGAGTCAGCGGTGATCACCTTGACGCGCGTCGGATCGAGTCCCTTGGTTGCAAGGAAGCGGGTTTTGACCTCGGTTGTGATCCATGAATCCCGGGCCCGATCGGCAAGGGTGCTCAGGGGGGCGATCTCGATTTCGTTAACGATGCGCCGGATGCTGGGTATGGTCCTGATCTTGGATAGCACCAGGTCCCGCAGCTGCGTGGTAGGGGCCTGCCCCGTCAGCAGCACGATGCCATTGACTGATGTTACGCCGATGTGCACTGCATGCCTCAGCTGCGGATCGGTGTCGAGTATGCCGGTGGCCTTGAGTTCCACGGTGGTGTCATTGACCATCGAGCCAAGCGTACGGCGGTCGTGAGCGACGTCGGTGCCGGCAGCTGCTCCCGCGATGATCACGGGCACACATCCTTGAAGGATGCCCGCCATCAGCGCCACGGCGAAGATGCGCCGGGCCACCGGTGCAATACGCATGTGCGGTATCCTGGTGCGGTTCATCATGCCTACCCTTGTCCGAGCAGCTGGTAGTCTATCAGTTCGCTCAGGCAATGTACTGCCAGCACATGGATTTCCCGGATCCTGGCGGTTGATTCCCCGGGTACCTGAATGTTGATGTCATCGTGCGACAGGGCGGTAGCGAGTTCACCGCCATCGCGTCCGTTGAGTGCGATGCACCGAATGCCCCGCGCGTGTGCCGCATCGACCGCACGGGTCAGGTTCGCGGAATTTCCGGTTGTCGAAAACATCACCAGGATGTCTTCGGACTGTCCCAAAGACATGATCTGGCGCGCAAACACCTCAGTGAACTGGTGATCGTTGGCGATTGCAGTCAATGTGGTGCAGTCCGCCGTGAGCGCTATGGCAGGCAGGCCGGGGCGCTCGTGCGTGTACCGGTTCAGAAGGTGCGAGGAAAAGAGCTGCGCGCAGGTTGCTGAACCGCCATTGCCGCAAAGAAGGATCTTCCGGCCCGATACCAGGGCTCGTACCATCATTTCCGCTGCCGAGACAATCGATGGTGCGAGCGGTTCGAGGCAGCGTTCGACCATCGTTGAATGAAGCGTGAACGCTGTCCGTACGCGGCCGACAAGATCACCGCGCACCACGGTGCTGCCTGCCCCGGATCCGGCAACCAGGCGATCCCCGCCTGCCTGCTTCATGGAATGCGCCGGGCGCAAACCCGCAGAGTAGCCGACGCCGGTCTGGCAGACCAATCATCGCCTGGGTGGGACCGGCAGTTCCGGGCAGATCCGGTCATGCGTTCACTGCGTGGCCACGGGTGGCGCACTGATTCCGGATCCATCGTCAAGTGCGAACTGGCCCTTGTAATCGAGAAAAGTGTCGAGCAGCACAGGCACGCCCTTCTGGAACTGCGCCCAGAGAAGTTCGCGGTGGAAGCGTCCATGCGGACCGACGCTGAGGCTGCTGGTGATGCCGTCGAAATGCACGCCAGGCTCGGTGCTGAGCCGGTTCAGCTGCGGAATGACTGCATAGGCGTCGACTCCGAGCGCGTACAGCCGGTCAAGAGCGGTATGTGCATATTTCCAGCCGCCCGGCTGCAGCTTGTCACGCAGTGCCTCGATACTGCCATCGCGGATGAGCATCCACGGCATGTCCCCGAACATGATTCCATCAAGATCGGTATCCTGCGTCGGATCAAGGTGTCCGGAAAAGATGTGTGAGGTCGCATACACCGGAATACGCATGGCATGGTAGTAGTTGATCTGCGGCTTTATGAGGCGTCCGTTCCGGGCATCGGCTTCGAGAAAGATCATGTCGATGTCTTTTCGTGGCCGTGGTTCGAATTTCAGCTTTATTCCGAGAAGGGTTTCGAGCCGCCTATCCCTCTCATCGCTCTGGGTGATGTTGAGCAGCTGCTTGACCGGCTGCGAATAATCACCGCGTCCCGGCTGATAGGCAACCGAAGTCAGCACGATGCCGCCAAGCCGCTGCCAGGCACTGGTGAAGCCGTTTGCTATGCGTTGTCCCCATGCAGTGTCCGGGTAAAGGATGGCGGCACGTCGATGCCCGTCGAGGTACGCGCGTTCTGCCACCTGCCTCGCCTCCTGTTCCAGCGGCAGACCAAACTGGAATACGTCGAGTGACGGGTCGATTGACTGGCTGGTGCGGCTGAGCAGCAGAGTCGGAACCCGCAGGTCGTTAGCCGCAACGAGGTCCTTGACGGCATCATGTCCGAGGGGACCAACCACCATCTGGGCGCCCTGGGCCACCGCCTCATCGTAGAAATGTGTTATCTGGGCGGGATCCGTGCCGGTGTCATAGACTGTGACCTGCGGCTTGCCGGGATCGGTATTTGCCGCATCCATCGCCATGAAGCCGTCGCGCACCGCATCCGCCTGCATTGAAAATTCCGATGTCAGCGGGAGCAGCAGTGCGATCCGGTGAATGCGACCGATGATGCCCGGAACCGGATTTGCCAGTGACTTGATGAAGTTGCTGGTTGCCGGGTGGTCCGGATGCGATTTGCGCCATGCACTGACGGCTACGGCAACCTGATTGGGGTCGCCCGAGTTGTTGGCGACGGTGATCGCAAGCTGGAGCCATCCGGTCAGCACCGGGTTGCGCGCCTGGCGCAGTGCCTGTTCGAGGCTGTTCCGGCTCAGTGTCTGAAGGATGTGCCACAGCTGTATCTGGTTCGCGGTAATGTCGCGATTGCTCACGATGAACTGCTCGCGCGCGATCAGATCGTTTACCGCGCTGATCGGATGGTCCACCTTCAGATCGGCCCGCGCCCGCGCCTGCAGGATTTCCGCCTGCAGGGACGGGCTCAGGTTCTGCATACGCGCGGCGCGGCTGAGCAGCTCGATGGATCGCCTCGGGCGTCCCTCGAGGGACGCAATGCGTGCTGCCAGGATGCGTTTACGCGCCTGAAAGGACGGAGCCAAACCGGTGGTGGTTATGGATCTGATCTGCTGCCTTGCCTCACGTACCTGTCCGGCTTTGACCAGCGCATCCACGGCGCGAAGCTGGAGGCGCTGTCGGAGCGGGACTGCAGCCTGCCTGGCCAGTTCCTCGTAGTCGTGCGCGGCAATGACAAATTCTCCGGCTTTTTCGGCACGCAGCGCAGAAGCCATGGTCGCGCTAGGTACTATGGGCTGGAGGGGCCCCTGGGTCTGGCAGCCCTGGAGTGCAGTCAGGCTTGCGAGAACGAACAGGGTGGCCCGGACACGGGCAGTAAAAATCGGTTTCATTCCGGGGCGTCGTATAAACTGTGGCGACAGTATCTTAAAGTGGAGGCGCATGTGTCAAACAAACCCGGAACGCTCTACGTGGTGGCGACACCCATCGGCAACCTGGAAGACATGTCGCCTCGCGCCGTCCGGGTGCTGTCCGAGGCTGACCTGATCGCTGCCGAGGATACCCGCCACAGCGGCACGTTGCTGCGGCATTTTGGCATCGGACGGCCCGTTGTCGCAGTGCATGAGCATAATGAACGGGAAATGCTGCACCAGCTGCTCGCTCGCCTGGGCGAAGGACAGAGCATTGCGCTGATCAGTGACGCGGGCACACCCCTGGTCAGCGACCCGGGTTTCAGCCTGGTGCATGCGGCGCGCTTGGCGGATATCCCGGTTGTCCCGGTACCGGGTCCCTGCGCTGCCATCGCCGCGTTGTCCGTATCCGGTCTTCCTTCAGACCGCTTCGTTTTCGAGGGGTTCCCGCCGGCAAAGACTGCCGCAAGGCGTGCAAGGTTCGAGAACCTGCGCACCGAACCCCGAACCCTCATTTTCTACGAATCGGCACACCGGATTGCCGAATCCCTGGATGACATGGCATCCGTTTTCGGGAGAGACCGGCCGTCAATGCTTGCGCGGGAAATCACAAAGCAGTTCGAGACGCTGCACGATGCACCGCTGGGTGAGCTGGCAGACTGGGTCAGGACAGATGCGAACCAGCAGCGCGGCGAAATGGTGGTTCTGGTTCAAGGGCTGCCCCTGGCCGCCGGCCGTGAGGTAGACGCTGCGGCCGACAGGACCATGCGGGTACTCATCGGAGCGCTGCCCCTGAAGCAGGCCGCCTTGCTGGCGGCACGGATCACAGGGGTGAAAAAAAGTCTGCTCTACGCGCACGGGCTCCGTCTGGCTGGCCACCAGCCGGCTGGCGAGGAATGAATGAACTATAAAGCCGCGTCTGCGCTCATACCGGGCTGTTTAGGTGTATAATTGCCCGCGGAGTCGGCCAGACAGCCGCTGTATGCGAATGCAGAGGAAAGTCCGGGCTCCACAGGACAGGGTGCCAGGTAACGCCTGGGGGGCGCAAGCTCACGGAAAGTGCCACAGAAAACATACCGCCTAAGCGTTTCCGGCAAGTCCGGCAGCGCCGGCAAGGGTGAAATGGTGCGGTAAGAGCGCACCGCGCGGGTGGTAACATCCGTGGCAGGGAAAACCCCACCCGGAGCAAGACCGAATAGGGGAACCATGGTGTGGTCCGCACCGTTCCCGGGTAGGTCGCTTGAGACACGTGGTGACACGTGCCCCAGAGGAATGGCTGTCCACGACAGAACCCGGCTTATCGGCCGGCTCCACTTTTTTACATTAAGTTCAGCGCCTAAATTTCTGTATTTCTAGCTATTTAATCTCGTGTTGTGACCGACTTTCAGCCGTCCGGCGGTGGGAAATCACCGCCAGATGGCATTTTGCTGCCATTGCCTAGGTCCCCCATCCCTAACTTCCTGTCAGAAAAAGGAGAAATTGCCGCTGCGCTGCGCATTTTTCTTGACACTGATTGCGCGTGCTTACTATAGTGAGTGTCAATTTGTGGGAAAAAGTGGATAATTGTGGAACAGTACTGCTGAAGAGGGAGATGTCCACGCATGCTGCGCGGTCTCACTGAACTCAGTCTCGATAGCAAGGGCAGGCTGGTCATCCCGACCCGCTATCGGGATGCGCTGGACCGTCACTGCGAAGGGCATCTGGTGGTGACGATCGACATCGATCCCAGCTGCTTTCTTCTGCTCTATCCGCTGCCTGACTGGGAAGAGATCGAGCGCAAGCTCGTGAAACTGCCGAGTCTGAACGAGCTGACACGCCAGTTGCAGCGGCAGATGCTGGGCTATGCCACCGAATGCGACATGGATGGCAGTGGCCGGATACTTCTGCCGCCACCGTTGCGGACGTTTGCCGGTCTGGAAAAGTCTATCGTCATGGCGGGACAGGGCAACAAATTCGAGATTTGGGATGCATCGAAATGGAACGCCCAGCGCGATGGGTGGGTGGCGGCCAGAGCCGCAGGCGGACCCCTGCCGCCTGAACTCGAATCGCTGTCACTCTAGGTGGAAACGTGGATGAACGGCCTCACCACCCGGTTCTGCTCAAAGAGGCGCTGGAGGCGCTCGAGCTGCACCAGGGAGGCATATATGTTGACGGTACTTTCGGTCGCGGAGGGCATGCCCGGGGGATTCTGGAACGGATCGGGCCTCTGGGTCGCCTGTTAGCGCTGGATCGCGACCCGCAGGCTGTGGCGACGGCGCGCAGTCTGTTTGGGAATGACGCGCGCTTTGAGGTGGTACGGGGGCGGTACTCGATGATGGGGCAGGCGATAGCTGATCGCGGCTGGACCGGGAAAGTCAACGGCATCTTGCTGGATCTCGGGGTATCGTCACCGCAGCTCGACGAGCCGGTCCGCGGCTTCAGCTTCCGTCATGATGGGCCACTCGACATGCGCATGGATCCCGACCATGGCATCACCGCCCGGCAATGGCTCGCCAGTGCGCCGGAATCGGAGATATCGCGTGTGATTCGCGATCTCGGAGAGGAGCGGTTTGCGCGGCGTATCGCACGTGCGATCTGCGCAGAACGTGTCCGGCAGCCTATAGAAACCACGGTCCACCTCGCGCGCATCGTTGCAGACGCGGTGCGGACGCGTGAACCGGGACAGGATCCTGCCACGCGCACCTTTCAGGCCATACGTCTGCACGTGAACGGCGAACTCGATGAACTCCGCGCGGTGCTGCCGCAGACGGTCGAGGCAATGGCGCCGGGTGGCCGCCTCGTTGTCATCAGCTTCCATTCGCTCGAGGAGCATATCGTCAAGGACTTCATGCGCACGGAGGCGAAAGGAGACCGATTCCCCCCGGATCTGCCGGTGCCTGCGGCAATGCTGACCCCGAGGCTCCGGAATGTCGGCCGGCCGGTTCGTCCGGGCGACGATGAGCTGGCGCGGAATCCGCGCGCCCGCAGTGCCGTGATGCGTGTCGCCGAGGTGCTTGGTGGATAGGCGTCTTGCACTGCTGGTCGCTGCGGTGATGATTTCCGCGCTGGCGGTAGTGGATTTGCGGCAGCGCAACCGCATGGATTTTGTGGTGCTGCAGGCGCTGCGCCGGCAGCGCGAAAACCTGAATGTCGAGCGCGGAAAACTGCTTCTCGAGGAAGGTGTCTGGTCGGAACACCGGCGCGTCGAGTTTCTGGCGCGCCGCGATCTCGGGATGAGTATGCCCAAGCCGGATCAGGTGGTCATCGTGGACATCGACGGGGGACAGCGGTGAAGGCCTCGGTTTCGGGCAGAACCGGAATTCGTTACCGGGCTGTGCTGTTTTCGATGCTTGCCGGATTTGTCCTGCTGGCGGTGCGTGCTTTCTATCTGCAGGTTGTGGAGGCCAGCTACCTGCAGGACCAGGGTGATGCAGCGCATCTGCGGATCATTGAGGACGACTCCCACCGCGGCATGATTCTCGATCGGAATGGTGAACCACTGGCGATCAGCACGCCGGTGGATTCTGTCTGGGCCAACCCGCAGGAGTTTGTCCAGGGCCGGAGCCGGTGGCCGGCGCTGGCCCGGCTTCTGGGTATCCCGCTCTCTGGACTGGTGCGCGCGGTAAGACGCAGCGCCGGTCGGCAGTTCATGTACATAGAGCGCGAGATTGCACCGCAGACCGCCCGGCGCGTAATGGCTCTTCACATTCCGGGCGTGGCGCTGCAGCGCGAGTATCGTCGCTACTATCCGGCCGGACCGGTGACCGGGCAGCTGATCGGGTTCACGAACGTGGATGATGTGGGCCAGGAGGGTGTGGAATTCGCGTACAACAGCTGGCTGCGTGCGATTCCAGGCAAGGAGCGGGTGCTGCAGGACCGCTATGGCAACATCGTGCAGCCGGTCGAAAGCATTTCTCTGCCTGTGCCCGGCAGGAACCTCGTACTGAGCATTGACCGGCGGATACAGTTCCTGGTTTACCGCGCACTCAGGGCAGCGGTTGCGAAATCTCACGCAAACGCGGCGAGCGCGGTTGTGGTGAATGTTCGCACAGGCGAAGTGCTTGCTCTGGTCAATGTGCCCAGTTTCAATCCGAACAACCGCAACGGGCTCGTCAGCAGTCTTGTTCGCGACCGTGCCGTGACCGATACATTCGAGCCGGGTTCCACGCTCAAGCCGTTTACCATTGCCGCGGCAATGGAGACCGGAAGGTACACGCCAGACACCCTCATCGATACCTCGCCGGGAAGCATCCGAGTGGGCGGCTACACCATCCGTGATGATGAGGACTCCGGCACTATTTCAGTGGCCCAGATCATAGAGAAATCAAGCAATGTGGGGGCGACGAAGATAGCCCTGTCGCTCAATCCCCGAAGGATGTGGGACATGTTCCGTCTTGCCGGGTTTGGAGCACCCACGGGCGTGGGCCTGCCCGGAGAATCGTCCGGATTCGTGAGATCCTTCCAGCAATGGGTGCCGTCGGAACAGGCGACCATGTCTTTCGGCTACGGGATATCGGTCACCGTGATGCAGCTTGCGCAGGCCTACGGGGGCATCGCCAACGACGGCGTGATGATGCCGGTTACCATACTCCGGCGTGACCAGCCCGTTGCCGGCAGGCGTATCATGTCGGACACGACCGCGCACGAATTGCGTTCGATGCTCGAGATGGTGATCAGCAACGAAGGAACCGCGCCCGACGCCGCGGTTGCCGACTACCATGTTGCCGGCAAGACCGGAACTGCGCACAAGCTCGGGCCTGACGGCTACGAGCGCGACGGCTATATCGCATCATTCGCGGGTTTTGTTCCGGCAACCGATCCGCGTCTGGCAATGGTGGTCATGGTGAACAATCCGCGTGGAAAGGACTATTACGGCGGAGAAGTTGCCGCCCCGGTTTTCAGCCGGGTCATGACCGGGGCGCTGCGTCTTCTGAATATTCCACCGGACAATCTGCCGCATCCGCAGGAATGGGTTGCGCAGGCTCCCGCCCCCGGTGTCGGTGGGTTCGTGCGCATCGTGGAGCAGGGAAGTGACGCGAAGACGGGAGGTAGCCCGTGACGGCCGCGCGCCTGAGTCACCTGCTCCAGGGCCTGGCAGACCCCGCTTCCGCTGCGGGTCTCCAGGTTGCCGGTATCAGCAGTGATAGCCGTACGGTCGAGGCCGGCTGGCTGTTTGTGGCTGCCCCTGGGGTGCGGGGGGACGGACGGGAATACCTGAATGGGGCGATCGCACGCGGAGCGGCGGCGGTGGCGTACGAACCGGATGATCCGCTTCCCTCGGGAGAGCGGTTCAGGATGCCGGACGTGCCGGTGCCGGCGATTCCCGTTCCGAGGCTCAGGTACCGCATCGGACTTATTGCTGACCGGTTCTTTGGCTCGCCGTCGCAGAAGCTGTTCGTCGTCGGGGTCACCGGCACCAATGGCAAGACCACCTGTACCCATCTTCTTGCCCAGATACTGGACGAGCCGGGAGGGCGTTGTGGTCTGATCGGAACCCTGGGCGCAGGATTTCCCGGGCGGCTCGATCCGTCCAGCCATACGACTCCCGACCCGGTCAGCGTGCACAGGCTTCTTGCCGGCTTCGTCGCGGCCGGTGCGGAATCCGCGTGCATGGAAGTGTCATCCCACGCCCTCGATCAGAGGCGTGTCGAGGCTGTGGCATTCGACGTGGCGGTTTTCACCAACCTCACGCGCGATCATCTGGATTACCACGGCTCGATGGAGTCCTATGCGCAAAGCAAGGCGCGCCTGTTCGAATTTCCGGGACTTGCCGCAGCCGTCATCAACTGCGATGACCCTTTCGGGCAGCGGCTGGCGCGGGAAGCCAGAACACGGGTGAACGTGACAACCTTCGGCACCGGTGACGCCGACATCCGGGCGACTGAAATCAGGCCGACGGCTGAAGGCCTTGGCGTGCAGGTAATGACGCCGGCAGGACCGGTGGCGCTGCGCAGCTCGCTCATCGGACGCTTCAATGCCATGAATCTGCTTGCCGTGCTGGCGGTGCTGCTGGTCGCCGGGCTGCCGCTGGCCCGCGCTGCCGAGCGGATAGCGCTGGTCCGTCCGGTTTCCGGGAGAATGGAGCGTTTCGGTGGCGACAGCGCACCGCTGGTAGTCGTGGACTATGCGCATACCCCGGATGCCCTGCACAAGGCGCTGGCAGCGCTGCGCGAGCACACATCCGGACGGCTGTGGTGCGTATTCGGTTGCGGCGGCGAACGTGACCGGGGAAAGCGTCCGCTGATGGGCAGGCTTGCCGAAGACCTTGCCGATATCGTGATTGTTACCGACGACAATCCCCGCCACGAGTCGCCGGAGCAGATTATCGCGGACATCGCCGGAGGAATGCGCTTGCAGCCGACCGTCGTACGCGATCGGGCGCATGCCATCAACATGGCCATCGGCAGTGCCGCGGCTGGCGACGCCGTCCTGATTGCGGGGAAGGGTCATGAGACCTACCAGCAGATCGGGGACAGGCGTCTGCACTTCAGTGACCGTGAAGTCGTGATGGAGATTCTGGGGGCCGCGGCATGATGACCTTGAGCGCCGCGGCGCGGGTGCTGCACGGCAGCCTGACGGGCGGGGACGCACGGTTTACCGGAGTAAGCAGCGATACCCGGAAGCTCGCACGCGGAGACCTGTTCGTTGCCATTGCCGGCCCGACCTTTGATGGCCACAACTTCCTGCCGGAAGCGGTGCGTGCCGGTGCTGCCGGCGCCATCGTCAGTCTGGCAGCGGACTGCGGCCTGCCAGCCATCCACGTGGCTGATACGCGTCTCGGTCTCGGTTCGCTGGCCGCGTACTGGCGCAGTACTTTCAGCGTGCCCCTGATCGCCGTCACCGGAAGCAACGGAAAGACCACGGTAAAGGGCATGCTCGCGTCGATCATGTCGCAGACCGGAACCGGACTGGCGACCGAGGGAAATCTCAACAACGACATTGGCGTGCCGCTTACGCTCCTGCGGCTGCGATCGCACGATCTTTTTGCGGTGATCGAGATGGGGATGAACCATGCGGGCGAGATCGACTATCTGACCCATATCGCGCGGCCAACGATCGCGCTTATTACCAATGCGGGTCCCGCACACCTTGCCGGACTCGGCAGTGTCGAGGCGGTGGCGCGTGCAAAGGGAGAGATTTTTTCCGGTCTGGACGAAAATGGTGTCGCAGTCATCAATTCTGACGACCAGTATGCTGCACTGTGGCGTGCGCTTTCGGGCCAGCGGCGCCAGCTTAGTTTCGGGCTGCAGTCCAAGGCCGATGTCAGCGCCGATTATGACCTTGATGCGCTGGGCAGCACGGTCCGCCTGAAAACCCCCGATGGGGAAACCGAACTGCATCTTTCCCTGCTTGGCCGGCACAATGTCATGAACGCGCTTGCTGCTGCAGCCGCTTCCACGGCTGCCGGGGCGGGCACGGGCCACATAAAGGCAGGTCTCGAGATACTCAGAGCCCCACCCGGCAGACTCGAGGTCCGGACCGGATACCGCGGCGCACGGGTGCTGGATGACACGTACAACGCCAATCCCGGATCGCTGGCTGCCGGCCTGGATGTGCTGGCACACGCCGCTGGAGAGCGGGTGGTGGTCGTCGGTGACATGGCCGAACTCGGTGAGGCTGCGGCTGCAATGCACGCCCGTACCGGTGAGCTGGCGCGGCAGGCGGGTATCCACCGTCTTTACGCCATCGGCCCTCTGACCCGGGAGACCGTGCGCAGTTTCGGATCCGGTGCCCGGCACTTCGACCAGCACGACGCGCTCGTTGAGACCCTGCGCGGCGAGATGCATCACGACATGGTGATCCTGGTGAAAGGATCACGCGTGATGCGCATGGAACGTGTGGTATCCGGGCTTATGGATGCAGACGATGGCGGCGGCCGGACGGTCGCGGGTTCGGGAAAACACGAGGAGAGGGGCGGCTAGTGCTTTTTTACCTTTTCAAGAAACTTGCGCACGACATTTCCTTCTTCAATGTCTTTCGCTATCTCACGCTGCGCGGAATCCTCGGTGTGCTCACTGCGCTCGGAATCAGCTTTATCGTGGGCCCGTTCATGATCCGCAAGCTCAGCCAGTACCAGATCGGCCAGACCGTGCGGAGCGACGGTCCCCAGACCCACCTGACCAAGGCTGGAACCCCGACCATGGGAGGCGCGCTTATCCTGGTGGCTGTTTTCATAACCACGCTGCTCTGGGCCGATCTGACCAATCGGTTCGTCTGGGTGGTTCTGTTCACGACCTTTGCATTCGGTGCAATAGGATGGGCTGACGACTACAAGAAGCTCGTGAGCAAAAATCCCCGCGGGATCGGCGCCAAGGCCAAATATTTCTGGCAATCGGTGGCCGGACTCGGGGCCGCGCTTTTCCTGTATTTCACGGCCCGCTCGCCGGTGGAGATCGAACTGATAGTTCCGTTCTTCAAGCATGTGGCCATAAACATGGGTCCTTGGTTTATCCTGCTTACCTACTTTGTCATCGTCGGATCCAGCAACGCCGTCAACCTCACAGACGGTCTCGACGGTCTTGCCGTGATGCCAACCGTAATGGTCGCGGGCGCGCTCGGGATCTTTGCCTACGTGACCGGCCATTACCAGTTCTCCCAGTATCTGGGGATTCCCTACATTGCCGGGGCCGGAGAGGTGCTGGTTTTCTGTTCCGCCCTGGTAGGAGCCGGCCTCGGTTTCCTGTGGTTCAACACCTATCCGGCAATGGTGTTCATGGGGGATGTCGGAGCTCTCGGTCTGGGTGCAGCGCTTGGGGTCATTGCCGTGGTGGTGCACCAGGAAATCGTCCTGTTCATCATGGGCGGGGTGTTTGTGATGGAGACCGTGTCCGTGATGCTGCAGGTGGTGTCGTTCAAACTGACCGGACGACGCATTTTCCGCATGGCGCCATTGCACCATCATTTTGAGCTCAAGGGCTGGCCGGAACCGCGAGTGATCGTGCGTTTCTGGATCATCACCCTGATCCTGGTGCTGATGGGGCTTGCAACATTGAAGATACGCTGATCATGCAGGTAACAGGAATGGTGCGCAGCAAACCACGCATGGCTCTTGTGCTCGGACTGGGTGCGACAGGACTTTCCTGCGTACGTTATCTGAGCGCGCGCGGCTACAGCGTGCGCGTTGCGGACAGTCGCCAGTCGCCGCCCATGCTGGCGCAGCTGCAGGCGGAATTTCCCGGCATGGCGGTTCACACCGGCCCGTGGGACAGCAGCGTGTTCCTGGGCGCCGACCTGCTCGTCGTCAGCCCCGGCCTGTCGCTGCGCGCCCCAGGAATTGCTGGTGCAATCGCCGCCGGCAGGGCTGCCGTTGGGGACATCGAGCTCTTCGCGCAGGAGGCGTCAGCGCCGGTCATCGCGATTACCGGCTCCAACGGAAAGAGCACGGTGACAACCCTGGTGGGCGAGATCTGCCGGGCGTCAGGCCTCGATGCCGCAGTCGGCGGCAACATCGGTACGCCCGCACTTGAACTTCTCCGCAAGCCGGAACCAGCGGTGTACGTGCTGGAGCTTTCGAGTTTCCAGCTTGAGACCACCGCCAGTCTCAACGCCCGCTCGGCAACGATACTGAACATTACCCCCGACCACATGGACCGCTACCGCGATATCGAGGAATACGCTGTGGCCAAAGGGCGCGTCTTCCGGGGCGACGGGGTGATGGTGCTCAATCGTGAGGATCCGGCCGTGATGGCCATGGCCAGGCCAGACCGGCGCACCCTGTACTTCGGGCTGTCGTCGCCCCGTAATGACGCGGACTACGGCCTGCTGCGGCAGGGCCGGGAAGAGTGGCTGGCACGTGGTTCCGAACTGATCATGCCGGTATCCGAATTGCGGCTTGCCGGGCGCCATAACATTGCCAACGCTCTGGCGGCCGCGGCGCTGGTAGATGTGGTCGGAGTTCCTTTTGCCGCGATCAGGCGGGTGCTCGGCGAATTTGCCGGTCTCAGACACCGGACGGAGGTCGTGGGCGACCATGCCGGCGTGCTGTGGATCAATGATTCCAAAGGTACGAACGTCGGCGCCACTGTTGCTGCCCTGAACGGCATGGAGCGGCCGGTGGTGCTGATTGCGGGCGGCGACGGCAAAGGTGCCGATTTTTCCCAGCTGCGCGATGCGGTCAGAAGCCGGGTGCGCGGTATCGTGCTCATCGGGCGTGACGCGCCGCTCATCGAGCAGGCGCTGGGTGATCTGGCCACCGTGGCGCGTGCAGAGGACATGTTCGATGCGGTGCGGAAAGCGGCAGACCTGGCGCGGCCGGGCGATACGGTACTGCTGTCTCCTGCGTGCGCGAGTTTCGACATGTTCCGAAACTACGAGCATCGGGGGGATGTTTTCCGTGAAGCAGTCGGCAGGGTAATAGGATGAAGCAGACTAGACATGCTTCCCGGGGCAATGGCTGGCTGGAGCCGGTCTGTGACCGTACGCATTCCGCCACGGAGCCAGAAAAATGAGCGCCGTGATCAGCAACAGTCGCGGGACCCGGACTGCCGGCAGGGCGCGTCCGGTATACGATCGCTGGCTCGTCGGCAGCGTCGGCATCCTGATTGCGATCGGCATTGTCATGGTGTACTCGGCATCGATCCCGACGGCCGAGCGGTATACCGGCAGCAGTTACCATTTTCTGCTTCGTCACCTGATCAGCGTCGTCCTGGGCCTTGCGGCCGCGGCAGTGATTCTGCGCACCAGGGTGCGTCTGTGGGAACAGATTGGCCCTTATCTGCTTCTTTCCGGTATCTGCATGCTGGTTCTGGTGGTGGTTCCTGGCGTTGGTGTGCATGTCAACGGCAGTTCACGCTGGCTGCGTCTGGGACTGTTCAAGCTTCAGCCATCCGAACTCGTGAAGGACTTCATGATCGTCTACGTCGCCGGATATCTCGTCCGCAAGCAGGATGAGCTTCGGTATTTTACCCAGGGGATCCTGATGGTCAGCATCGTCGTGGCGATCATCGGTACCCTGCTTCTCCAGGAGCCTGACCTGGGGGCTGCCGCCGTGATCGGTTTCACGGTGTTCCTGATGCTGTTTCTGGGTGGAGTGCGTTTCGGACACTTCATGGTTGTTCTGGCCGCCGGAGTCGGCGGCATGATCCTTCTTACCATCTTCTCTCCGTACCGTGTGGCACGCGTAACCGGATTCCTGCATCCGTGGTCGGACCCGCTGAACAAGGGATTCCAGTTGACCCAGGCGCTGATCGCATTCGGGCGCGGTGGAATTTTCGGAGTCGGCCTCGGGGGAAGTGTGCAGAAGCTGTTCTATCTGCCAGCCGCGTATACCGATTTTCTGATGGCCGTGCTCGCTGAGGAGCTTGGTCTGATCGGGGTCCTTGTCATCATATCGCTGTTTGCCGTCGTTGTGTGGCGCGCATTTGCCATAGCGCGTGCCGCCGAGAGGGTCGGCCAGATCTACGGGGCGCGGCTGGCACAGGGCATCGGAATCCTGCTTGGTGGTGAAGCAATGATCAACATGGGCGTGAACATGGGCGCACTGCCGACCAAGGGCCTGACACTGCCATTTGTGAGCTACGGCGGCAGCAGCATGGTCGCCAGTTGCATTGCCGTTGCGCTGCTGCTGGTCGTTGACCGCGAGACGCGCCAGCGCTGGGTGCCGAAGCAATGACTACGGTAATGATTCTGGCCGGAGGAACGGGGGGTCATGTGTTCCCTGCGCTGGCAGTCGCCCGGCAGCTGCGAGACCAGGGCGTCACGGTCGTGTGGGTCGGTACGCGCAAAGGGATCGAGGCGCGCCTGGTGCCGGCGGCGGGATTCGAAATGGAGTGGATCACCATTAGAGGTCTGAGGAGAACCGGTCTGCTGTCATGGTTGCTGCTTCCGGTGCGGCTGGGCGTTGCCATGTTCCAGTCGTGGCGGATCATGTGGCGCCGCAAACCCGACGTCGTGCTTGCAATGGGAGGGTTCGTGGCTGCACCCGGCGGCCTGGTGGCGAGTCTCCTGCGCCGGCCGCTGCTGATCCACGAACAGAACGCTGTTGCCGGCCTTACCAACCGCTGGCTTGCCTATATCGCGGACGTCGTCATGTGCGGGTTCCCGGAGACGTTCGGTTCCCATCCCGGCGTACGGCACGTCGGAAATCCTGTACGCCCCGAGATCCTCGGGCTCGCGCCACCTGCTGAACGCCTGAGTGCCCGCCAGGGACCGCTGCGGGTTCTTGTGGTGGGCGGAAGCCAGGGAGCGCTGGTGTTCAACTCGGTGCTGCCCGATGCCGCCGCGAATCTTTCGCGCAGCCATGTACCCGAGATCTGGCATCAGGCCGGACGCAGCGGCTGTACGAGTACCGAACGTGCTTACCGCAAATTGTCAATCGAGGCGCGCGTTACGGTCTTCATTGACGACATCGCACAGGCCTACGACTGGGCCGACGTGCTCATCTGCCGGGCCGGTGCAATGACGATTGCCGAGATCGCTGCAGCGGGCCTCGCCGCCATTCTCGTGCCCTATCCGCATGCGGTGGACGACCACCAGACCGCCAATGCGCGTTACCTCGCAGACCGTGATGCCGCGATCCTTGTTCCGCAGGGCGAATTCGATTCGTCGCGTCTCGCTGAGCTGCTCGCCGGTTTGGCTGCCAACCGCGGACTGCTGCAGAAAATGGCCGTCAACGCGCGCGCCTGCGCAGTGCCGGACGCGGCGGAAGCCGTGTCGCGCCTGTGTCTGGAGGCAGCGCATGCGTAACTGGGTGCGGCGTATCCACTTTGTAGGCATCGGCGGCGCCGGAATGAGCGGCATTGCCGAGGTGCTGCACAACCTCGAGTTCGAGGTGTCAGGATCGGATGCACAACAAAGTGCCAATACGCGCCGGCTGAGCGAACTCGGCGTGCCGGTTCACATCGGGCATGACGCTGCGCTGGTACGGGGGGCCGATGTAGTAGTGGTGTCGTCCGCCATCGATGCCCGGAACACTGAAGTCGCGGCTGCGCTGGCAGCCAAGATTCCCGTGATTCCACGGGCGGAGATGCTGGGGGAGCTCATGCGCCTGCAGCACGGCATTGCCGTGGCCGGTACGCACGGCAAGACGACGACAACAAGCTTGGTGGCGAGCGTCCTGGCGCAGGGCGAACTTGATCCGACGTTCGTGATCGGTGGGAGACTGAACAGCGCAGGAACCAATGCGCGTCTGGGTCACGGCGAATACCTCGTTGCCGAAGCCGATGAAAGTGACGCGTCGTTCCTGCATCTGCAGCCATACCTGGCGATCGTGACCAACATCGATGCGGATCACATGGGGACCTATGGCGGAGACTTCGCGCGGCTGAAGCAGGCTTTCATAGATTTTCTGCATAACCTGCCTTTCTATGGCCTGGCGGTGCTTTGCCTGGATGATCCCGTGGTGCGCGACATCATACCGAGAGTGCACAAACCGATACGTACCTATGGATTCAGTGAGGATGCAGATGTCCGGGCCCTGGATGTCGAGCAGCATGGCATGCAGATGCACTTTACCGTTGTTATGGCCGGAATCGAACCCGGCATGCGGGTGGTGCTCAATCAGCCGGGCCGCCACAACGTCCTGAACGCACTCGCCGCGATTGTGGTGGCCCACGAGCTGCATGTTCCAAGGCAGTCCATTCTTGACGGACTGGCAGGATTTGCCGGCATCGGAAGACGGTTTCAGGTCAATGGACTGATTCCGTTCAAGGGCGGGGATGTGATGCTGTGTGATGATTACGGCCACCATCCCACCGAACTTGCTGCCACCATAGCGGCTGCGCATGCCGGCTGGCCGCAGCGCAGGCTGGTAGTGGCATTCCAGCCTCACCGCTTTACACGTACGCGTGATCTGTTCGATGACTTCTGTGCCGTGCTGGGCGCACTCGATCCCGTGCTGATCACGGAGGTGTATCCGGCTGGCGAGTCCGCCATTCCGGGTGCCGACGGCCGTGCCCTGTGCCGGGCGATACGTGCGCGCGGAGGCAATCCGATTTTTCTGGAAAAAGTTGATGCACTCCCCGATGTCCTGCGTGAAGTGCTTGCGCCGGGAGATCTCCTGCTTACGCTCGGAGCCGGCAACATCGGGCAGGTTGCGGCGGGTCTGGCAAAGACGCTGGTGCAGGAAAAATGATGCCGCGCATGCACAGCCGAATGGAACTGCGCGGCACGCTCCGGCTGGATGAGCCGCTCGCATGGCACACCAGCTGGCGCGTCGGTGGTCCTGCCGACCGCTATTACGAACCCGCGGACCTTGAGGATCTGGCCCAGTTCATGCGCAGCCTTCCGGAGGATGAGCCAGTGTACTGGATCGGGCTCGGCAGCAACCTGCTGATCCGTGATGGCGGGGTGCGGGGGACTGTGCTGTGTCTGAGCGGCCGCCTGAGCAGGCTGGAACAGACCAGCGACGGCTGTGTCCGTGGCGAGGCCGGTGTTGCGTGTGCGAAGCTCGCGCGCTTCTGCGTGCAGCACGGCTTTTCGGGAGCCGAATTTCTCGCCGGTATTCCGGGTACCGTCGGTGGAGCCCTGGCAATGAATGCCGGTGCATCTGGCGGCGAAACATGGGGGATCGTGGGAGCGGTCGAGACAATGGACCGGCACGGAGAGATCCGGATCCGCACTCCGTCAGATTACCGGATTGCCTATCGCAGTGTTGCCGGCCCGGTTGGCGAGTGGTTCGTCGCGGGCCGGTTCCGGCTCGTCCCGGGTGCGGTGGCGGAAGGCAAGGCACTCATAAAGTCCCTGCTTGCCAGGCGAGGTGCAACCCAGCCGACCCAGCAGCCGAATGCCGGATCGGTGTTTCGCAATCCGCCCGGCGATTACGCCGCGCGCCTGATAGAGGCAACCGGTCTCAAGGGACTGTGCGACGGAGACGCATGCGTGTCGGATCTGCATGCGAATTTCATTATCAACCGCGGACAGGCCACGGCGGCACAGATCGAGCGGTTGATTGCACTTGTGCAGCAGCGGGTGCTGGCCGCGCAAGGCATCAAGCTCGAGCCGGAGGTAAGGATCATGGGAGTCGAATCATGAGTGATGGTAGGTCCGTGCGGTACGTGCAGCGCCATTCCCGGTGGGTTGTCGGGCGGGAGGAAGACAATGGAAACTGCTGAACAACAGGTTGATGGCCAAGGTCCGGCGCTGCTGTCGCAGCGCAATGTACTGATGGCGCTGGGAGCGCTGGCGGTGCTGATTCCGGTTCTCTTCGGCATCAACTACATCCTGAATCCGGCCACCCTGCCGGTAAAGAACGTAAGCTTCGAAGGTCCCTTCAGGCACGTAAACCGGGATGCTCTGGCGCAGGCGGTGGCGCCTTTGGTCTCGGGGAATTTCCTGCTTCTCAACCTCAATGCCATCAAGACGCGTGCCGAGTCAGTTCCCTGGGTGTACCAGGTTTCTGTGCGGCGGGAGTGGCCAGACGGCGTGCATATCCGGTTTACCGAGCAGACGCTGGCGGCCCGGTGGGGTGACACCCAGTGGATCAACACCGCAGGTGATCTGGTAGATCTCGGGAGCCGGCACGGTCCGGCAGGCCTGCCCCTGCTCAGCGGCCCGCAGGGCACGCAGGCACAGGTATTCGCCGAATACCAGCAGCTTGACGCGTTTCTTGTTCGGGACGGATTGCCGATCACGAGCCTGACGCTCACCACGCGCGGCACGTGGAGAACTGTTGTTGGCAGAAATCTGCTGCTTGTGTTGGGGCATCATGCCCTCAATGCGAAGCTGGCCCGTTTTCTGACGGTCTATATGCATGCGCTGTCGGGCCAGCGGCAGCTGATGCGCAGGGTGGATTTGCGCTATTCAAACGGTTTTGCGGTGCAATGGCGAGCCCACGCGGGCGCCACGGCCGATCCAGGCGCAGAGGGCTGATACATGGCAAAAAAAGGCGACGAAAATCTGGTCGTGGGCCTTGATATAGGCACTTCAAAGGTACTTGCAATTGTCGGTGATGTATCCGCGGCCGGGGAAGTAGAGGTGATCGGTGTCGGTCATCATCCGTCGCGCGGGATGAAGAAGGGCGTCGTTGTCAATATCGAGTCTACGGTGCAGTCGATCCAGCGTGCTGTCGAAGAGGCAGAACTGATGGCCGGCTGCCAGATTCATTCCGTATTTGCCGGGATCGCAGGCAGCCATATCAGCAGCTTCAATTCCCATGGCATCGTTGCCATCAAGGAAAAGGAGGTAGCTCGCGGTGATGTAGACCGCGTTATAGAAGCGGCTCGTGCCCTGGCGATTCCGGCCGACCAGAAGATCCTGCACATCCTTCCGCAGGAATTCATCATAGACCGGCAGGAGGGCGTGCGCGAACCGATCGGCATGTGTGGTGTGCGGCTTGAAGCAAAGGTCCACATCGTGACCGGAGCGGTCAGTGCTGCGCAGAACATCATCAAGTGCGTGCGCCGCTGCGGGCTCGAGGTTGACGACATCATCCTCGAGCAGCTGGCATCCAGCCTCTCGGTCCTGACGGAAGACGAGAAGGAGCTGGGCGTCTGTCTGGTCGACATTGGCGGCGGCACCACGGACATCTCGGTTTTCACGGAAGGTGCTATCCGCCATACCGCCGTGATTCCCATTGCCGGCGACCAGGTAACCAACGACATAGCGGTCGCCCTGCGCACGCCAACCCAGCACGCTGAGGAAATCAAGAAAAAGTACGGCTGTGCGCTAACCCAGCTCGCCCGGGCCGACGAATCGATCGAGGTCCCGAGCGTTGGCGACCGCCCGCCGCGCAAGCTCGCCCGCCAGACTCTGGCCGAGGTCGTAGAACCGCGGGTGGAGGAGTTGTACGGGCTTGTGCTTGCTGATCTGAGACGCAGCGGATTCGAGGACGTGATCGGATCCGGAATCGTTTTGACGGGAGGCAGCGCCAAGATGGAAGGCATGATCGATCTGGCGGAAGAGGTGTTTCACATGCCGGTGCGATTGGGGGTTCCGCAATACGTGGGAGGGCTGAGCGGCGCGGTCCACAACCCGATCTTCGCGACCGGCGTCGGTCTGGTGCTGTATGGCGCAAAAAACCGTGACGGCAGGCACTACGACATGCATTCGCGCCGGGAGGTTCCCAGTGTCGGTGGAATGTTCCGGAAGATGAAGGGCTGGTTTCAGGGGAATTTTTAGTAATTGGACGGCGGAACGACGTAATCCGCCCAGCTTCGGTTAGCCACAGGAGACATAACATGTTTGAACTCATGGACACCTACGGTCAGCAGGCTGTTATAAAGGTTATCGGAGTCGGTGGCGGAGGCGGCAACGCCGTCGACCACATGGTCGCTGCCAACATCGAGGGCGTGGAATTCATCATCGCAAATACCGATGCCCAGGCCATGAAGCGCTCCGGCGCACGCACGATCCTCCAGCTGGGGGCGAATCTCACCAAAGGGCTCGGAGCGGGAGCCGATCCTGCCGTGGGCAGGCAGGCGGCTGTCGAGGACCGGGAACGCATTGCCGAAGTTCTCAGCGGAGCGGATATGGTATTCATCACTGCCGGCATGGGCGGCGGAACGGGTACCGGCGCGGCGCCGGTCGTGGCGCAGGTGGCACGCGACCTCGGTATCCTGACGGTCGCCGTGATCACGAAGCCTTTCCCGTTCGAAGGGAAAAAGCGCATGGCGGTGGCCGAGCAGGGAATCAAGGAGCTTGGCGAGTTCGTCGACTCGGTTATCATGATTCCAAATGAGAAGCTTCTGTCCGTGGTCGGAAAGGGCGTCAGTCTGCTCGACGCCTTCAGCAAGGCAAACGAGGTTCTCCAGGGAGCCGTGCAGGGCATCGCCGAATTGATTACACGGCCTGGACTGGTGAATGTCGACTTTGCTGATGTCCGTACCATCATGGCTGAAATGGGCCAGGCCATGATGGGGTCGGCCAGTGCCCGCGGCGACCAGCGGGGCGTCGAGGCAGCCCGTGCGGCGGTATCAAGCCCCCTGCTCGAGGACATCAACATATCCGGTGCCCGGGGCATCCTGGTGAATGTGACTGCCGGCCAGGACCTGTCGATCGGGGAATTCGAGGAAGTCGGCAATACTATCAAGGAATTTGCCGCCGAGGATGCCACGGTCATTGTCGGCACGGTCATTGACCCGGCGATGCAGGGTGAGCTGCGCGTGACGGTGGTGGCAACCGGACTGGGACAGGGGCAGAAGAAGAGCGCGCCCTACAAGGTCATCAAAACCGGCACCGGAACAACGGATTACGAGCAGCTCGATACGCCTACGGTCATACGCAACCGCCGGGTTCTGGAACCTAAGGGTCTGGCCGAGAACGGCATCGACTACCTGGATATTCCGGCATTTCTGAGAAAACAGGCGGACTGAGAGACATCTGCTATATTTTTAGTGGTCTGAAGTGGCTGGACA